>JBLHKB010000036.1:0-24379 GCA_047619315.1 Polyangiales bacterium
GGCGGCGGATCCTTCGCGATCGTCGCGGTTCGCTCGGACGTGAGCCTCGAAGGCGAAGTCACCCTGATTCTTGGCAACGGCGGTAACGGAGGCAGCGGCGGAACGGCCGGTGAGGGCGGCCCCGGCGGCAATGGTCGAAGCGGCGGAGAAGCGATAGCAGGTGAAGGCGGCCGCGGCGGCAACGGCGGACAGGGCGGGCCCGGCGGACTCGGCGGTGGTGGTCAAGGAGGCCCCGCAGTGGCGGTGCTCCTCGGCGAATCGACGCTCGACGGCGTGCCGAATGTTGAAGGCGGAGCAGGCGGAGCAGGCGGCGCAGGCGGTCTCATGGGAATGCCCGGCGCCCGCGTTGAGCAGCTCTCCCTCGACGTTCTCTGATGTACTACTTCGCCTACGGTTCTAACCTCCACGCTCACGATCTCGGCAAGTACTGCAGCGCGCATGGGCATCAACCGTTCAACGCGGTTGGCCGTGCTGCGCACCTCCTCGACCATCGACCTGCGTTTCACTACTTCTCTACGAGCCGGCAAGGTGGCGCGCTGGACGCGGCCTCTTCTTTTGGCAACGTATGCCACGGCGCCCTCTTCGAGCTCGGTGCCGACCAAGTCGCTGTCCTCAACGAAAAAGAGTCCGCGGGCGTCAACTACGAGCGGTGTGATGTCATCGTGTGCTCCCAAGGCGCGCTGGTCCCGGCGTTCACCTACTGCGTCCGGAAAGAACGGCGGGGCCGCTTCATTGCGCCGAGCACGGAGTATCTCAACATCGTCAGCGCAGGCTACGCAGCGTTTGGGCACGACGACGACGACTTGCAGCGAGCGGCGAAGAATGAGTCAGTGCGGCCCGTGCGACGAGTCTTCATTTACGGCACCTTGATGCGCGACGAGTCCCGACAACACTTTATGAAGGGCGGGTCAGCAAAACCGGCGCGGCTCGGTGGGATGTGCCTCCTCGACTTGGCTGAATACGGCGACTACCCAGGGATGCGTCGCGAAGACGTCGCGGGCAGCCGCGTGCACGGGGAAATCGTTGAGTTCGATGCCGGGCGAATTCCCGAGCTCCTTCGCCAACTGGATCAGGTTGAAGACTTCTACGGCTACGACGACCTCCGAAGCGCGGCGCCCCGTTCGATGTACGAGCGCACTCTTTGTGAAGTAGCCGGAGAGCTCGCCTGGACCTACGTTCTTCGCCCTGGCTACGACGGTCCGCGAATCGACGGAGGCGACTGGCGACAACGCTGACGCTCCTTGAGCCGTCGCCTACTTTTCGAAACGCGTCCATTCTTTCGCGACCAAACGCTCGTGGGGCTTAAAGCGCACCTTGTACTCCATGGGGCCGCAGCCGCTGACATAGAGCCCTAAGTAGAGGAAGCGTTTGCCATCAAGCCGCGCGCGCTCGATCTGCTTGAGGATGGCGTAGGTGCCAAGGCTAAGCGAAGAGTGCGCCGGATCGTGGTGGCAATAGACCGCCGAGAGTGCCGTCGCACCTTCGTCGACGATCGCGATGGCGACGACCTGCTCACCAAGAAAGAAACGCATCTCGTAGCTCTGGCAGCAGCGCTCCACGAGAAAACGTTCGTACGACAGCGCGTCCATGGGTTTTGAGTGTGGCCCATCGAGGCCTCGGCCGTAGCGATGCTTGTCGTAGAGTGAGACCGCTTGGGGATCCGATGTTGAGGGGCCTACTTGAACGCGAAGCAACGCGTCGTTCTTGCGAAGGATTCTGCGCTGAGTCTTTGAGAAACTGTACTCACCGACGTCGAGCCGGATCGCTTCACACGCGTTGCACGCTCCGCAGGTCGGCCGGTAAAGAAGGATGCCGTGACGGCGGTCTCCCTCCGAGAGACGCGCATCAAATTCGTCTCCGCTTAGCGAGCGAACCGGCAAGCGTAGAGGCAAGCGAGCCATGCGGTTTGGCAAGTACGAACACGCTTCTTCCTCATCGTGAACGAGAAGCTCTGCGGGCTCTCTTTCGGTGAGCAGCGGCAGCGCAGGCGGAATCATGACCCGCCGATTGGAATTATCTTGCGAAGTGGATCCGTGTCGCGCGGCGCCTTCTCATCGTCGGCCTCGGGCTCGATGTCTTCAGAGGGCGGGGGACGTCGGGACCCTCGGTCTACGCGGTCCCGGAAGGCCGCCGTGCCCAAGGGCCGCCCAAGTAGGTAGCCCTGCACCTCGTCGCATCCAAGCTCACGGAGAGCATCGAACTGCTCTTGAAGCTCGACCCCTTCAGCCAAAACGTGCAGCCCAAGTTCACGGCCCATGGCCACGATAGTGCGAACGAGTGCCGCGTCCCCGTCGTTGACGTGCATGTTCTGAACGAAGCTTCGATCGACTTTGAGCCGGTCGACGGGGAGCTGGCGCAGGACGCCGAGGGACGAGAAGCCCGTCCCGAAATCGTCGAGAGCGAGAGAAACGCCGAGGCCACGCAGTTCGCCGAGAACGGTGCGCATGAAGCTGTCGTCGGCGAGGAGCGACTCAGTGATCTCGAGCTCGAGCCTTCGCGGAGGAAGCCCCGTCACGTCGAGGACCTCTCGCACCGCGTCCACCAAGTAGGCGCCGCGAAGCTGCGCGACGGATACGTTCACGCTGACGCGAATATGGTCGGGCCAGTTGGTCGCTTCACGGCAGGCCGTCGCAAGAACCCAGCGGCCGAGTTCGCGCATTTGTCCGGTGCGTTCAGCGATGGGGATAAACTCGTTCGGCGAAACCGGGCCGAGAATGGAAGAGTCCCACCGCATCAGCGCTTCAGCGCCGACAACCTCGCTGCTCATATCGAAGAGCGGCTGGTAGAGAACGCGCAGCTCACCTTCATCGATGGCTTCGCGAAGTGCGGTTTCGATGAGTACTCTGCGACGCACGGATTCAAGGGCTTCTTCTTCGTAGAAGTCGACGCCTCCGACGCCGCGTTGTTTGACCCGCGAGAGAGCGATATCGGCGGCACGCACCAGACTTCCAACGGTGGTTCCGTCGGTGGGACCAAGGGCGATCCCAACACTGGCGGCGACGTGAAGGCGATGGGGTGGGACGGTGACTGGTTTCTGCAGCGAACGAACCAGTTTCTGAGCTAGCTGGGCAGCTTCAGCGCCGGATGCACCGGGTAGAATGATGACGAACTCGTCACCACCACGGCGGGCCAAGAGCGGGCCATCGTCGTAGCGTTCGATGGCCAGGTGCACAGGTGCTGGGCCGTCGTGGACCACGTACGCGAAGCGTTGCGCGACCTCGATAAGCAAAGCGTCACCCACCGCGTAGCCGAACGCGTCGTTCACATCTTTGAAGCGCGAGAGGTCGAGGTAGACAAGGGCAACGGGTTTGCCTTCGGTGAGATTGCGCTCAAGACTTAGTTCGAACGTGTGCCGATTCGGGAGCGTCGTGAGCGAGTCGAAATGTGCGAGGACGCGCAAGCGCTCCCGCTCCTTGAGCAACGCTTTTTGTGCAGCGACGGCGCGGGCCTCGGCGCTCGTGTGGGAGCGCACGAAGACCCACATGAGAGCGCCCACGGCGAGGATGGCGGAAGCCCTGTTCGCGAGCGCATGGTAGTGGCGTTCGGACTCGGGGATCTGACTTACGATGTTATAGCCGGCTTCCTCAACGCTCCAGAAAACCACCGCGACGAGGGTGGTCGCGATAGTCCACCGAACCGCGACCCAGTGACCGAGGACGACGGCAGAACCAACCGGCACAACGAGGAACCACGAGAAGTTCGGATCGTAGAAACCGCCGGTGTAGTAGTTGGACAGAACCAAAAGAGCGAAGAGCCCGGCGAGGGCTAGTTCGCCGAACTTACGCGCATGTCCGTAGCGCCGGATTCCAAAGAGAAGCCCGAAACACATAAGGGCAACAGCGGCGACGGAAAGCGCCATCACCGACAATCCCAGCCGTGAGTACTGGAAAACGAAAGCGACGGACAGAGCGATCAACAGACGGATCGTCGTCTCCACGCGGTTGCGCTCCGCCGGCTCTTCCTTCGTGATGTCCGGGGGCATCAGCTCCGCCAAACGAGGGAAGGTTTCCGTAAAGCGTCGCGCCATTCGGCCCTAGGGTACCTCGGAAGAGCCTAATTCTCCAGTATCACGCGGCTCACCGAGGACTTCGACGGAAGGTCCAAGGGCGGCTCGGATCGCTGGGAACCGGCTCTGCTGAACATCCAAGGCCGCGTCACGCAGAGGTATGACGCGGATATCGTGCCCTTCGCTGCGAGAACGCCACCACGTCCAGAAGTTGTTCTCGGTGAACAGCGGCACGCCCACAATGGGCTGGAGCCGGAGCTGCTCGCCTTCTTTGACGAACGTCGCGCGGAGCAGGATCCCGTCACGAGTGTCTGGAATCCGGACCGCGGTGTGGGCCGCACGAGAAATACGACGGCCGGGCTCCCAGCGCTGTCCCTGGTTTGAGATGAGGTTGCCCAACGAATACGCGATGAGAGCATCGCCCCTCGATGACTCGAGGCGTTCCACGGGATGCAGGACATGCGGGCCCGTTCCGACAACAAAATCGACACCAGCCTCAACCCAAGCGTGGGCTCTCCGGCGCTGGCGATGAGAGACTCCAGGTGCGTAGTCGTAACTCCAGTGAACGGCCAATACGACAACATCGGCGAGCGTTCGTGCGTTCCCAATGGCCTCGATGAGCTGCTCTTCTTCGCTCGTCGACGCGATGTGCGCGAGGATGGGTCGCCCTGGGCCACGATTGATGCCGTCGGTCACGGAGAGAAACGCCACGCGCATGTCCCCGCGGGTGACAACTCGCGGCTCCCAAAGCGCGGCTCTTTCCGCCTCCGCACCCACGCTCTCCATGCCCTCTTCGCGCACGCGCGCAACGGTTCGTGCGATACCCGAGCTTCGCTGGTCATAGGCGTGGTTGTTCGCGCACGCTAGGACGTCGAACCCGGCATTCGAGAGCGCACCAGCGGCTTCGAGACGTGAACCGAGAACAGGAGGCGAGCCCGTCACGACCTCGCTTACGTCGTCGACAAGAGGAGTCTCAAGGTTTGCAAACGCGATGTGTTCTTCCGGGAGTTCGTCGCGAAGGGACTCAAAGAGCCGAGGCCAGCCGTGACGAGCCGCCGCCTTATTCACCTTGATGTGCAGGAGGATGTCACCCCCGGCGACAATGGTGACG
Organism: Polyangiales bacterium; assembly: GCA_047619315.1. Classification (GTDB taxonomy): domain Bacteria; phylum Myxococcota_A; class Polyangia; order Polyangiales; family Houyiibacteriaceae; genus JBCCRV01. Next base: position 5,118 of record JBLHKB010000036.1, read on the forward strand.
TAGTCTGCTCTCTGTCCTGAGCGCGGCTGGGCTGAACGCGGCCGCGGCGCCTGCTGGGCGAGAGCTCCCGCCGCGCACATCGAAACGCAGGCCAAGAACATCGCCGTCCGGCGCGGGCTCAGGCGCTGCATCGAAGACGACGTCGCCAAAGAGCAAAGCCGGCGAGAAGGCAGAAGAGCGTGCTGTTCGATCTCGCGCCGCCGATCGCGCACCCACCGTCGTCTCCGGATATGGGGCCGGCGTCACTGCCGGGGCTGCCCCCATCACCACGGGTGCCGCCGTCGCTGCCCGCATCGAGCATTGGACCCGCATCGGCTGTGGAGCCCGCATCACCAGCGGTGCCTGAATCGCTGACGCCGGCGTCCATGACGCTGGGGCCTGCATCTCCCGGCGAATCGCTTGTGATGGCGATGTCTACACAGCGGTAATAGTTGTCGTCGCCGCCAAGGGTGTACGGTCGTTTGTCGTACATGATCTGAATGACCTGGAGCGTGCATCGCTCGCAGGCGATGTCAGGAAGCGTCACCGTCAGCGTTTGAGCCTCGGCTGGATCATCATCCTCGAAGTTGCCAAGGACCATGACATCGGCGGGGTCCTCGAAGGTCGGGGCTGCGGAACGGCGGTCATCGCAGTTTGTTAGACAGATGGGGTCCCCAAGGTTGTCGTCGCCACCGTCCATATCGAGGGCAACGCGATAGTGACCGGGATGTTCGACGTACTCAGTGATCTCGATGTTGATGGTGGATCCACCTTCATAGGTCGCGACGACGTCTCCCGCTGCGCCAAAGGGGATCCCGCAGGGGCCGTCCTTGAGGTCGGTGAGGCCGTAGCGTCTCGGCGGGTCGAGCATGTCTACGTGAGCTGATGCGATGACCGGCATCATCAGGAGCGTTGTAATAATGACGGTGCGCATGGTGAGAGCATAGCGCAGTCTCCAAATCGCCGCGCAATCCCTGCAGAGTGAGGTGCTTTGGTTACTTTTCGCGTGTTTTCATGACGCTGCAAGCTATGCTCGCCGCGTGTACGACGACGCTCGAATCGACACGCGCCTCGGTGGCTTCACCATCGAAGAACGCATTGGTCATGGTGCTACTGGGACCGTGTATCGAGCAGAACGCGAGGAGCCCAAGGGCACCTTTGCGATCAAAGTTCTTTCGCCTGACGCCGCAAACCTTGCGACGATCAAACGCCGTTTTGAGCGCGAAGCGAAAGTCCTTCGGAAGCTGCGGCACCCAAGCATTGTCCAGATCGAAGACTTTGGCGTCGAGCATGACGCCGCGTACATCGTCATGGAGTTGCTCGAAGGCGAGACGCTGGAAGCCCGCCTCCAGCGAGCGCCGCTCTCGGCGGCCCATGCACTTTCGATCACCCGGCAGATCTTGTTGGCGCTTGCCCACGCACACGAACGGGAGATCGCTCATCGCGATCTGAAGCCGGCCAATGTATTCCTTGTAGGGGATCGCGATGCGGAGCCCGACGTTCGTCTCCTCGACTTTGGACTTGCCAAGTTCTTGTCGCACGATGAAGCCGACGCCGAAGGAACGCTGACGCGAAAAGGACGTGTAGTGGGCACGCCCGCGTACATGGCACCAGAGCAGATCACCGGCATCGCCGTCGATGCGCGCGTCGACGTCTACAGCACGGGTATCGTGCTCTACGAAATGCTGGCCGACGAACGCCCCTTTCAGCAGACGCGGCGGTCCGAGCTGCTACGCGCCCACCTCTTTGAGGAAGTTCCCAAGCTCTCCGAGGCTCGGCCAGGGGCTACCATCGACGCCAAGCTCGAGGAGGCGCTTCACAAGGCCCTCGCGAAGGATCCCGCGCGACGGTTCAAAAATGCCCAGGCGTTCTTCGAAGCCATCGAAGAGTTCGATGGAGACTCTGTGGACCGCTCCGGAGAGCGCGCAAAACCACGCTCCACGGCAGGAACTTCTTCCGTTTTGATCAAAGCCGAAGAGCGAACACTCGCGTCGAGTACGTCCAAAAGCGACGATCAAAAGGCGACTGAAAAGGCCGAGGCCAGCGAAGCGCCGAAGAGCGAGGATAGCCCGAAGAAGGCCGGCGACACGAATGCGAAGAAGGCCGGCGACACGAAAGCGAAGAAGGCCGGCGATGCCAAGTCGAAGGAATGGAAAGACGCCGCTTGGGTCAGCGTCTTAGTGTGGGTCGTGAGCCTTGCGTGCTTCTTCAGTCTCGTCGGCACGATGGTCTACAGCGCCGTCGCGCTTCGCGAATAGTTGTTTGAGTAGAGACTTGTGCGGCGTCACGACCCGTCTGCTCGCGTCATTGAAGGGCACGTGATGAACGATGGTCGCGCGTTTCCGACAACGCTTCGTCCAATGCAGGGCGGCTGAGTAAGCGGCCGCGAACATCGACTTTATTTAGCCACGCAGCGAACGGATCACTCGGAGCGCGTTGCCACCGAGGATCTTCTGAACGAGGTCCGTGCTGAAGCCTCGACGAAGCATCGCGTCGACCAGCTTGGGCATCGACATTGGATTCGGCATGTCCGTCGGCGGTACGATCGCGCCATCGTAGTCCGTGCCGATGGAAGCGGCGCCCTCGCCAGCCACGGCAACCAGGTGCTCGAGGTGGTCCACGATGGTCTCGACGCTGACGTCGCGGCGGCCGAGAAAATCTGCTTGGAACATCACGCCAACGGTGCCTCCGGTATCGGCGACGGCCTTGACCTGTTCATCCGTCAAGTTGCGCCAGTGCTCGTAGACCCCTGCAATGCCTGTGTGGGTCACCAAGAGCGGCTGGCTCTTGTCGTGCACCGCCACCGCATCAAAGAATGCGCGGCGGCTGATGTGTGCGAGGTCGACGAAGATTTTCTCTTGGTTGCAAACGCGCACGTAGTCGCGGCCTAAATCCGTCAGACCATCGCGCCTGTGAAAGCCACGGCCATACGGCGCGCTCGTGGCGCCAAGCTTTGAGCTGGTGAGATGAACCAGGGTGATCCGCAGAATGCGTTGCCGCAGAGCCTGGAGATCGTCCAGGTCAAAGTCCAGGGCGTTGCCGCCCTGAATTCCAAGGAACGCTCCGTGCTTTCCAGCGGCTCGGGCAGCGTCGTATTCGGCGGCGGTCTTAACGATGGCGAAGCGCTCGTGCTCGCAGGCGAAAAGCCCTTCGAGTCGTGCGAGGTTTCGAAAAAACGTGTCCCGCCGATTCCGTGAAGGACGAATCGGATTCGTGGTGATGATCCAAGTCGCGCCGGTGAGCCCGGCTTCGAGGCAGCGCGGAAAATCCGTATGGCTGTAGAAGCGGTCACCGAAGATGCCTTGACCGTGTGCTTTGCGGAGATCGTACCCAAAGATTCGCGTCCATATGAACGAGTCCAAGTGCAGGTCGATCACGTCGCTCTGGGCGTAGAGTTCGTGCGCTTCGCGCGAAACAGCATCATCTCTCATGGCAGCGATGCTAGCACAGCGGATTTATCCGTAGGCTGAGCGAAGAATCAGAGGCGGAGAAGACGCCGGTGTAAAGCCTCAAGCATCCGTACTTCCCGGCGGACTTCCGTCGCCGCGATCGCAGAAGCGACCTCGGGTATCGCATCCGCACCGTAGTAGCGACGGATCATTGGGAACACGATATCGAGCATGTCATCACCGCTACCGACGATCTTGATGAGGTCCCGCAGGGACTGAGGCTCTGCCAGAGTTTCTTCGGGGAAGTCACCAAAGAGGTGGCCGTAGCGCTCGAAGGCGGCGGTGTACCAGCCACGACTCATGAACGCTCGGCTCAGCACCAGGTGTCCGCGAACGTCCTCGCGATGGTTGCGGATCCAGCCGTAGATTTCTCGGTAGTCTGGGTGTTCGAACTGATAGCCGTCTCGTATCTTGGCCATCGTCGCCGCGAGAAAGTCGGGGAGTTCGCCGTCCAATCGCCCCGCGCCCGTCGTTGTGTTGGCTGGTTCATCGGCGACTTCGTCGACCACTTCGTCGACGACTTCGTCTGCAAGTTCATCCACGGCTTCGTCCGCAAGTTCATCGACGGCTTCGTCCAAAAGCTCGTCCGAAAGTTCGTCGACGACCTCATCACTGGTCTCGTCCGTATGCCCATCGGCGCCGGCGACGGCGCCGGCGTAAAAGGGCGCCTCGTCTTCGTCGTTCGACGTCTCATCCGCAAGCTCGCGCTGATCCGAGCCCGCCGCGTCAACCTCGTCACCGTCAGCACCACTCCTCGGCTGCATGCCAACGTATATGGCCGCACCCGCAGCTACGAGGAGGAGCAGCAACGCGAACCCAAGACCCAATCGGCTCTTGGACGCCTTCTCAACAGGCTCACGTTTTCGTGGGGAGTCCTCCCACAACGGGATGGCCACTCCAGACTCACGCTTGGTTGGGGGAGCGTCGAGGGCGAGGAGCGCGTCGAGCATCACGGATGCATTCGCGAAGCGCTTCGCCGGTTCAGAGTTCATCGCCACATAGATGAAGTGCGTCAGGCCAGGTAACTCGCCTTCGTCGACGCTGCCTTTTCCCGGGGGTTGACCGCTCATCATACGATGAATGAGAGCACCTACAGCGAAGACGTCCGCCTCGATACTTCCACGTCCTCCACCTAAGATCTCCGGCGCCAAGTAGCGGACCGCACCACGCCCTGAACCGCGGCCGGTTGGTCCCGTGGTGTCAGGTCGAACGATTCGAAGCATGGGCGCGAAGCCAAGGCCCACTACCCGGACGTCGTCGTCGTCGGGTGAATAGAGAACGTTCGCCGGTGTTAGGTCGCCGTGAAACACACCCTGTTCGTGGGCGCTGACAAGCCCTTGCAAGACACGCCGAGCGACGCGCGAAGCCAGTCCCCACGAAAGAGCGCCTCCTTGAAGCATGCCTTCCAGGCACTCGCGTTCGCTCTCTTCCCAATGGTAGGCGACGAAAGGAACGCCAAGCTGAATCCCGGCTTCCTTGATCGGAAGGAACACCGGATGGGGAACCTTCGAAACCCGGTCCATCGTCCTCGTAAAGACCTCTTGATTGCCGCTCGTCGCCTCGCAATCGAGGGGTAGCACGGCGAGCGCAACAGCGTCGTTTAGCGACGACGCATGGTAGACGAGCGCCATCCCATTCCACGGAAGCTTCCGGTGAATCGTGAAGCGGCCAGCAAAGAGCTCCGCTAGATGGGACCGTGTGTCGTCCAAGGCGCGAGAGCATACCGCATTATCAAGATTCGAAAACCCGTCTAAAACGAAGGGTCCGGCCTTCCCCAAGCGCACTGACGTCGCGTATAGTCGTATTGTGAACAGAATCGTTGGCATCCCCCTCCTGGCATTTGCGGCCTGTTGTGTTCCTAGCCTCTCAGGCTGCTCGACCGATGCTCCCCTCGAATATCGCGAGTTTGGGTCCACCACGAGCTCCCTGACCGCCGCCGAGCGCCGAATGCGTGCCGCTCAGATTCGCGACGCAGCGGCCGCCGTCGGCCTTCAGGAGGGCTGGCTCTTGGCCGGCATCGGCGAGGCTGAGACCACTCTGGCCCACTGCTGGTCCGAAGCGACCTGGGCTTGTCAGGGCCTCAACTCACCGGACTGCGGCGGCGGTCCAGTCATCGCCGGCGCCGGCGACGGCCCCTGCTCACTTCGCGAAGGCGGCCTTGGCCTCTTCCAGTTCGACGCTGGGACCTTCGAGGAGACCATTGCACGTGAGGGCGAACGGATTCTCACCATCGACGGGAACGTTCAAGCCGCCGTCGACTTCGTCACCGCGATGGTGATTCGCTCCGCCTATATCAGCGGCGTCGACAACGCGGCACAGGCCATCGAGTGGATGAACGGCGTGCGCATCGACAACGGTCAATGGGACGCGTGGATTCGAACAGTGACGCACTACTACAACGGCTGCCGACCCGACCGCAGCTGCTTCCCATCGCGCTACGCGAGCTACCGCGACAAAACGATCCGTGTGTACAACGAGATGGGCGAAGCCTTCTGGAACGATGTCTCCGGACGCGAGTATATCGCCGAGTACGTGACGCAGACATTCCCTTTGGCGAGCATGCCCTTCGACCTGGGTCCCGGCGAAGAATCCCTGGGGTACCTCGAGTTCCGCAATGGCGGGACCGAAACATGGCGACCCGGTGAGGTCTTTGTCGGCACGACTGAGCCCCGCGACGCTGAGAGCCCGCTGGCCGGCCCGGACTGGGTAAGCCCAAGCCGTCCTGCCACCGTGGACCGAGTCGTGGAGCCTGGTGCGGTGGGCCGTTTCGAGTTTACGCTTCGAGCGCCGGATGCGTCGGGGGAGTACGTCCAGTTCTTCAACTTCGTTCGCGAAGGCGTGGCTTGGTTCTCCTCGCCGGCGGACAATATCGTTCAAGTTCGCGTCACCGTATCGCCCTCAGACTGCCCCGCGGAGACCAGCGCTCGCTGGAGCTGCAAGGACGACGATACGCGTACGCGCTGCATCGCGTCGGGCGTTGAAGATGAGGTGTGCGACTATGGATGCCTCGCCGACGGCATGGGCGCTGTCTGCGCCTCCATGCCTATCGACAACGATGGCGACGGATTCCCTCGTGGCGAAGACTGCGACGACGAAGTTGCCAGCATCTACCCCGGGGCGGACGATCCTTGCGGCGATGGAGTCGATGCGAACTGCGACCGAAACGACGAATGCGATGGCGACGGCGGCGTCGCTGGAGGCGACGTCGGACCCGGTGGTGACGCTGGGACGCGCATGGACCCAGATGGCGGTGGCTGCGCTGTTGGAGCGGGCACCCCCTTAACAGGACTTCCGTTCTTCGCGATGGCCGCGCTGCTCTTCGTGCGGCGGCGGCGTTGGAACGGCGCATCTTTGTCCGATTCCTGACCTTCGCCCTTCATAGTTGGCTGCTACCAATCAAGACGGGGTGACGACGACGCGGGCGTGGATGCGATGGTAGGGGACGTTCCTCGCCGTCACCGTTCAGCCTCGAAGGGCGCTTCATCGGCGCCCAATACGACGGTGACACGTCGCTCATTGCGAGCGCTCTCGCGCGTTGCAACAACGATGGAGCCTTTGCCGCTTCACCTCTATCGCCCCGACTCCAGCGGAGAGAGCGTTCCCTTCGGCGACGTCGTCACGTATCAATAGACGTCCGTCCGCCAATCGATACGAAGGAGGGGTTGTCGTGGCCTTCAGCTTCGACGCCGGCGTCATCACGCTGGCGTCCTCTACACGGACACCCCTCGATGAAGGCTTACACCGGATCCGCTACGACGGTGCTCCAAGGGTTAGAGAAGCGAACGGCAACGAAGGGTGTTCGCTTGAGTGGGCGCTGCGTGCAACGCTTTGGCCATGTCGAATCTCGCGAAGTTCATTCCCATCGATAGCGGCGACGGCAACGTCGTGCGCGAGGCTTGGGACCGGCTCCACAAGCTCCCGGGGGGACGCTGGGCCTTTAGCCAGCTGGTGGGACGAATGGCTCCCTACACCGGCAGCATCGGCGCAACGGTTGAACACGTCGAGGCCGGTCAGAGCCGCGTCGTTCTCAAGGACCGACCGGCCGTCCGCAATCATCTGCGCTGCGTCCATGCCGTGGCCCTCGTGAATTTGGCCGAGCTCGCCGGAAACGTCGCCCTCGCCTACTCCATGCCTGACGACGCGCGCTTCATCGTCGCGGGTCTCTCCATCGACTACCACCACAAGGCGCGCGGCAATATCACCGCTCGCTGTGACGGTCCGCGTGTCGAAACCTCGGAGCGACGCGAGTACAGCGTGCCGGTGCATCTCTTTGACCCAAGCGGCAAGGAAGTCGCGACGGCGACGCTCAAAACCTTGGTGGGACCGAAACCAAGTTCCAACAACAAAGCGCGAGCGTAGGAGCCCAACGATGAGCCAAATACTCGATGAATTGGTCTCGCTCCTGAAGCTGGAGCGAAGCGACGACAACACGTTTGTAGGCCAGAGCCAGAACCTGGGTTGGGGTCGTGTCTTCGGTGGGCAGGTCCTTGGCCAAGCGCTTTCAGCGGCGTCGCAAACGGTGCCAGCCGACCGTGTGGTTCACTCGTTTCACGGCTACTTTCTGCGACCCGGCGACGTGAACAAAGAGATTCGTTTCGAGGTGGACCGCATCCGTGATGGCCGCAGCTTTACGACGCGCCGAGTTGTCGCAAGCCAGGTTCGAAGCAGCGGCAAAGACGAAGCGATCTTTTCGCTTTCGGCGTCGTTCCAGATTCAAGAAGAGGGCTTTGATCATCAGCCGACCATGCCGGACGCGCCGGGCCCCGAAGGCCTATACAGCGAACGTGAACTCTCAAAGACCTATCTGGCGAAGCTTCCAGAGGACGTCCTCACGAAGATCCCACTCGCGCTTCGAGAGCGCGCCATCGCGGAACGACCCATCGAACTTCGCCTGACGATGCCCATCGACCCGATGCGCCCAAAGAAACGCGAGCCCGCAAACCAGGTTTGGTTTCGCGCCAACGGCGAGCTCCCCGACGACCCTGCGATCCACCGCTACCTGCTCGCGTATGCCTCGGACTTCTATTTGCTAGGCACCTCGATGCTGCCCCACGGAGCGACGTGGATGACGCCGGGCATGCAGGTGGCGAGCCTCGATCACTCGATGTACTTCCACCGCCCGTTTCGTTTCGACGAATGGCTGCTCTACGACATGAAGGGGCCGACGGCGGTGGGCGCACGCGGCTTGGCGCATGGGTCTTGGTATGACCAAAACGGCATTCTTGTGGCGTCGACGGTCCAAGAAGGTCTCATCCGCCGCCGCCCGAAGTCCTGACGCGCGGTCTCTGCTATAGTGACGGCGTGCTTTTTCAAAGGACGCTTGGGGTCTCCGTATCGCTCGCGGTCGTACTAATCTCCGGCAACGCCCACGCGTTCTCACGCGGCGTGTCTTTCAACGGGTGCTCCGGGTGCCACGGCGCCGGCGAGCAGACGGCTGAGCTCATTCCGTTCGGCGATCTTCGAGAAGGCGAAGCCCAGGAGATGCGCCTCGTCGTCAACGGCGAAGGCGAAGGGCTCGGGCTCTTCATTCGAGTCGAGGGCGGCACTATCACACCTGGAGCAGAGACGAAGCGCGCGGAAGCCGGGATCACCCACGACGGGCCGCTTCGCGTATCCGGGGACAGCATCGAGGTTCAGTTTGGCTTCACGCCAACGTCCGGCGCGGTTCGTTTCAGCGTCTCCACGCTCATGACCAACGGCGACCGCGGACGTGGTGGCGACCGAGGCAATGAACACGTGTTCGACTTCGTGGTGGGGTGCGAAGGGGAACTCTACTACCAAGACCAAGACACGGACGGCTGGGGCGGCGAGCGGACGCGACTCTTCTGCGCCGGCGAGCCCGGCGAAAACTACGTCTCCCGCCCCGGCGATTGCGATGACTTCTGGGACGCGGTTCATCCCGAAGCCGAGGAGCCGTGCAACCAGCGCGACGACAACTGCAACGACATCATCGACGACGACGCCGAAGAGGTAACGCATTACCCCGACTCGGACCGCGATGGATTCTATTCTCGGGACGAGCGCCAAAGCGGCGAAGAGTTCTTTGGATGCAGCGAGCCCGGCGGCCGGTGGGCATCGCGTCCAGGAGACTGCGCGCCGGACGACGAAGAGCGAAACCCCGACGCCGAGGAAGTCTGCGACCTCTTCGACAACGACTGCGACGGGGATGTCGACGAGCGCACTCGGCCCCAGTGCGGCACGGGGTGGTGTCGACGAAACTCGTCGACTTGTGATGTTGAAGATTGCGAACCCGGTCCGCCTCAAGTCGAGACCTGTAACCTCTTCGACGACGATTGTGACGGGATCGCGGACGAAGGCACCTGCCCGGCGGGTCAAAGCTGCATCGACTTTGAGTGCACCGACGACTCCGGTGGTCCCGGCCCAGGTCCTGGACCCGGTCCAGGCGAACCTCCAAGCGACGATGGAGGCTGCTCCCTCGGCGCCACCGGAAGCAGCGCTCCGGCGCTGACCCTTCTGATGCTCGTCGTCTTCCCGCTGCTACGTCGCCGACGCTAAGGCCCGGGAGGCATCACCCGGGATTCCTCCAGCAGGTGTATAGGTGAGCGGTGCCCGTCGTCGACGAACCCGTCGTCGAAGAGACGGAGCCGCCGGCGACAGGAAGGGGCGACCTACCCCGGCGGCATCCGAATATTTAGGGGCCCGCAGACATCGCAAAGGTTTGCGCGGGCGCGGGTGTATAAGTGTGCATGAGCAACGAACGCCATCTCCGCTTCATGATCACCACCGCCCTTCTCGTGGGTCCTGCCCTTGGCTGTGGCGGGCCTGAGCCTGAGCCTGAGTCCAACACCATCGCACCAGAGGAGATCACCAGCACGGAGACCGAGGTGCCGAATACGAATAGTGAGCCTCCCTTCGACGAAGAGCCGCCGACGGGAAACCCTGGGGTCCCAGAGCCGGAGCCAGAGCCCTGGCCCGAGCCCCCGGAACCCGATACGAACGTTGGGCGCTCGACGGACTAGATCGAGCGACAAAGGTGCTCTACGAGAGGGAGACAGATGGCGGTACGACGGTGGTGATCGAAGCACCGCCCCCAAGGAACTCCGGCGAGCCTGAATCGGAACCGGAATTGGTACCTATTGGCGTACGACGTCCAGAGCTAGACCCCTGTTAGCCCGTAAGAACAGCAAACCTGCGATCACGGGGTTGTCGGCGGCGACGGAAGACCCAGAGTAGGCGCCGTGAGCGCCTTCCAAAAACAGTTCAATGTGTTGCGTTTTACGGCGCCGGCGATGCGCCTGGTCTGGCAAACGAGCCGGCGCCTGAGCGTAACGCTGGGCCTGCTGAGCCTGACCGCAGGAGCTCTGCCCGCGGGTATCGCCTGGGTTGGGAAGCGCATCGTCGATGGTGTCGTGAAGGCGTCGGAGACAGGGCTTGAGTCCGACATTGAAGCCGCTCTGGTCTTCGTGGTCATAGAGCTTGGTCTCGTCGCCGCCCTCGCCGCTTGCCAGCGTGGAATTGAAACGTGCACTCAGCTACTCCGTGCTCTTCTGGCCCAAGAGGTCAACGAGATGATCCTGCGCAAGGCGCTGACCCTGGATCTGCCCGCTTTCGAAGACGCTGAGTTCTACGACAAGATGACTCGAGCTCGCCGCGAGGCTTCGCGCCGGCCGCTGAGCGTTGTTATGCGCGTCTTTCAACTTGGGCAGCAGGCCATCAGCCTGACCAGCTACGCGATCCTCTTGATTCAGTTCAGCGTTTGGGCGGCGCTGGTTCTCGTGGTCGCGGCGATACCTGCGTTCATCGCCGAAGCGCGCTTCTCCAAAGACGCGTTTCGTTTGTTCTCCTGGCGGGCGCCGGAAACTCGCATGCAGAACTACTTGGAGACGCTCATCACGCGTGAAGACCACGCCAAGGAGGTCAAACTCTTTGGGCTCGGCGAGTTTTTCCTCACGCGCTACCGCGCCATCTTTGACGAGGTCTACGCCGAAGACCGAGCGCTCCAGCTAAAGCGCGGGATGTGGGGCCTGCTGCTAGGCCTCATCGCCACCGGCGCATTCTATGGCGCCTATGTTTGGATCGCGATCGAGGCGGCTCACTCGAACATCTCGCTCGGTGAGATGACGATGTACCTCCTCCTTTTCAAACAGGGTCAAAGTGCCCTCGCCGCGATCCTCTCGTCCATCGGTGGAATGTACGAAGACAACCTCTACCTCTCGAACCTCTATGATTTTCTCGAATACCAGCCGAGCGAATCGCCGGGGCGCGCAACGGTTGGCACGACACCTGGAGATGGGCTTCGCCTCGAAGATGTGAGCTTCGCGTATCCCGGCGCGACGAAGGCAGCCCTCCTGAACATCAACCTTCATTTGCGGCCCGGTCATAAGCTTGCGCTTGTGGGCGAAAACGGTGCCGGGAAGACGACGCTGATCAAGCTCTTGGCGCGCTTGTACAAGCCAACCGGGGGACGCATTCTCCTCGATGGTGTCGATCTCAACGAATGGGATCCCGACGTTCTAAGAAGACGCATTGGCGTCATCTTTCAGGACTTCGTCCGCTACCAGCTCGCCGCCGGCGAGAACATCGGCGTCGGCGATGTGGACCACGTGGAAGACGAGACGCGTTGGCGTGAGGCGGCTGAGAAAGGCATGGCGGACGTTATTCTCAACGACTTGCCCGAAGGCTACAAGACGCAGCTCGGCCGCTGGTTCGTCGATGGCCAAGAGCTCTCCGGCGGCCAGTGGCAAAAGGTCGCTCTATCTCGAGCGTTCATGCGTGAAGACGCCGATCTGCTAATCTTGGATGAACCCACCGCTGCGATGGACGCCGAAGCCGAAGCCAAAATCTTCGACCGCTTCAGCTCGTTGACCGAAGACCGCATGGCGATTCTCATCTCTCACCGCTTCTCAACGGTGAGGATGGCGGATGAAATCGTCGTCATCGACCAGGGCAAAGTCGTGGAACAAGGCGACCACGAAACCCTCGTTGCCGCCGAGGGGCGCTACGCACACCTCTTCTCGCTGCAAGCGGCCGGCTATATCTAGCAGCCTTGCCTCTATCTACGGATACATAGAGCACGGCGCGAAGCCGACTCTCATTCATTCGATTCGGCGAATACCGTCGAGACGCGCGTTGGGGTCGCGGCGTGTTCGAATAACGTCTTCTCGCTCTTCACCAGCAATGAGGTCTTCCCCAGTGACGTAGGGCAACTGTTCGATGAGGAAATCGTCCTCGCGGTTTCGAACGGCAAAGAACACCGCTCCCGCCTGGGACGCATGCTTCACGGCGGCGGCCTGAAACGGCGTTGACGAGAGTGTCACGCTGCGTTTCCAACGAGACATGTTCGCGCGCTGTTCCATGGACGACTGGTCGGAGATGATGGCAACGTTTTGAGCCAAGAGCACCGTCGTCGGCCTCCCGACGCCTTCCCGGACGGCGGTGAAGAAGATGTCCACACGGTCACCCGGAGCCAGGAGCCCGTTGAAGCTATCGGACTGCATTTCGATATTGGCGGCGCGAAAGCCCGGCTGAATCGAATGGCTGAGACTGACTTCGGCACGATTGTCGGCGCGCGCCATGTTGATGTCGTCCCAGGTCAATGTGGCGCCCACGGTGATGGGATGAGTCACGGTCGTGCCAATGATTCGCAGGGCATCTTCGTTCCGAATCATCCGATCTTCGACGAACGCTGAGGGGCGCCGCTCGACCTGGAGGCTCGTGTGAAAAACACGTTCGCCGATGGGGATGTCTTGGACAATGCGTAGGACACTAACGAAACGGCCGCCGGTTACCTTCTCTACAAAGCGCTTTTGGCGGATCGAGAAGAGAACACCGCCGAGAACGGCAATGGCAAGCGCTGCGAGGAACGTGGTTTTGCTCACGGGCGGAGTATACGTGAGCAAGCCTGGAATCGCGAGTCCGGAAGCGAGGGTAAAATCCGGGCCTTGCACATGGCTCAAACCCTCCTATTTTCAACGGATGCAGGAGGGAGGACATCACGGGGGCAGTGCGCCAGATGGGCGGTCGCCCGTCCGGGGCGACGTAACGGCAACCTCCAGGGATGTCGCACCCGGCATCGCGGCCATCGCGAAGCGACTTGCTCAGGCCTACGGCCACACGGAAGTCCACGCCCATTGGGAGGCCGAGAACTCCATGCGCGACGGCGGCGACGACCCCCTCGAGGGAGTAAGCGCGTTCACTACGGAGGGTCATTTCCACTACGTCTCTTATGGCTTGAGTGAGCTGTGGGACAACGATGCTCGTGGCTTTCGGCGTGCACCCGGCGCGAGCGGCTTCGGTTTTGAGCTGACCTTTCGCCTAGCCTGCGGCGAGGACAAGGAAGCACCCAGCTGGCCTGTCGGAATGATGCAGCGCTTGGCGCGCTACGTCTTCCGAAGCGGCAACGTCTTTCGCCCCGGCGACCACATGGACCTGAATGGGCCCATGGGCGGAGGGCTCACCAATTCGCGACTCACGGGTGCGCTGTTCACACACGATCCCACACTGGGCACCATCGATAGCCGCTTCGGCACAGTCACGTTTCTGCAGATCGTTGGCGTCACCGACGACGAGCTTGAAGCGGTCAAAGACTGGCGCTGCGAAGGCTTCCTGGAAGTTCTCTCTCGCCAAGACCGACTGTTGATGTCTGACGCCAAGCGAGACTCCTACCTTCTCGACGGGCAGTTCAAAGCCATCTGTCGTGAGGGCACGCGACAGGAAGGCTCATCGCATGGGTCATCCTTTGCGTCCGTCGTTGGCTGGGAGGCCCACGGCGAAGGTGAAATGAACATCCGCGTCGGCGCCATCGCCGTGCGCGACCTGCTCCGCATGCTGACGCTGCGCCTTCCATTCAACCGACCATTCCGCCTCCACGGCAAGGAAGCCAGCGTGCATTTTGTGCCTGGTCTTGGCGCAGGATGGCAGCCATCCGGGAACGATCTTGTCGTGTCGGTACCCTGGGATGCGGCGGCGACGATGGCGAACATTCTCAAGCCAGTCCGGGGCCATTACGCGTGGTCTGGGATGCCTGGGCTCATGCTCTCTGTAGAGCCTACCGAAGTGCGTGGGTCCAGTGGTGAGCTTGTACGAGTGATCGGGTAGCGCTTCGCTCGGCTAATGTCTGTGCCTGCCCTGCTCAGCGCATGCTGCGCACTCATTCGCTGCACACTTGTCGGCTGCGCACTCGTCGGCTGCGGCGACGCCGCGTCGGTGACGAGCCGAGGCGAAGGCGGTCGAGTTACCGCAGACCGAACGCCGCGCTCTGTCGCGCCCCTTGTCGCCGTCGAACAACTCACCGGCGGCGCTAGCTCAAATGACTCGCTCCCCTTGCTGTTGACCTTGCACAGCCGTGGGATCACGCCGGAACGCAATCGGGAGTTCTTCGATGATTTCGCGGTGCCCATGCGCATCCTTCATCTCCAAGCACCCATCGACGAGGGTAACGGTCGTGCATGGTGGTCGTTTCGTGGAAAGACACGGGCCGAGGTGAGCGCGATCATCCATTCACTCGCCGAGCGAGTTGTCGCTTCGTTGCGCGTCGCAGAGGGCCAGTTTCGCATCGTCGGTGAACCGATGGTCTTGGGCGCCAGCCAAGGAGCGATGGTGGTCTACGGGCTGGCCCTTGATGCCCCACAGGCTTTTGGGCGTGCATACGCAATCAGCGGAGTCCTCTTTGAGTCACTTCTTTCCGGTGACCTCAGCCGCGCAACACCGCTCGTGGTTCTTCATGGCGAAGACGATCACATCATCGAAGTCCGCAGCGGCACCGAGAGTGTTCAACCTATGGTGGAAGCCGGCGCGGACATCTCTGTACGCACTTTTGCAGACGTTCCACATTGGATTATGGGTGGTCTGAAGGTAGCGCTTCATGAAGACCTTCAAACAAACATCGCTTCCTTCACCCCCTGAGACTCACGTGGAACACCCCCCCTCACAGATACAGATACAGAATAGGCGAGTCACACATGTTGATTGAGTCGGCGACGTGGGCCGTCCAGGCCTTAGGACTTTGGCTCGCGACCGGCCTTGTCGTCGCGCTTGTGTTCTTCTCTTGGGCCTTTGGCCGTGTCGAACCCGCTGGACGTGGCGTCTCCATCGGCCTTCGGCTCTTGTTGATTCCCGGCGGCGCCGTCCTCTGGCCCGTCCTCTTGTGGCGTTGGCGCAGCGGACTCCCAAAGACGGAAGGAGAGCAGCCATGAACCGCGCACAACGCGTACAACATCGGCGCATCTGGTGGGTGTTGGCGCCGCTTCTTTTGGGGGCCCTCGTCTGGTCAGTGCTCTCCAGACCTGCCGCGGTGCCCGAGGCTCAACCGCAAGATGTCGAGAGCGCGTCGTGAGTACCCAATACCGAATGGTTCAGTGGACACGGACGAAGATCGTCTACGACGTGGTCCTTCTTGCGTGTGTTGCCGCCTACTACTTCGTCTTTCTACGGATCGCGGGGAGCGTCCAGGGCGGGCGACTCGATGCGCGCATTTTGGAGATGCGTGCGTGGGGTACGTGCGCCTTCGTCATGTTGACGATGATCCTATGCATTGGCCCGCTCGCGCGCCTACGCCGGTCGTTCTTGCCGGCTGCTTACAACCGCCGCCACTTTGGCGTCCTCTTCTTCCTCGTCGCACTTCTCCACGCCCGCGCGGTGCTCGGCTACTACTACTCGTACACCGGCACCGGTGCGCCCTCGCTCGCGGTGCTCTTGACCGCAGACAACACCTTCACAGGCGCGTCGATGCCGTTTCCTCTCTTCGGAGCGGCGGCGCTCTTCTACTTTCTACTGATGGCCGTCACGAGCCATGACTTTTGGCAGAAGACCCTCGGCGCGTCTTGGAAAACGCTGCACATGGGTATCTACGGAGCCTACGCGTTGGTCGTGCTCCATGTGGGCTTCGGCGCGCTGCGCTCCGAAGCGCACCCCGTCTTCGTCGCGCTCGTCATCGGAAGCGTGGCTTTGGTTGGAGCCCTTCATCTGCTCGCAGCGCGCGCCGGACGCTCCCTTGACTCGGAAGCCAAATGGGTTGAGATCGAAGGTGAACGTTGGGTGGATGCGGGGGCGCCGTCCAGCATCCGAGATGGGTATGCCATCGCCGTCGCGGTCCCTGGACAAGAGATCATTGCCGTGGTCCGCGACGGAAACACCATTTCGGCACTCCACGGCGTTTGCGCACATCAAGGCGGCCCGCTCTATGAAGGGCGTGTGCAAAACGGCGCTCTCGTTTGCCCATGGCATGGCTGGACGTACCGCCCCGCTGACGGATGTTCGCCTCCGCCGTTCACGGAGAAAATTCCCACACATGCGGTCCGTCTCCACGAGGGACGAGTGCTCGTCTGCCCGAAGGCTCTCCCGCCGGGAACCGCGACAACACCAGTGACCTTCGATGTGGCCGAGGGCGACCTCGTTGCCCGAAACCTCGTTCGACGAGACGAAGGGGCGAACGATGCCAAAGGATGAGCTCGACCGTCTCGATGAAGAGTTCTTCGTGGGCTACCTGCCCATCCCTGCGCGAACACGAAAGCGGATGGTCGCAACCGCCGTCGCCGTGTTGTGCACCATGGTGGCCCTGGCGGCGCTCGCGGCGCTCTTCCAGCGACACCCTGGACTGGCACTCGAGCGGAGCGAACGCGGTGAGTTCCACGGCCGCTACGTGCAATCCCCGTATCCACACCTGCGCTACCTCGACGAAGAGGCCGGCTCCGTGTCGGCGCTCATGGTGCGTGGGCACAAAGCAGGACTCGGCGAGACCTTCTCCCACCTCGACGGTGAACGCATCGTCGTGTCCGGTCAGATGTTTCACCGCGCTGGCGCATCGCTCTTGGTGGTCTATTCCTCCCCGGAACGCGAGGAGCCTGATGGTGAGGACGCGGCATCGCAAGACGCGGTATCGCCGGACGCGGCATCGCAAGAAGCGGCATCGCCGGAGCCCAGGCGCGTGACCCTCCGAGGTGAGGTCGCCGACAGCAAATGCTACTTTGGACAAATGCGTCCGGGTGACGGGCAAGCACATCGGGCGTGCGCACAGCTCTGCGTTCGTGGCGGGATTCCTCCCCTGCTCGTCACACAAGATGGAGAGGGCGGAGAGACTCCTTACATACTCACCGGCGAACTCGCCGACGCCGAGGCCATTATTCCCTTCCTTGGCGAAGCCGTCATCGTGGAGGGAGAGTTCGAAAGACGCTCGGGGCTCTGGCTCCTTCACGTAGACGCTCTCAGGCGGCGCTGAGCGTCAAGACACACCCATCCCGATCAGCCGTCGGACGGCCGGCTTGCGTCCTTGTCAAACTCACGTAGCCAACGGCCCCATGGGCAAACCAAGCGAAGCCACGCACGCACCCAAGAAGGAGAAGGCAAGTCGGGTGATCTTCGTCGATCTGCTCCGACTCCTTGCATCGTTTCAGATGCTGCACGGTCACACGCTCGATGCCTTGCTCGCCTCGGAACTGCGCCAGGGAGCGATCTTCGAGGGATGGAGCTGGCAACGTGGTCTGGTGAGTGTTGGGTTTCTCTTCGCCGCCGGCATCGCCTTCACCCTGTCCACTCTGGGCGACTTGCCGCGGTGGAAAGCCAACAAGGTCCGCGTCAAGAAGCGCCGCCGCCGCATCGCGTGGTTGATCTTCCTCGGCTATTCGATGCACTTCCCCGCGGAAGCGTTTGGCTCAGACCCCGCGCGCGCCGAGGCCTCGCTCCAGGCATTCATGATCGCCGACGTACTTCAGTGCATCGGCGTCTCCATCGGCATTATGCAAATCGTTGCGCACTTCGCGAAGAACGCGCGCCAAGTAGTGTGGACTGCAGCCGTGCTCGCGGTCGTGTTCATCGGGCTTGCTCCCCTCGCCGACGCCGTTCTCGTCGAAGGATGGACGCGTCCATTCGCGAACTACCTCAGCCACCACGGTGGGTCGCTCTTTCCGCTCTTTCCGTGGAGTGGGTTCGTGTTCGCAGGAGTCGCCGCGAGCGCACTCGTCGCGCCCCAAGGCGCCCGAACCGCAGCGAAGGTGCCGCCACCACGCTTGGCCTTCCTCGCGGTGGCGCTCTTTGGCTTGTGGTTTGCTGCCTCTGCAAGCCCTTACTCGTGGGTCACGGCGGAGACGACCTCTCATGGCGTACCGAGTTTCGCGATTCTAAAGCTCGCCTCCGTCGTCGCCGTCGTGTTCGTCTTGAGCGTGATCGGGCTGTTCATTCAGCATCTGCCCAAGTGGCTCATGACCCTCGCCGGGGAGAGCCTCATGCTCTACTGGTTCCACCTCATGGTGCTCTATGGCGCAGGCATTGGGCTCGGGACGACGATCGGCCGGACCCTGTCTTTCCCACAGGCGCTCCTCGCGGCGGCGATGATGGTGGTCGTGGCGTGCTCCGTAGGCCTACTTTGGAATCGGCTCAAACGATGGCGGAGGGAGCGCGCCTTGGCTCAGACATGACGGCTGCTACGAGACATTCATGAGCCCTCTAGACGGCGTGCGTGTTCTCGACCTTAGCCGAATCCTGGCGGGACCCACCTGCACCCAGCTTCTCGGTGACCTTGGCGCTGACGTGATCAAGGTAGAACGCCCCAGCCACGGCGACGATACACGACGCTGGGGGCCACCTTTCGTCCCCCAAAAAGACGGGACACCGAGCGACGAGAGCGCCTACTACCTTTGTGCGAATCGAAACAAGCGGTCCATCGGTATCGACTTTTGTTCGAAGGAGGGGGCAAGCCTGATTCGGCGCCTGGCAAGTCGGTGCGATGTCCTCGTCGAGAACTACCGCGTCGGCTCTCTCGCGAAGCACGGGCTTTCTTTTGAAGACTTGCACGCCGATGCGCCCCGACTCGTCTACTGCTCCATTACGGGCTTCGGTCACACGGGGCCACGGAACGACCAACCCGGCTACGATTTCCTC
>JBLHKB010000037.1:0-24017 GCA_047619315.1 Polyangiales bacterium
ATGAACAAGGTCGTCGAACCGTTCTTCACCACGCGCGGCCAGAAAGGTGGAACGGGGCTCGGGCTCTCCATCGCCTATGGCGTGACACGTGCCCTGGACGGACACATCGACATCGAATCGGTGGTCGACGAAGGCACTACGTTCTCGATCTACCTTCCGTACTTCAATGAAACCCCCATCGCCGCCGCTGAGAACGAAGTCACCAGCTCGTTTCCCGCGTCACCGTCTCATATCCTTCTCGTCGACGACGATCCCGCGGTTCTTCGTTCGATCTCTCGCCTGATCGGTCTGGAGGGCCATGAAGTCATGACCGCCGATGGCGCCAGTGACGCACGCCAGAAGTTCCGCAACAGCAACATCAATGTCCTCGTGACAGACGTCTGCATGCCGGACGGCTCAGGTGTGGAGCTCGCCCAAGAGCTGCTCCGAGCCTCTCCGGACCTCGGTATTGTTTTCGTCACCGGCAGCTCTCACGAGCGAACACCCGTCGAAACGAAAAACGTTCGCTACTTAACGAAACCCGCTTCTCGAATGGAGTTGCGCAGAGCCGTTCGGGCCGTCGCTGCTGCCAAGAAAAGACCTGACTCTGTTAACTCGTGAGTCAGCATCCGAAACCGCTCGGCTGATCCAGGTTGCGGAGCCGGCAGTGTCCGGCGAAGCAAGCGCTCAAAGAGAGCAGGCCAGTGCGAAAGAGCGCGTCAGTGAGAGCCTCCTATACCAGATGTCGAATGCGGTACGCTTCCGCTACCGCGACGATCAGCGGGAGCGGCGCACCGAACCAACGGCCATCGAGGACGCCGATGGTGCCACCTGTCGCGCGAGTGATCTTTAGAGAAGCTCGCCGACCGTCTCTCACGTGTATCGCGAGCGAGTTGCGCTGCACCAGCTCAAACGCGCCGATCTCGTCATAGCCAAAGACGCGAGGCCCGGTGGGCAGCCCCACAACGCAACCATGAGGTGTAAGGACCAAGACCCGACGTCCACGTTTGCTCCCGCGGCGACGAATATGCGGCATCGCCACGCCGATGCCCAAGGCTCCAAGGGCGGCGATGGCACCCACGGCCACGCCACCCGCCAAACCAACGATCGTGGCGCCCGCTCCCGCCATCGTGACGCGCTGCGCCACCCGTGAGAGCCGGCCCGGCCCCGGACCAATGGGCACTTCCAATGCCCCGGGAATATACTCGCCTCGAAGGACCTTCGCTTCGAGCTCCTGGCGCGGCATGGGCTGTTGTTTAGCCTGGCGGTAGCCACGCTCTTGCACGCGCGCACGAACGCTCTCCACCAGCGATTGCAGAGCGGCGAGGTCCTGGTCCGAGTTCCCCGTCACGCAGATCCAAGGAGGCAACGGGGCACGTCGCTCACAGAGCACGTACGCCCTCTTCTCCAACATCACGGCACCGAACACCATCGACCACGGTGTCTCAACGGGAGCACCTGACCCAGCGTGCACAACACCCGCTTGAGTCAGGGTGATGGCGCCCTGAATCTTGTTGGTCTCCACCCGTAGAACCTAGCGCGACACTTTCTTGATGCACGCGCTATGCTCGTCGAGTGAACGCTACGCGCACTATCGGGCTACTCGCCGCCGTGTGGTTTTTGTTAATGGGCATCGCTTGGCTTGCGGACTCTTTTCCAGACGCGCCCCCCGAACATACACGCGGCTCCGCCGCCGACTACGCCAGCGTTCCAGAGGAAGAACCAAGCGCTCCCGCAAGCGACGGACCTGGATTTACCCGAGGTTCTGCAGCGGACTACGGCGACCCCAGCGCAGCCGAAACTCCGCAGGACCTCCATCCGATCGGGCGCCCTGCGCAAAACCCTGCGCCGACTTCCGTGGCGTACGACGGGCCCTGGTCTGAAACGACTCAGTGCGACGTGCTTGTGGACGTCTCCTCTGTTCGCGCAAACGCCGCGACGGCCGGCAAGCGTGAGACGCTTCGCGCGCTCGCTGAGCTCCGATATCCGCCGGGAGTCGCGTTCATCGAGGCGTTGAGCGAAGAAGCGCTCAACACCTTCGCGCCCGGTTCATCATTCGAGAAGCTCATCGGCGCCTTTGACACCGTCGTTCACGAGGGCTCGCACATGTGGGCCGCGGAGCGCATGCGACTCTCGCGCCGAACTTACTCGATCCTCCCAGAAGACAGCCGCAACCTTCCGCGCTTTGAGACATTTGACCGTTCTCGCATCGCGCCGGAGCTCGATGGTCCACAGGCAGACAGCTACCGGCGCATCTATCTCGAAGGGGACTCAGGCGCCCAAGGCTTCGAAACACTTCTCGACGAAACGAACGCGTACGTGCATTCGATCGCATCGGCGACGTGCATCCGGGACCTCTACCCCCAGAACCAATCACGCAGTTCACGCGACGGAATCCTGGCCATGCTCTACTACGTGGGCGAGTACTTACGTCTCGCCCGCATCGAAGAGCCAGAGGTTTACCAACGTATTCGGGCGAACCAAACCTACGTTCGTTTCGTTGTGGACCAATGGGAACGTGCTCACTACTGGCTCGCGAGATCGGAATCGTCCGCTCATCTTGGGATCCATGACGACGCCTACTCTGAGCGCACCCATGCGAACCGTGTTCGCTCTGAGTTCGAGATGTTCCGCCGCGCGCTGCGTCCGTAGTGCTTTGGTGACAACCACAACTCCCGGAAGACGAGCAGGCGCCGTGGATCGTGCTACGACAGCCCCCGTGCTCTCCCTTCATTTTTCCAGCGGTACGCTAGAGCTGCGAGGCCTCGGAGAGAGCGAGAACGCGCCGCCGCCCTGCCGCTGGGACCCACGCGCAGGCTGCCACCGAGCGGAAGCTGTGGACTACGCAGCGGTGGTGATGTTCCTCATCAAAGCGAAAATTCCGTACGACGACAAAGCCCGCCGCTACGCCGAACTCGACGACGGGCTTCGTATCCGACGCGAGCCGCGGCCCTTTCAGACCGAAGCGATTCGCGCGTGGCGCAAGAACCGGAACCGAGGCGTCGTCGTTCTGCCGACGGGCGCTGGCAAATCGTACGTCGCCATGATGGCCATCGATGCAACTCGCCGCAGCACCCTCGTTGTGGCGCCCACACTCGACTTGGTTCGCCAGTGGTACGACAACCTGCGAACGAGTTTCGGCCTCGATGTTGGTGTGGTGGGCGGAGGCGAGCATCGCGTCGAGAACATCACGGTCACCACCTACGACAGCGCTCATATTCACATGGAGCACTTCGGCAATCGGTTTGGTCTCGTCGTTTTTGACGAAGCTCACCATCTGCCGGGCGAGACCTACTCGCTCTCGGCACGCATGTGTATCGCACCTTTTCGCCTTGGTCTAACGGCGACTCCGGAGCGAAGCGATGGAAAAGAGAGCGCGCTGACACCTCTCGTTGGGCCCATCGTTTATCGACAAGAGATCGTGGAGATGAGCGGCGACTATCTCGCCGAGTACGAAACGATTCACGTCGACATTGAGCTCAACGACGAAGAGCGGCTCCGTCATGATGAAGCGCGCGCCTCCTATCGCGCGTTTGTGATGAGCGAGGGCATTCGCATGTCGAGTCCCGGGGGCTGGGGCGAATTTATTCGACGCTCGACGTTCAGTGAGAACGGGCGAAAAGCGATGGCGGCGTACCGGCTTCAACGAGAGATCGCCTTCGCCAACACAGCGAAGCTCGACTACGTGGAGTATCTCCTCAACCAGCACTCGTCGGACCGCTCAATTCTCTTTACGCAAGACAACGCCACCGCGTACGCCATCAGCCGCCGTTTTCTGGTCCCGGCTATTACCCATCAGACGAAGATCATGGAGCGTTCAGAGATCCTCAAGGGACTCGCCAGCGGCAAATACCGTGCTGTTGTGACCTCCAAGGTGCTCAACGAAGGGGTCGACGTGCCCGACGCCAACGTCGCGATTATCGTGAGCGGAAGCGGCAGCGTTCGTGAACACGTGCAACGTCTAGGTCGCGTTCTTCGTAAAAAGGGCGACAAACAGGCGACGCTCTACGAACTGGTCACAGCGGGAACGAGCGAAGGATTCACATCCCAACGACGGAGAGATCACGTTGCTTACCGCTGACCTTGTCCGAGCGACCCGTCGAAAAGGCGTCCTGAAGATCACGGCTTGGCGAGGTGACACCAAGGCGCGCGCCACGATCCTCGCAACCAGTTACTCCGTCATCGCAGCAGACATGGTGGGCGAAACACGTCGCGCGTTTCTGGATGCCATCGCTGACATTCCCGTCGGCGCGCGTGAACGCAAGCTCGCGGACGGAATCCGAAAGCTGGTCATGGACCGCTGCTCTTTTGAGAGCGACACATCCATCGACCCCGTGGAGCTGCGCGAGTCGATCTTTACGGAGGCAGCAGCAGCACGCATGGCCGGCGAGTTCGACCGCGACGCGCTGATGGAAGTCGCCAGCAAGAAACACAGCGTCGCTCTCGAAGAGACCGAGCGCCTCCTCTTTGGCGACTTGAAGGACGAAGCGCGCCTGCTGGAGTACGTCGAAGCGAGCGGTCCGCAGATCGTCGAGGACTACGAACGCTCGCAAGTGCAGGCGGTGCTTCTGCGGGC
This sequence comes from Polyangiales bacterium, assembly GCA_047619315.1. GTDB lineage: Bacteria > Myxococcota_A > Polyangia > Polyangiales > Houyiibacteriaceae > JBCCRV01. The sequence continues at coordinate 4,556 of JBLHKB010000037.1, forward strand.
GGAGACCATCGTCGCCGAGGTCTACTGCAAGTCCGCGACGACGTATCGTGCCCTGTTTCGAAAGCTCAAATTCCTGCGGCTACTTCACGAGATCGAAGCCGACGGGGATCGCTATCGCATCACGCTGAGCGGCCCCATGAGCCTGTTCCGCTCGAACACAAAGTATGGTCTCAGTCTCGCGTTAGCCCTACCGAGCATTCAGGCATGTGATGAGTGGTCCATCGACGCCATCGTCCGCTGGGGCAAAGAGCGCTCGAAGGTAGCGTTTCGCGCCGAGGGAAAGTGCGCCGGCAGCGCTGAAGGCGAAGGTCTCATCGATGAGGTGCAGGCGTTCTTCGACAAGCAGAAGGCGCGCGTTGAAAAAGGGAAGAGCAAGTGGGTTCCGGAGGTCTGCAGCGAGCTTCTCTCTGTGCCCGGACTCGGGGTTTGTGCGCCGGACCTGGTGCTACGAAAAGGCGACCAGGCCGTGTACTTTGAGGTCCTTGGTTTCTGGAGCCGCGCCGCCGTGTGGAAGCGCGTTGAGCTCGCCGAAGCCGGCCTGCCCGTTCCCATCGTCTTCGCCGTTCAGGCACGCCTCCGCGTGAGCGAAGAGGTTCTCCCAGACGAGGTCCCGGCAGCGCTCTACGTCTACAAGGGTGTTATGTCGGCGGCGCGTATTGAAGAGTGCCTCGAGAGCGTCTGCTAGGGCTTGGTCACAGCTTCGGGCGGTGACGTGAGAGGAGTCGCGCGACGTGAAAGAAATTCACCGCACGTCGTGCTGGCACAAAGGTTTCCAGTCATTTTTCTTGATCCACATGCCGCGCTAGAGGTTAGGGAATGAGTCTCGCTCACAGCATCACGACCTTTTTGGGAGGCATTGGTTTCTTCCTCCTGGGTATGCACTTGATGACCGATGGCCTGAAGGTCGCCGCCGGGGGCGCGCTGGAGCGCATTCTCCGAGGCGCGACGGGAACGCCGATCCGTGCCTTCGGCGCGGGGGCGTTCCTGACGGCCCTGGTTCAGTCGTCGAGTGCCGTGACCATCGCCGCCCTCGGGTTTGTGAATGCAGGGTTCCTCGGACTCTCGGGTGCGGTCTGGGTCGTCTTCGGCAGCAACGTGGGCACAACGGCGACCGGTTGGTTGGTGACGCTGACGGGGATGGACTTCGATATAAAGTCCGTAGCACTCCCGGTCGTCGGGATCGGGACGCTCCTGACCCTGAGCGGCGCGAGCAAACGACGGGGCGCGATCGGCAGCACGCTAACTGGCCTAGGCCTGCTCTTCGTTGGCTTGGGTGTGCTCTCCGACGCGTTCGGAACGTTGTCAGAGCAAGTAGACCTGAGTGCACTGCAGACCACTGGGCCTCTTGGTGGAGGGCTGCTTTTACTCGTCGGCGTCTTGCTCACCGTCGTCATGCAGTCCTCTAGCGCTGCGATCGCGATTACACTGACGGCGGCCGCGAGCGAGGTCGTCGACCTTCCTGGGGCTGCGCTGATGGTGATCGGCGCGAACGTTGGAACGACCTCCACCGCGCTCTTCGCGACGCTGAAGGCAACTCCGGAGGCGAAGCGCGTCGCCGCGGCGCACGTGATTTTCAACGTCGTGGCAGGCGTGAGCGCTTTCGTGCTCCTTCCGGTGCTTCTGCGGATTGTCACATCCATCCAGTCCACCATGGAGGGAACCACCGTGACGACGACGCTGGCGCTCTTTCATACAGCGTTCAACCTGCTCGGCGTCTTGCTGATGTGGCCTCTCAGCGGAGCGATGGTGAAGCGACTTCGCCTTCGTTTCGTAACGGCGGCCGAAGAAGAAGGCACGCCGCGCTACCTAGACAGAACGACTCTTCAGATGCCGCGGGTTGCGCTGCGTGCTCTCACCCGCGAAACGGCTCGGCTCGGGAGCCTCGCGGGACGCATCCTTCAGGCGGGCGTGAACGGTGATGACGAAGCGCGCGCGTCGCTGCAGGAGGCGTTTGATCGGCTCCTCGTGGCCATCACCGAGTATGTGGACGCGGTGGACCCTGCCAACCGTTCCGGGGACGTGTCGGTTGGGCTGCGCCAGCTGCTACGTGCAACACGCCACTACGTGATCGTCACCGAGCAGGCCGCCGAGCTCCGCGGATTTGAAACCGGGGATCTGAAGCTAGCCGCGGAATCGCTCCTGATACTCGCTGACCCGCTCGGCGGCTTTGACGTGGACAAAGCAGGGGAGAGCTTTGGCATTCTGCAGGAGCGCTACGATCATGATCGAGAGCTGCTCCTTGGGGGCGTGACCAACGCAACACTCTCGGCTCGTGAAGCCGTCGAACGCCAGCTTCAACTCACGGAGCTTCGGCGTGCGGCGAAGCATCTCGTACGCGGTGCCCGAGACCTGGCGCCGTTGCGGAGTCTTGTTGGGCAGGGCGAAGCAGAGGCAACTCCGGAGGACGAAAAGCCATAGCCTTTCCTGAATGAATGATCCTCAAGGGTCACGATTGGGTCCCCAAGAGGCCGCGCAGCTAGTTCGTGATTTTGCCGCCTTTGCGGCGGACTTCACGCGGACCGGGGCGTCACGCTGAGGCACGCTTTTCGATGCCTGTTTTTAGTAGTATTTTCGGGCACTTATAAGCTGGCGCCGCCCTTGCGTGGAAGGCCTCAGAGCGCTATGTTCAACATCCATTTTAGCGCCCATTGCGAGCCCCATGACCGAACCCAATACCGGCACATACAACCAAAGCAGCATTCAGGTCCTCGAAGGCCTTGAGGCGGTGCGTAAGCGCCCGGGCATGTACATCGGCGACCCGCATGATGGCTCCGGTCTTCACCACCTCGTGTGGGAGGTTATCGACAACGCCGTCGACGAGCACTTGGCGGGTCACTGCGACCACATCGAGGTGATGATTCACCCCGACAACTCCGTCACAGTTGTGGACCACGGGCGCGGTATCCCAGTCGGGATTCACGAAAAGTACCAAGTGTCCGCGGCGGAGGTCGTGATGACAAAGCTCCACGCCGGCGGCAAGTTCGACAACGACTCCTACAAGGTCTCAGCGGGCCTCCACGGTGTTGGTGTCAGCGCTGTCAACGCTGTGAGCGAGTGGCTGATCATGGAGATCAAGCGTGAGGGCAAGGTCTGGAGCCAGCGCTACGAGAAGGGCGTGCCGATGGCGGACATCAAGGTCGTCGGGGACACCACCGAGACCGGCACGAAGATCACCTTCAAGCCCGATCAGACCATCTTTACGGAGACGACTTACAACTTCGACACGCTCAGCCGACGTCTGCGCGAGATCAGCTTCCTCAATGCGGGCTTCCGCATCACGATTTCGGACGAGCGCGGCGACGAGCCAAACGAGGTCATCCATGAGTTCCAGGGCGGCATCCAAGAGTTCGTGGAGATGCTCAACAAGAACAAGACCGCGTTGCACGAAGACGTGATCAACATCGACGACACCCGCGAAGGTGTTCGCGTCGAGATCGCGATGCAGTGGTCCGACGCCTACAACGAGTCGATCTTTTGCTACACGAACAATGTGTCCAACCGCGACGGCGGTACGCACATGACGGGTTTGCGCACCGCGCTGACACGCGTCGTGAATGGATATGGTAATGATACCAACCTCGTCAAAGACCTCAAGAACCCTCTAAGCGGTGAAGACGTCCGCGAGGGTCTTACGGCCATTGTCAGCGTCAAACACCCCGACCCGGCGTTCTCTTCGCAGACCAAGGACAAGCTCGTTTCGAGCGAAGTCAAAGGCATCGTTGAAGGCATCGTTAGCGATCGCCTGAAGCAGTTCTTCGAAGAGGGACCCAAGACGGCGAAGCTCATCGTTGAAAAGGCCGTTCTGTCTGCGCGTGCTCGGGAGGCGGCCCGCAAGGCCCGTGAGCTCGTTCAGCGTAAGGGCGTCCTCGACATCAACTCATTGCCCGGGAAGCTCGCCGACTGTCAGTCGAACGACGCGACGCGTAGCGAAATCTACATCGTCGAAGGTGATTCCGCTGGTGGCAGCGCCAAGCAGGGGCGCAATCGAAAGTTCCAGGCGATCCTTCCACTTCGCGGAAAAATTCTCAACGTCGAGCGTGCACGCTTTGAGAAGATGCTCGGCTCCGAAACCGTCGGCACCATGATCACGGCGCTCGGCTGCGGCGTGGCTGGCGGCGACAACTTCGACATCGAGAAGCTCCGCTATCACCAAATCGTCATCATGACGGATGCCGACGTGGATGGTTCGCACATCCGCACACTGTTGCTGACGTTCTTCTATCGGCAGATGCCGGAGATCATCGAGAAGGGCTATCTCTACATCGCGCAGCCGCCGCTTTACCGGATCAAGAAGGGTAAAAAGTCTCAGTACCTTCAGAACGACGAAGAGCTGAACCAGTTCCTCATCGATAGTGGCGCCGACCGCTTGGCTGTTCGCACTTCTGGGAGCGAAGCCCTGATGCAGGGCGAGCCGCTGATGCGACTCCTCGATGATATTCGTCGTTGGCGACGTCTCCTTCGAGGAGTCCGCCGGCGGGCCGATCCACTTGTGATCGAGGCCATGCTTCGCGCGACGAGTCTTGAGCCAACGGACTTTGACGACCGAAGCAAGGTCGAAGCCGCGACCGCTGCCATGCAAACGTACGTCGAGAATAAGCACGGCGAAGACTTGAACAGCTTTGAAGCCAGCGTCAGCCAGGTCGAAGGGACCGAACGCTTCTTTGCGGAGGTCAAGATCCGCATTGGCGTTGCCACACGCACTACTCGACTCGACTCTGAGATCCTCGGCGCGAGTGATGTTGTGGAGCTACGGGCCATTGAGACCGGTATCCGCGCACTTGGCGCGTTGCCCTTCTTGGCAGCCAATATCGAGAAGAAGGCGGAGCTCGATTTCCGAGAGATTGGCGGCGTCGACGAGCTTTGGGAGTGGGTCGACAACCGAGCACGCAAAGGCGTCCAACTTTCGCGATACAAGGGTCTCGGCGAGATGAACCCGGACCAGCTCTGGGAGACCACGATGGATCCTGACACCCGCACGCTGCTTCAGGTGCGGATTGCTGATGCCGTCGAAACCGAAGACCTCTTCAGTGTGCTCATGGGCGACCAGGTCGAGCCGCGTCGAGCCTTCATCGAAAAAAACGCTCTCAACGTTTCGAATCTGGATATCTAGTTAGAGCAAGTAGACAAGCGCGTCCGCGCGACTTATCAGCCAGTCCAACCCGCGCGTCATGCGCCGACAGTGAGAACGACGATGAGCGACCAGCCAAAGAACGACACCGAACTTAAAGACATGGTCACCAAGCTGCTCCGCGAAGCGCGCCATGAGCGCGGTGAGTGGGATGGTGCCATCACTCGATTGAACGAACTCATTGATGGACGCATGTCCTCGGCAGCTCGCCACATCATTGAAGACCTAGCGCGCAAGGAGCCTCTTGAGTTCAAGTGGAAGATCGAGACGCTCCTCGAAGACACCGCTCCACCGGAGCCACCGAAGCCTGAGCCCGTTCCAGACGCTGCAGCGGACGCAGCAGCAGAAACGGCGCCCACGGCCCCGCCTGAGCCAGCGCCAGAGCTACCTGCGGACCCAGGCGTCGTCGCACCGCTTCGTCCCGAAGACCTTATCCAGGTGTTCGATGACCCGCGTGGGCTGATGATTCATCGACACGCCATCGACGGACGTTGGTTTCTGACTCAGGTCGATCCTTCAACGGAGCAGCCCCAGACCATGGAGCTCGACGCCGCACAGCGCGGACAAGTCCAGCAAGAGCTCGCTGGAAACCCAGGTTGGATCGAGAAGGAGTGGGACCTAAAGCCTGCGCCGACGAGTTCGATCATTTCCTAGGACGGCGACTTCTTCTTCGGACGGCGGCGAAGCTTCGCATCATCGGATGCGAGGAGTTTGCCCGTGCTCAGTGCTTTGACGTGCAAGAGCTTTGCGTGGCCGCGGTAGCCTGACTGACCGCTTGGGTCGTTCATGAATGTGCCGTTGCCAGCCACGGTGACGGTTTCGCCAAGTTCGAGAATGCCCTCGCGTGCGCGAAGCGTCTTCTTGAGGATCATTCCATGCGTACCCACGCCGCGGGCTTCCATGAACGCTTTGAGCCCGGGTGAGGCTGGGTTGAGAAAGCCCTGGCCTCCCGACGCATCAAAGTTGAGGGCGAGAGAGAGCGCTGTTCCGTCCACGATGGCGCGGCCACTCTCGTCTTCTAGAGCGAAGTCCGTGGATGCCGAGTCATCGATCACCTTGCGCCAGCCGCTCTGGTTGCTGTGCTTGCGGCGCTCCTCGACAATGACCCGCCACGCTGCGCACGGTCGGTTGGAGATAGGCGCCGTCAGCGGCGCTTTGCCCTCGACGTAAGCCAACGTGCCACTAACGCGGACATCTTGGTTTTGTGGAGTCTGAGCAATGCTCTCACCGATGGGGAGCTTTAGAATGCGCCGCTTCAGCCGCTTATCGGCGGTGCCAAAGACGTAAAAGAGGCCGGCTCCGACAAGGAGGAGGAAGACGAAACCGAAGAAAGGCCCTGGCATGGCCAGAGCCTCACTGAAGTTCGCGTGAAGAACAAGGTTCGTCTATTTTCCGAGCTTGGCGTCGTCGCTTGCCCAAAGCTCGCCGCTCTCGAGAGGGCGAACCCGCAAGATCGCTTCCCCACCGCGATAGCCCACCTTGGCGTTCACATCACTTTCGAAGCGCCCCTGCCCACAAACGGTGACTGTTTCCCCGACCACGAGGGTGCTTTCACGCATCCGAAGAGACCGATCTTGGTTGTGACACCACGCTTCGCGCAGAACTCGCGGAGCTCTGGAGAGGCTCCCGAGAAGATGCGCGTCTTGCTTTGGGCGTCGTCGTGCAACTCGAGAGAAAGAAACGACCCATCGACATGCGCACGGCCGCTCTGGTCATGGAGAATGAAGTCGATGGACTCGTCATCCCGAAGGATCTCAGTCCAAGCGTTGCGGTCTCCGTGCTCCACGATCACTCGCCCTTCGACATAGGCGAGCGCTCCGCTCACGCGGACCTCTCGGTTTTCAGGGGTGTCACTGATTCGCGCCGCGAGTGGGAAGCTGCGCAGTCGGCGCTTGAGCCTCCGGTCCGCCTGCAGCCAGATCGTGGCACGCCAAACGATACCTAGAAACGCGAAGAAAGAGATTGCGCCCAACATGCGCCAAGCGTGGACGATCGCTCTTGCCAAAACAACAGCGGCGGCGTTCGCGTCCTCTAGGAGCTCCGGTGCTGACCTCGGCTCGCCTTCCTGTCGTCAGTCACAAGCAGCTCACCCGTGCTCAGCGCTCTGATTTGCAAGAGCTTGGCGCTGCCGCGATACCCGGACTGCGCGCTGGGATCATTCATGAAGACGCCGATTCCGCCCACCGTGACTCTTTCGCCGACCTCAAGCTTACCTTCGCGCGCGCGCAGCGTCTTCTTGAGAAGAAAGCCGTGCGTCTGAACACCATGGGTTTCCAAGAAAGCCATGAGCTCCGGGGAACCATCGTTGAACATGCCCTGATCATCGGACGCGTCAAAATCGAGCGCGAGGTTCAGCGCTGTTCCGTCGACGATGGCGCGACCGCTTTCGTCTTCGAGAGCAAAACCCGTGGAGTCCGATTCGTCGATGACCTTGTACCAGGAGCTGCTTTTTCCGTTGCTCCGCCGCTCCTCCACGATCACTCGCCACGCGACGCAGGGCCGATTGGAGATCGGTGCCTTGAGCGGCGCATTACCTTCGACGTAGGCGAGCGCTCCACTCACGCGGACATCTGTGTTCTCTGGAGTTTGAGCAATGCTGGTGCTGATCGGCAGCTTCCGAAGGCGGCGCTTTAGGCGGCGGTCCCCATTGAGAAAGTAGATGAGCCCAATGACCAAGAAGCCTGCGAGGGGAACAAGAACAACGGCAACTCCAAACGGCATGCTCGGAGCCTTTCGGAAGTCAGTCAGAAGAACAAGGCCCGTCTATTCGCCGATGCGATCGTACGCATACATGGCGTAACGCCAAGGAGAAGCATCGAGGTGAAGATGGTCGCGGTGACGGGGCCTTGGTGGACCGACGATGCCGCGGAAGATGTCCGGACGAACGCGAAGCGCGTCTGTCAGCCGATGCAGGAACTGCGCGTGGTAGGCGTCGCGGGGACGGCGTGGCGTCCAGTGTTCGAGGATGGTGAGGGTGAAGCCACGACGCATTCGCCGCGGCATGTCTTCAGGTGCTTCTTCTTCACCCCGGAGCGCCGGAAACTCGAAGCCCTGGAGATCGAGGGCGTTGCCGAACGCATGCTCGCTGATGCGTAGGTTCCGTCCACGGGCGATGCGGCAGTTGAAGGCGCCACGATGACGGAGACGGCGTGGTGAGCGCCCGTAGTGCTCGATGGCCAGCTGCGTCACGAGGCTCTCGAAGCGACTGAGACGAGGGACGAACGCGCTGTGCACGCGAGCCGTTCGCGCATAGCGGATCTTGTCCCCGCGATATCGAACGAGAGACGTGGTGTCGCAATCCGGACGGCCTGGGCGTTCGGCGATGCGTTCCACGGAGTCGAGATCGTACTGGCTCGGGGGCCATCCGGTGAAAAAGCTAAAGAAGCTCACGTCTTGGCTGCTCGCCACGGAGGCGCAGAGCGCGAGCGCTGCGGCAGACCCCCACCCTAGCCATCGACGCCACTTCATCTTCTTCACCATGCCGGCAAGAAGACGCCTCGGCGCGGGAAAAGTTCCTTTAGGGGACTTCTAACTGAGCGAGCATCGGCTCAAAGGTGGCGGCGATCTGCTCTGAGGTGCTGCCAAAAACAGAAAGCCCCTGGTTCACGATGAGCCAATCATCTTTTTGACCGGCCAGGTAGAAGCCAAATAAATTGTAGACACAGTAGTAGGCAAACTCGAAAGGCCGTTCAAAGCAGAGATCGTCGTCTTGCATCGCGACGATGGGCTCTTGGTAACGGCCTTTGATATTCTTGTCGTCCACGCCTCGGCGAACCACGTCGATGGCGTCCGCCGGGAGCGACCAATCGAGCCTTTGGATCGTTCCGGCGATGCTCTCTCCGTAGGACTCAAGCTTCTTGCTCTCGACGTAGGCACGCCACTTGCGCGCAGACTCCTCCGCTAGCTTGAGGTGAAGAGTGCGCTGCTTCGCTTTGCTGAGCGCCTGGTAGCGCTCGTGGAGAGTCATCAGCCCACGCTCAGATGTTCGTGACTCGCACGAGCATGAACTTGTTGTTGAAGCGCTCGTCCGTGAGTTCTTCGACTTCGGCGCCTCGGAACACGCCGCGCATACTTCCAAGGCGACCCTTCTCAAGGACGATGAAGACCGTCTTGCCGCGGTTGGCGTCGATCCACTCACGCAGCTTCTCGGTCTCGATATCCACGAAGATATGAACGCGGTTGCCCGTGTAGAAGTTCTCGCCCTTCCAGTTCATTTGGTAAGCGAGGACAGGCTCTTCGGGCCCACTTCGTTCTTCGTAGTAGCGAGCGAAGAGGTTCTGCATGCCCCAGTGAGGTCCGAGGTCTGGCAGGTAGATGTTGAGGGACCACGCCGAGAAGAGCAGCGCGACCGCGAGCGCTGCACGGGCGGCGGCGGCGCGGGTCCAGCGAAGCGCCATGAACGCGAAGAGCAACGTGGCGGTGATGCCGAAGCCCGTCAGAATGGGACGGTAGTCGATGTACTCCGGCCATGGCCGGCTGTAGTTGTAAACGAAGAGGTGAATGAAGCGCTCGAACCCGTGGGGTCGCGCGGACGTCATCCAGGCGGCGTCGCGGGCGACGAAGGCCAAGATAACGGTGCCTGCTGCAACGGCGATGGCGATTGAGATGTCTGCTTGCGGCGAGGTCTCTTTGGCGTGGTCTTTTCGATAGATCCACGCGGCGGCCGCGAGTGCCGCCCCACCGAGAAGGATGAGTCCAAGTCCAAGCCCCGAGCCCATGCCGTGGTTGAGGGCCCAGTCCACCCGCTCCGCGTCTTCAACGCTGTCCGGCGTCAGTCCACGAAGATCGCCGTAGAGCGCGCCAAATCCAGCGACGAAGGCAACGGGTGAAGCGAACGAAAGGAAGAGCGCGGCCCATCCGCGTCTCTTGCGCGCCGGCGCAACTTTGTTTGTGGGACCCTCCGTTTTGGACTGCCCGAAGAAGCGATGCAGCAAGATGCCGGACAAGATCGCCGCGGGTGGAACCGCGGGGAAAATGTAGTGATGGAACTTGGTGATCATCGCACTGAAGAGCGCGAAGGCGGCGAAGAACCAAAGACCCAGCAGCATAAGCACTTCGGCCTGTCGCTTGAGCCGAACATCTTCTTCGAGATGAGGAAGACCGCTGGAGTACGCGCCGAGGAGCTTCTTTTGAAGCGCTAGGTTGTCTGAGCGCATCCACACCCAGGCCAAGAGCCCCGCTGGAACAAGTCCAACCCAGGGGAAGAGCCCGAAGCCAAGCTGCTCGACGAAGTACTGAATGGAACCAGTGTCGCCGTGCACGCCGGCAGCCACGCGGTTGATGTTGTCATGAACGAGGAGCCGGTCCGTGAAGCCGCTCGCGTGGCGCATGTACATCGCGACGAACCACGGCATGGCCACCATGAGCACAACAAGAATGCCGGGGGCGACTTTCAGAGCGCCGCTGTAGAGCAGCTTCCAGCGCTTGGTTGCGATGAGGAAGAAGAGCGCGATCATTCCGGGGATCGCGACTCCCGGGATCGTCTTGCCCATGAAGGCCAACGCGCAGAAGACGTAGAACGCCATCATGTAGAGGGCTTGAGACCGTGTCTCCTTGCGGAGCATGTAGAACACAGCGGCGAGCAAAATAAGCCAGAAGATGCCTTGGCTAATTGGCTGTGCCCACCAGCTGTCTACGGCTGCGTGCTGAGTGCTGTGGGTCGCAAGACCTGGCACACCATCCGGGTTGGTGACGGCGTCCCACCCGTTGTTGCCGGCAGATCCGTAAAGGAAAGTGTCCTCCTGAAACGCGAAACCTTCGCCTGCATAGAAGGTGATGTTTCGAGTGATCAGATAGAAAGCTTGAGGGATCGCCAAGAGCGCGATGCCGCCCAAGACGAGCTGCCTTAGGCCGACGCCCATGCCAAAGAAGCGCGTCTCTTTGACCTGCTCTTCTTCATCCGTGCTGACCGCGAGGGCCAAGAAGCACATCGCCATCACAATGTTGGCCACCAGGTACATGTCCGTGATGGCCTGGTGCGAGAGCATGAAGAAGTGCGGCGCGCTCGCCAAGCTCAGCGCGGCGAGGACACCCGCACGCGTGCCGAAAATACGCTTGATGGAGCCGAAAACTACCATCACTGCGCAGAGGCTGAACGTCAGCACTGGAAGACGAATCGCCCACTCGGGATGGGATGGGTTGGCGTCTGGAAGGACGTTAACGTCGAGAGCGCTAAGCCAAAACGACTCGCTCCAGAAGATGAGGATCGGCTTGCTCCAGAACCAGTTCTCGTGAGCCCACCAAAGTGAGATCCAGTCGTCGCGTGCGACCATCTCGCGGGCGACCTCGCCGTAGTGAGTCTCCCATGGGTCCCACAACGAGAACGTTCCGAGGAGCGGCACATAGATCATCGCCGTAACGACGAAGACCATCATCCCGGGGCGACGGATCGCGGACGGAAGCAGCAACAAGAGCGCCGCAACAATGACCCATGACAACCACGCGTAGCCGCCGATGAGCGCGCCGGCGATAACGACGATGATGGCGAGGGGAATGGAGTAGTGGGGAGAACGCCACGCGGGCTCGTCCTCGAGCGGCCCGAATGCCGTCTCCCGCCAGGACGGAGCGGTGGCGGCGGCGTTCATGAAGCCAGCTGTCTTGAGAAGACCGACGACGGTAGTGAACGCGAGGGCCAACCCTAGAAGGGACCCGTGCGGAATCCGTCCAGCGTGCGCCATCAGTATTAGGAGACCGAGGGCGCCGATGATCAACATCGCGATGCCGAGCCTCTTCTCTTTAAGCATGCCGCTGGAAGGAGCCGGAGCTTCTTCGTTGTTCCGAGCGACGCTCGATTTCTTCTCGTCTTTTGTTTTCTTTTTGCTCACAGGCGCCTCAGAAGGCGCCGAGCATAGCTCCGCCCTTGGCGATGCGCGAACGCGCGAATTTGTAAAAATAGACCAGTGGTCGAAACGAACGGTAGAAACTACTTGCCTAGAAGCAAGAACGGACCAATAGTTCTTAGACCAGTGGTCGAACAGGTCGGTACAACCGCTCGTTCCTAAGTACTTATCACTGTTTTTAGGTTTTTATGCCTCTTCCTCGATTCCACAAACTAGAACTCGCCAAACAGAGGGAGCTCCTCGACGCAGCGGCGATGGAGCTTGCCGAACACGGCTATGAGGGCGCGAGCATCGCGTCCGTCGTCGAACGGGCGGGCGCGAGCAAGAGCGCGGTCTACTACTACTTCGAAGACAAAGAGGACCTGTTTCAGACGGTTCTCATCCGATCCATTCAAGAAGCGCTGGCGACCGTGGGTGAAGAAGACCCTTCGGAAATCGAAGCGGACTTCTGGGGCTCGCTTCGACGTAAGAAGCGGCAGATCTTAGAGCACTTTGCGGGGCGACCCGTCGAACAAGCGATCTGGCGTCTTGCCATGAGTGTTCGTACTGCGGGCCATCCACACCCCGCATGCGTTGGCGCCATGCACGAAGAAGTTCGCAGCCGCTGGATCACGGTGCTCGAAACAGGACGTCGAACCGGCGCGGTGCGGACCGACTTAGATCTGGAACTCGCCGTCAACTTGCTCCTCGCCGTCGACGGAGTGCTTCAACAGAATTTCATCCTCGAAGTCCACGAGTTCAGCCCCGAAGACTTGGACGCCCAAGTCGAGCGCAGCGTGGACTTAATCGAACGATTGCTACGACCGCTGCCATTGGAGAGCGCGCCATGAGAACAGAGCACCCTATTCTTGATGCTTCCGTTGTTGATGAACACGAAGCGATGTTGTTCCGCTATGCCAGACGCCGCGTAGCCACCGATGAGATCGCCAAAGAGCTCGTGCAAGACACCTGGGTCGCCGCTTTGACGGCGCTTCCTCGTTTTGCCGGCCGCTCGTCCATGCGGACTTGGCTCACGGCAATTCTTCGTCGAAAGATCGCCGATCTCTACCGTGGACGCAAAGACACCGTATCCTACGAAGAGACCTTCAACGACTCTCCCCAGGGCGTTGAGTTTCTCCAGCAGGTGATGGCGCGCGAGAGCGCAAAGCGCGTGCTTCGAGCCATGAACGACCTCACACCTCGTGAACGAGAAGCCGTGGAACTCTGTGGTGTCGAAGACATGGACCGCGATGAAGCGGCGTCCAAGATGGGGCTCAGCCGCCCTTGCCTGCGCGTGACGCTGTGCCGCGGCCGACGTCATCTTCGAGAGCTTGCTGAGAGCGCGTAGACGCTTCGCTCGTCTCAGTTGTCGTCTCATGGTTCGGGCCGGTAAGATGACTGGCCGCCCGGTTCGGGTCGGGCACACGTGGCCCGAAGGCTCTCGGCCTGAGGAGCGTCCTCCGAGGACTGCCTTGATGCGCGCTTCTTTTCAAAGGCCCAAGGTCTTTGAAGGGAAGCGCGTCCTCGTGAAGTCTGTCCCACCACCGAGATAGGCATCGTGCGATTTGAACGATTCGCACACTCGGGTGGGCAGGCATGAGCCCAAAGCGTCGAGGCCGTCTCTCCCGAAGTGGCGGAGCGCTTACGGCGAATTCTCAGCCCTCGAGTTGTGGTTCAAAGCAGGCCAAAGCGCCCTGGGGCTCACACGTACCCACCCCGAACCGTTCGGTCAGATCACGGGAACCGAAATGTGCCACAATTAGAAACGGAGGAACCCAAGGGCTCCTCCGTTCTTCGTTCCTAAGGGAACGTCGTTAGACTTGGACCGCGACTAGCGCGTGATTTCCAAGGTCCAGCTGTTGAGCGTTCCTTCGTCACGAGCGGCGCCGTCGACGACGGTTACTGTCCAGGTGCCTGCAGCGTCGTCGCCGTTGAAGTCGGCGACCGTGAAGGTCTGCATGAACTCCGTGCTGGCGACATCCGGGTTGGCGACAAGAACAACATCCGTGCCGTTCTTCGAGAGCGTGACGACAAGGTCGCCGGGGTATTCGTGGGAGATGTTCACGGTCACGCGCGCTGCGTTGATGGAACCACCCTCCTCGACGGTGATGTCGCTGCTGACGCCCATCGTGTCGTTGTCGGGAATGACGCCAAGTGAGTCGTTCGTGTACGTGGCAACGTCAGGCATCATCTCGCAGTCGCCGTCGGCGCAGCGAGTGACGTCGAGGGTCCAGCCGCGAATCGATCCAACATCGCCGCCGGCGGTGTCAACAACGCGCAGTGTCCACGTTCCTGCGGAATCCACACCGTCGAAGTCGCCCACGTCGTAGGTCTCAATGAGGTTGTCTTCGCCGCCGCCCTGGTTTTCATGGAGGAACACCATGCGGTCGTCCTTCTCAAGGGCGACGCGAAGGTCGCCGCGGTACGTGTGCTCGATGTCGATGCTGACCGTTAGACCACTGATGCTGCCGGCCTCTTCGATGACGATTTCGCTGGTCGCGCCTGTTGCGTCGCTGTCAGGAATCTCGACGGTGTTGTTGTTGGCGTAGCTGCCGGCGGGGTCGACACAGCTACGGTCACCCGTGCAGTCGGAGTCCGCACAGTCGATCATGGAGTCGCCGTCGTTGTCGCGGCCGTCGCCACACATCTCGTCGACCATCACTTCAGGAAGACCGCTGGCGTAAGCCGAGAGATGCTCCGTCACGTACTCGTAAGCGATCCAGCCGTAGCCAGCGCCAAAGGGGTTCTCTTGGGCCCAGCCGTCGCCCCAGCTGTTCTTGAAGAGGAAGAAGCCGGTCTGCATGACGGGCTCGCCGTCGGCATCCACAGCCAGGTTGCCTTCGCCGTCCACGGACTGAACGGAGAGGTTGTCGTCCCATCCGACAAGGATGTACGAGTGACCTGCGCGGTGCTCATTGCTCGAGGTCACGTCTTCGGCGCTCGGCGCAAGAACGTATCCCTGTGAGCGGTAGCCTGAGTAGACAGGAATCCTGGAGCCGCCATGGCCCCAGGCCTGGTAGAAGAACGTGCCGCCAGCCTGAACCGCAGTGTTCGTGTTGAACATGTGGGCCTTGATGGAGTCGACGCGGTTGGAAACCCAGCGACCTGCAGGCATATTCCAGCGACGCGCTTCGAGGGCAGCGGCCGGCGGCTCGCCGTTGGTGTAACAACGCGTGGGGCGATCGTCGCCGGTGCACGCTTCGTCTTCCTCGGTGCCCCAGCCGGAAGGCTCGTAGGCCCAGTCGGACTCAAAGACGGTGCCGTAACGATGGACGGCGCGGATATTGGAGTTGGCGTTGGAGCCGCCGGTGTTGGGGAACGACCCGCCTTCGACCTTCGACGACCACTGGAGGAACTGCTCCGAGAAGTCGGGGTCGGTGAGGGTACCTTCGCTGATGTAGACGTGCTCCATCAAAGCGACGGTGCCGAAGACGCTGCATACGCCGCGGCTTCCCTGAGTCTTGATCGGCGACTGGGTCGCGATGAGGTCGAAGGTCTCGGGAAGTGTCTGGTCGAACTTCGCTTCGGTGGGTGCCTCGGCACTCGCCGCATAGTTGCCGGCGTAGGAGCCTGCGTTGTCGAGACCAAAGTTATCGACGCCTGGCCCTGGGGCGGGCTCGGTTCCGCCTGTGCAGCCGAGGCCGAGGAGGAGCGATGTTGTAAGGAGCTTCTTTCGGAAGGACATGCACAAAAGCACAGCACAAGGCGTGCCAAGAGGCCAAGACACTTGTTCTGCGAATACTGCTAGTTTTAGAGTCCTAGCTTGGGCTCACAGACCCCAGAACTCGCCTCAGGTGCTGCTCAAGTGGCTGATCTAGCGGCCACTGAGCTCAAACGGACTCATCGAGGAGACCACGAATCTTCTGGAGTAGGTCCGTGGCCGCATAGGGCTTCGCCAGCAGCGTCCGCTCCCCCTGCAGAGTCTCGTCCAACATGCCGGCGGCGTAGCCCGTGCTGAAGAGAAACTTGAGATTCGGTCGTACCTCGAGCATCTGCCGGCACGCTTCGGAGCCGTCCATCTCCGGCATGATGACATCGAGGAACGCGAGCTGATAGCGATCGGGGTTCTCTTGGAAGAGCTCGATGGCGAGTCGTCCGTTCCGGGCGACGCTCACTTCATAGCCCGCACGTCGAAGAATTCGAACAACGGTCCGAAGCACCATCTCGTCGTCTTCCACGACGAGGATGTGCTCGCTGCCACCCGCAGGTTTGGGCTTGGGAGCGCGGTTGGATACCGCAGACTTTGTGAGTTCGGGGCCTCTTGGCAAAAATACGCTGATGGTGGTGCCAGCGCCGACTTCGCTCTCCAAAGAGAGCAAGCCTTCATGCTGGTCGACGATCCCGTAGGCCATCGACAAACCAAGGCCGGTCCCTTCGCCTTGTTTCTTTGTCGTATAGAACGGCTCCGTCGCACGAAGGGCAACCTCCGCCGGCATCCCTCGTCCTGTGTCGGCAATAGAGAGCCGAATGTAGGCCCCCTGGGGGAGTCCAAACTCCGCGGCTTTGGTGGTGGAGAGAGACAAGCTGGAGGCTCGGAGGTCTAAGGAGCCACCGTTGGGCATCGCGTCGCCGGCGTTAACGCAGAGATTGACGATGACCTGTTCAAGCTGTCCGGGATCACCATGGATGGGGAGCGTCTCCGCCGGGCGGTTCCAGCGAATAGTGATGCTCTCCGGCAAGAGCCGACGAAGGAGCTTGATGATGTTCGTCACCAGCTCGCCGAAGTCGAGAGAGCGACTCTGAATCGTCTGGCGACGACTGAACGTAAGAAGTTGGCGCGTCAGCGCGGCAGCACGGTCTGTGACCTCCAGCGCTTCAGCGAGCCGCTCTTGTGCTTCATCGCTGCGGCCTTCGGCTATGTCTTCCATGGCCAGTCGCGTGCAGTTCGTGAACGCCGTCAACAAGTTGTTGAAATCGTGGGCGATCCCGCCCGCGAGGACACCAACCGTTTCCATTTTTTGGGCATGCACTAAGCCAGCCTCTGCGTTGCGCTCCTTGGAGATGTCCTGGAGAGAACCGGCGAGACCTCTTCCATTTCCTTCGATGGGACGTCCACGAAAACGCAGCCAATATCCATCGATGTGCCGCACGTCGACGTGAAGAGTCTCCTCACGGGCAATGCACTCCTGGTATTCGCTCCGAAGACGCTCCAGATCATCGGGATGAATCCGTGCATACATCGCGTCGACGGTGGCTGGGGTCTCCTGGGCGTAACCCAGCAGACCGTACATTCGTGAAGACCACCACTGGCGGCGGTTCTTAACGTCCGGCCATTCCCAGAGACCATCCTCGATGGCTTCGAAAGCGCGTTCCGTGCGCTCGAGTTCCGCTTGAGCACGCGACTGAATCCAGGAGCGGCCCATCACTTCGGCGATGAGGCGGAGAATGCGGCGCTCTTGCTCCTTCCATTCGGCGTCGGACTCGCAACCAAAGACGACGGAACCAAACACGCGCCCTTCGTTAACAAGCGGGACTTCGATGAGTGTACCCAGACCCAGATTCAAAACAGCGTCCAAAGACGACAACGACTCTTGGTGTCGCCGTATGTACTGTGGACTCAAGAAATAGGCGGCGCGCAACTCGTCCTGCGGCTCTGATTCACCGACTGGCCAGCGGCCCAGCTCCAACGGCGCACGTGTGCTTGGGTCTTCGAAAACCACAGCGCTGCTGAAATCGAGGTTCAGGGTGCCGCAGATATTTCGAAGTGTGACCCCGATTTGTGAGGGGATTCCGTCGAGGGGAACGTCAGCAAAATCGGCAGAGGCGCTGGTCAAGAGTTCGTCTAAGCTTCGCCGACGCTGCTTCATTCGAGATCCACGTACGCGATCGATGGCGCTGGAGGTGACCTGCGCCACGAATCGCGCAAACTCGACGTGGTTGCTGTCAAAACCGACGGACTTGCTCCAGCCAAAAACATAGCGACCGATGCAGGTGCCTTGGGCGACGAGCGGCGTGGAAACAAAAGCCCCGATGTTTCCTTCTTTGGCGAGGGCAATGAACTCGTCGGCACCGGACCATTTGGAGAGATCCGGCACGAGCAGTGGTGTATTCGGCGGCAGCGATGCGTTGAGCACCATGACGACCTTCGTGCCCACTTCCTCGTCACCGCCATGCCACGTAATGTGCTGACGTTCTTCCGGCGCTGCACGTATTAGAGAGATCGCGCCGGTAGTTGCACCGAGCGCTCGGGCCGTTGTCTCGATGGTACTTTGGAGCACATCTTCGAGTTCATTCGGGAACGCACGGATCAGCTGGTTCGCGATAGTCACCGCGAGCGGGTTGGGGCCGCTGCTCACCCACAGTGACGCGTCTGAGCTGGCTTCTTCCTGGCGTACCACGCGGTGCACGCTAGTCGTTATGACGCATGGGTTCAAAGTGATCGCGACGCCGTCAAAACTCTGACTCTCCAGGCCACGATCAACATGTAGAACCACCGCCATTCCGTCTGGGGTCCGCCAACGAGGACGCTCCTGCCCCGCCAGAGTAAATGAGAAGACCATCCGTTCTACGGATCCGCCGCAAACAAGCCGTTTCATTTTGGCACGCTCATGCACAAATGTGCGTCGATAAGTTCACACCACCGCGACACGAGCGTGTCGGCACTTTCACGACTAGTGCGGATTCTTAGGCGCTTTTGCTCAAAGACCACTCCTGAATGGTGGGCACAGTCATTGCAACTTACGCAGTATGACCATTCGATTCTCCTACAGTCCCGCGGACGCGATCCTGACCTTGGGGATCCGCGACCAGCCTGATGAGATCATCAAACGAGCGCTCAAGCGCGCAGCCGAAACGGCCGCCGTTGAGATTCGTGTCTGCGATGCGTCGAACTCCAACCGATGGCCCGCGATCGCCGAGCTTTGCGCGCGCCAGGGTCCCCGCTTTGTTTACCGTCGGGTATCGAACGCAAAGAACATGAAGAGCGCAAACGCTGCGTAGCAAACGTTCGAACTAGAGAACGGCTGCGAGGGCGTCCAGCTGAGCTCGTCCAAGACACTTCGCGCGCGCTGGGCTCCAGCCTTCCGGAGCCGGTGCGTTCGCGTTGTCCTTGAAGGGCATCTCCAAAGTCATCGCCAACGCGCCGAAGCGCGACGCCAACTGATTGGTGGCCATGGTCAAGTTGGCTTTGCCGACTGGAGAGCGCGGATAGCCATACTTGGTCTGAAAATCTGGGCACGCACGCTCAAGCGCAGCGCAGTACACATCGTGTTGCTCGAGCACGGACCCCGGCAGTCCAGCGACGCCATGGGAACCCGCGATGAAGTTGTACGGCAACGCTTCATCGCCGTGCACGTCCAGACAAAGCCGAAGCCCTGTCTTGTCCATCTCGTTCCGCACGCAGAGAACTTCGGGAGAGCGCTCCGCGGTTGGCGTTTCCCATTCGCGGTTTAGGTTCGCCCCGGCGGCATTATTTCGGAGGTGTCCACGGACGGAGCCATCCGGGTTCATGTTGGGCACCACATAGAAGTGCGCTTCGGCGCGGAGTCGGCGCGCGAGGGCTTCGGAGCCGTCGAAG
>JBLHKB010000038.1:0-23818 GCA_047619315.1 Polyangiales bacterium
CTCGGCAGCGCACTTTGCGTATTTTGGAGCTGGTTCGGCCTCATCGCGGCCGATTTGCCCTCGGGAGCCTATTTCTTCTCGCCGGTAGCGGAATTGGCCTCGCTTACCCACGGGCCATCAAATACGCGATCAATGAGCTCGATGAGCACGGGACTGTCGAAGCCTTCGATCAGGTGGGGATGCTCCTGGTGGTGCTCTTCCTGATTCAGTCCGTGTTCACCTGGTGCCGTCACTATTTGATGAGCTGGCTCGGCGAACGTGCCGTGGCGGACATGCGTCGCCAAGTTTTCTCACGACTCATCGCTTTGCCACCAGGATGGTTCCACACGCGCCGCACAGGCGAACTCGTGGGTCGCATCTCCGGCGATGTCACGACGCTCCAGGCATTCGTTGGAAGTGAACTCAGCATCGGGCTTCGCAACATCGTGCAGCTCATCGGTGGGGTGATCTTGCTCCTCCTCGAGGACGCCGGCCTGACGCTGTACATGATGCTCATCGTGCCACCGATGATCCTGTCCGTGATGGTCTTCGGTCGCTTCATTCGGCGCATGAGTAAGAAGCTTCAAGACGCCGTCGCAAAGACGAACGGCCGCGTACAAGAAGTGCTTGGCGCCATCATGACGGTGCAGGCGTTCACGCAAGAAGAGCGCGAAAAGCAGCGCTACGGAGAGGGCGTTGAAACGGCGTTCGTCACCTCGCTCTCGCTGGCCCGTTGGCGCGCCAGCTTCATGTCCATTAGCAGCCTCAGTGGCTTCTTGGCCCTCGCCTTTGTCGTTTGGCTTGGCGGTCGGCGCGTTGCCGCTGATGAGCTCGACCCCGGCGGCCTGATGGCTTTTGTTCTCTACACCACCATCATCGCGTTGGCGCTGGCGAGTCTTTCAAATATGTGGGCCGCACTTCAGCGTGCCGCCGGCGCTACGGAGCGTCTGTACGCGATCATCGACGCGGTTCCCGATGTGAGGAGCCCCGATGTGGCCGAGCGGATGCCGCCCACAGGCTCTCCGCTACGTTTTCAGGATGTGAGCTTTGCCTACGAAGGTCGACCTGAGGACCCGGTTCTGCGGAACATCGATCTGACCATCGAAGCCGGTACGACGGTGGCGCTCGTAGGTCCCTCTGGCGCGGGCAAGACGACGCTGACGGCGTTGGTTCCACGCTTCTATGACCCCACCGAAGGCTCCGTCACCCTGGGCGGCACGGACCTTCGCTCGCTTTCCCTCGAAGAGCTCCGCGCGCGCATCGCGCTCGTGCCTCAAGACCCCGTCCTCTTCAGCGGGACCGTCACCGAGAACATCGCCTACGGCCGCCCCGGAGCGTCGACGAGCGAAGTGACCGAAGCAGCACGCCAGGCAAACGTGCATGAATTCGTTGAGGCGTTCCCAGACGGCTACGATACGATGTGTGGCGAGCGAGGCGTTCAGCTCAGCGGCGGACAGCGGCAGCGCGTCGCCATCGCGCGGGCGATCCTCGCCGACCCCGACTTGCTGATCCTCGATGAAGCCACGAGCAACCTGGACGCAGAGAGCGAAGCGCTCATCCAAGACGCGCTTCGACGGGTTACGCATGGGCGAACCACGTTGATCATCGCTCACCGCTTGAGCACCGTCCGCGACGCCGACCTTATTGTGGTCCTCGATGATGGGCGCCTCGCCGAAAAGGGCAGCCACGAAGAGCTGATGGCCGCCGGGGGTGTGTACGAACGCCTCGTCGAACGCCAACTCTAGGAGTCGGGGGCCTCACGCAAAGACGCCACAGCGCGGAACCTTTGTGGTCTAGGGTTGTCCGGCCAACATGCTTCAACGCTTATCTTGCTACTTCTTTTGGATATTGAGCGTCCAGAGCGTCTTTCCTCAGTTTGTTGAAGCACAGGAGGGCGCTCTTGAGATCACGATCCCTTCGCTGGGCGTCGCATACGAAGGCACACCACTGCAGGTTCAGGGACAGGCTTTTCGGGTTACGGGTCTTGCGGACCTCACACCCGCGCAAACGGGATTCGAGGTCGGCTTTCGCCCGAGTGAGCAAGAAGACGTTCAGTGGCAGAGCGCGACGAGTGATGCGAATGGTCTCTTTGTAGTCGAGGTGCCGATCCCTGAGGGGCGACAGCCAGGAGAGCTGGTGTTTCGCGGTCCAGGCGCCGAGCGCGAGATCACGTTTGAACTTGGGCCTCTACCCCGTGCGGAAGTTGTGCTCCGCACCGATCGTCGCTTCTACGAGGCGGATGAGAGGGTTCATGCTTGGGCCCTCGTTCGCGATGTGTTGACCGGTGAGCCGCGTGAAGGGGTTCGAGTTCGCTTCGATCTGAACGCGGACCCCGGACAGAGCGAAGCTGCCGCGCTCAGCGATGTCTCCGGCGTCGCCTACCATGTCTTTGAGCCTTCGAGGGTTCGCAGCGGCGACGCAACCATGACCGCACGTGCAAGCGCGGCGTTCGGTGAGCACACGATTACGTTTGGCGAGCGCGCGTCGCAGCCTCTCTTCGTCGAGGTCACGGTGCCCATCGAAGCCACGCAGCCCGGCGGGCGAGTCCACGTTCGCATCAAAGCGCGCGCACAGACCGGAGAGCCTATCGAAGGAGCCCTCATCGAAGTGCAAGTCGACGAGCGTGAAGCGGTGCGGGTCCGCAGCGACGCCGCAGGCGAAGCGAGCGTTGAGATGCAGGTGCCCGTTCTGTCATCGCCCTTTGGCGTGGGTGTTGTCGCCCGCGTCAGCCACCCTGTACATGGTCGAGCCGAGGGCCGCGCAACCATCGAGGTGGCTCGGCGCGGCTCATTCCGCTTGGCTCTTGCTCCACGCCATGGCGCTCTCATGGACGGTGTGCCTTCGGAGGTGTGGCTGAGCGTTCACAGCAATGCTGGCCCTGCTGTGGACCAAGCCGTGACCATTCGAGGCGCCCGCGGCTTTGAAACCCAGGTCCGAACGAATGAACACGGCGTCGCTCGGTTTGAGGTTCGGGCGAGCCTGGATGACGCCGCGCCTACCCGGGGCTGCCAACAAGGTGTGTACTTCGAGCTCTCGCTCAGTGACGACCCGGGGGACACCCATCACGAATGTGTGGCCGTGAGCAGCGCGCCGGTTCGAGCGAGCGTGCGCGAGCACTTTGTGATTCCTGGCGATGAAATCCGTGTGGACATCCAGCGGCGTAGCGGCCGCTCAGCTGTCGTGGTTCAGCTCATCACGGGGCAGACCCGTTCCGGCGGCAACACGCTGATGGCCCAGCGCCTCGTCGCTGCTGAAACGACGACGGCTTCGACGGTGACGTTTCGCGCGCCGCGAGACCTGGGTATTGCCCAAGTCCGCGCGTTTACCATGGGCGAGGAGTCCACCTCGGCACGCCTCTCGGATTCCATTATTATCCGTCCACACCCGCATTCTGCTCGCGCTAGCGCGCACGTTCGCGACGGAGGTGTCGACGTCGACGTCGACGGGGGTGGACAAGGTTGGATCGCCGTGGACGTGCGCGATCTCGCGCAGCACGGCGGCGAGTCCCGTTTCCGCGATTCGTTCCTCCACGGTCGCTTTCGCAGCGCGCTCCTCGCCCCTGAGTCCCCAGCTGATGAGGCGCTCCTGGCCTCGGCGCTCGCACCTTTCAGCCACCACCGACCCGCTGCGAATGTGGGCGAAAGCTCGACCTTGATACGGGATGCACGCCATCGGGCGCAGGAATTTCGCCTGCGCGGGGTCGCGCCGCTTTATCGGTATCTTGAAGAACGCTTGGCCGCGGATCCACAAGGTGTCGCCGAGGGACAAGGCCGCCGCCGCCGCTTCCGTGCCGATGTGTTCGGAGATACGCGTGGGTATGCCGGCCGCCGGGTCACCCCCGCACAGCTCCAAAGCGCAGACTCTTCATTCTCCTTCGAAAGTGCCGCGCGACGACGCGCTCGAGCGCAGCTGGTGCGCGTTCTCGCGTCGGCGGTCCACCAGGAAGACAACGTCGCGTCGAGTACGCGGATCATCTCGCACTTGATTCAGCACGGGTCCGTTTCGACGACGGATATTGTCGACCCTTGGGGTGGCATCATCGGCTTTCGTTCTCGGCCAGCTGACGTGCACATGTTCTTCAAACGCACCGACGAGACCCTCGCGTTCCCTGGACCCGACGGCCGCCTCGGGACGAGGGACGACATCGTCGATCCCTTCGCTCGTATCGTCCCGGAAGGAACCCCTTACGCTTTGGCCTCAGGCGAAGACGAGCTGATGCGCACGCTCTCTCTCATGAGCGTTGGAAGCACCGCGCTGACCGCGATGGCGCGCCTCCTCGATGAGATGACGCGATCGATGCGCGAGGACTACAACGGCGACGCAGCGCATGGAGCGTCGCTTACCATGGACGAAGGCTCCATTGGGCTGATGGGCATTGGTACCATCGGTCACGGAAGCGGCAGCGGTAGCGGCTACGGAGGCGGAGGGATGAGGGGTCGAAACTCACGAACTCCTCGAATTCGAAGCGGACATGCTTCCGTCGCCGCCATGCCTGGCTCATCGATGCTTGGCGCCATCCGCGACAACCTCCCGGGCACGGTGCACTTTCTGCCCTCGATGGCCACGGACGCCCAAGGCCAAGCGCGGGTAGCCATCGACCTACCGCCGTCCGCCAGCACGTTCCTCGTCGAGGTCATTCACTGGCAGGCCAATGGCTGGCGTTCATCGGCGTACACGCGCTTCGAAACGCATTTGCCCATCGCCGTGCAGTCGACTTCGCCTTCCGTTGCGACGACTGGAGACTCCCTGCGCATTCCAGTTCGAGTCGCGAACTCTACAACCCACGATCATACACTCCGGGTCAGCGCGGACGCCGGCGAGCTCGCCGCAACTGGCGAGGCGCGCTCGCTTCAGGTCGCCGCCGGGGGACGGGCGCGGATGTTCGTTCCCGTCACCATGCGAGCGCCTGGAGACGGGCATTTCGTGATCAGTGCGTTGGATGGGGCCGATGGTGATCGACTCCGCACCGCAGTGCATGTTCGGCCACGCGGTCTTCGTCGCGAGATCAGCATCGACGACGTGCATCTTGGTGAGGCTGAACTCACGTTTGACGCGCCCGTTACGGCGGATGCGACGCTGTTCATCGAGTCAGGGACGGCGATTTATCCACTCCAAGACCTTGGCTGGATCGCCTGGGGACATGCCCTCGCGGGTCGACAGCCGCGCGCCGCCATGATGACCCAAGGCATCGAAGAATTTCGCGGTGACGTCCTCCAAGGTCGCGCGCTGAGTGTCGCTTGGCGAAGTCCCGACCTCAGTGACGACACGATTCGAGAAACCATCGAGGCCTTTGAAACCAAAGGGAGCTTGCTGGACGGCGTTTGGCTACTCGGCGCAGCGCCGGCTCTTCGGGATCTCTCTCGTCGACCCGCTCTCCGCTCTGTGTTGGACCGTTTCCTTCGCGTTCAGATCGAAGGCCTCATTCAGGCGGCCTCTGAGGACACGGCGAAACTTGAACTTCAAGCCCTCGCCGCCGCCACGCTGCTGACTTTTGGAGAGGATCGTCACCGCGCCCAAGCGGAGGAGTTCGCTCGGCGCGTGCGACGAGAGCTGGTGCATGTAGGATCGGCGGTTTGGGTTCCAGAGTCTGGCCGAGGCTGGAAGATGTGGGCATCGGCGTTTCTCGCGTATGCCGACGTACAGCTTGGTGAAGTCGGCGAAGCGGCTGCGCTGATCCGAACGATGTCCGCGGACCGTGACGAACCATCGGTCAGTGCCGATGTCGCTCGCTCCATGGCGCGCGTTGTGGCGGCGCGTTTGGGCACGGCGCGCAGCGTTCGCGTTCAGAACGGCGCACAAGAGATCACTCTCGCCTTGGAGCAGGGCCGAGGAACCCAGGACCTGAGAATCGCTGCCGGCGACACACTGCGTCTTCAAGCGCGGGGCATGTTTCGCGCGTGGGTTCGTGTGAGCGTGACCCAACCCTGGACGTCCGCGGAACACACGCCGCTGGTCCTGGAGCGGGCAGAGCCTGAAGAGGACCTTGTTCTCGACGGACGTGGAGAGTGGACGATCCGGGTGAGAAACCGCAGCCCTCGAATGCTCCGGAGGACCACAGTCCACATCGACTTGCCCGCCGGCGCCACCCTGGAGGCCACTAACTTGGAGCGCCTGCGCGCGGACTATCAAGCGACGATTCGGCAGGGCACGCTTGTCCTCCAAGTCAGCACGCTCTTTCCCGGCCGGACGAGGAACATCCCCGTGGCGCTGCGCTTCGGCGTCGCCGGCACCATGGAAGGGCTTGGCGTTTATGCATTCCCCGAGGCGCGGCCCGAGTCGTTTGCTGACCATCCGCCCCCGCAGCTTGAGATTGGAGGTGCCCAGTGAAGCGTCTGTGGCAGGTCTTGGCGTTCGCCCTGGTGACGCTTCCTCTCTCCTCCTTCGCACAGACACCAGACGGTTTGGAGTTGACCCTCGAAGGTAGTTCGCGTTTTGTTCGAGGGCAGCCGCTTCGCTTCCTTGCGACGGCGTTTGAGATTCGGCGCGGAGAGCTGACGCCGGCGGCCGGCGCGCAGGTCCGCGTGATCGTCTCGCACCAGGCCGGCATGCACGCGGCGGAAGTGGTCACGGCGAGTGATGGACGCGCAATGATCGAGCTGCCGATGAACGTAGAGGAGGATATGCGGGAGTTTCGCGTTTTCTTCGACGTTCGTCACGCGGGGCTTCAGCGCACCTTTGATATCGGCCTGACCGCTAGAGTCTCGCCGATTCTCTCTCTTCGCTCGCTGACCCAGTCTGTTCTCCTGGGTTCGCCGATGATCGTGCTGGGTCGGGTACGCGATGAGCGCGGTCTCAGCAGGCCCGAAGCCCAGGTGCGGCTGCGTTTTCGACAAGGACAACGCCTGATCCAGGACGTGCATGTGATCACGGACGCCGAAGGATCCTACGCTGCGGAGTTCGTTCCGGGAGCGACCGGTGAATACAGCGTTCGCGCGTCCATCGACGGCCACGGGATGAGTGTGTCTTCGCGGGTCGCCGCGCCGCAGCAGCTGCCGCTTCGTCTTCGCGTAGAGAGCGCCGCGGCTGCACGCCCGGGCGATGCGTTGCCTATTCAAGTCAGCGTGCGTGACGCGGATGGGTTACCCGTGGAAGGCGCTCTGCTCGTTCGTCCGCCATCTTCGGCTGAGCAAAACCAAGAGCCCATTCGAACAGATGCGTCCGGGCGAGCGAGCTTTACCTGGAATGCAACGGAAGGGTCGAAAGCCGTGGGCGTTCGTGTGGCTGGCTTCGCGACGGTTACTCAGGACATCCCCGTTCGGGTCTCAATACGCGCTTTTCATGTCGCGGCGCGAGCCGAGCATGGAGCCCTCATCGCGGAGGTCCCGACGGAGGTCTACCTTCATGTTGTGGGCGTGGACGGCTACCCGAGGGCTGGTCAAGAAGTGACGTTGCGTGGCGCACGCTTCGCCGACCAAAGCGCGCAAAGCGATGACCAAGGTGTGGCCCGTGTCGAAGTGATACTGGCGAGTGGTGGACTGGATCGCTGCGGCGGTACTTCGGCGGTGGCCGTGGAGGTGATCGCGGAGGGCGAAATCAGCGCCCTTTGTTTGCCCGTCGACGTAGATGGCACCTTGCGTGTTCGCGCCGAGCGGCGCCCTTCGAACTTGACGGTGACTATCGCCCGTCCGCCGAGCCAAGGTCGAGCGCCGGTGTCCGTCAGCGTGTATCGCGTCGTCGATGGTGCCCGTCGCGTCGAGCCGGTCGTTCAGCTCGTAACGCGAGAGAGCACAGTGGAGATCCCCGAAGCAGGCCTTCGAATCGAAGGCGGCGCTGTACTCGAGGTGCGCGCGCGATTGCTCATCGACGGGCGCGAAGTCCGAGGGGACCTCGCTTGGGTCGAAGCCCCACATGCCTCCGAGAGTGAAAGTGGGACACTCCGTCGCATCGCCGTCGACCGCATCACGGCCTACGCGCGCCAACAGCGTGCGCCCATGAGCCTGGCGGGGTTTGCTTCTGCACTAGCAGGCCGAACACCGCGCGACATCAGCGCCTCCTATGTGCTCCGAGATGGCGATGTCATGCCGCTCCCGATGCCGCCTATCGCCGTCCAGCGTGGTCTCCTTCGAGACGCGCAGCGGCTCCGCACTCGTTTCCAGACCGGGCGACTCGGGCTCGTCTTCCGGGCGGTGGAAGAGTATGTGGCCGAGCACGGGCCCGATGCGATCACGCGTCGCCAGGGAGCTCGCCGTGTGTTCACCGCGTCTGCTCTCGAGGCGATCCTGGAAGATGGCGACGTTGGGTCCGAAGGACTCCACGACCTCGGCGGTGGCGAGCTGCGTCTTGATTCGCTGCGCGCGATGGCACCAGCGTTTCGCTTCGAGAACGTAGCGCGACGCGTAACGCGTGAGCGTCTCTTGCGCACCCTTCAGAATGTGCAGGCCTTCGTTCGCGAACGTGAACTCGACTTGCCCTTTGCCAGGCAGGGGACGCCAAACGATTGGTGGAGCGCCATCGAAGGCTCAGGTGTTCGGAGCCGCGATGATGGGTGGGGCCGGCCTCTTCGCTTTGTTCGTCGCAATTCGCGCTTCACTGGGATCGACCCGGTACGCGGCTGGGAGCTGGTGAGTGCAGGTCCTGACGGTCGCTTTGGAAGCGCGGATGATGTCTGGGATCCAAGCGCTCGTGTATTGCCCACGGGCAGTCTCTACGCGCGCGCCATGGATGAAGAGCGAATGGTGCGAGAGCTTCAAGGCGTGGCGCTGGGGCAGGCGCTCCTTGGGGAAGCTTCGAGCGTTTCACCCAGCGCTACAGCCGCTGGGTTTCCGCTTCCTGCTCCCTTGGTACCCAGAGGCGAGCCCACGCGGGCCCAGCTCTTGGAAGGCGACGAGACCCAGCGATTCGACGGACCGATCCTCGAGTACCGCTTCGCCGGCGCGCATCGGACGCTGATGCGGCGTCGGTCTGAGCGGCGCCCACCGCCCGCCTCTCTCACCAGCCCGTTTCCCACAGAACTACGCGCTGGAAGCGCTCTTGTGCTGCCCATTTCCTTCGTCGGCGAGCGCTCGAGTGAAGGGCAGCCAGCATCCATTGAGATCGAGGCCGAGGGGATCGAGTTCACGTGGCAACGCGCGCCAGATGGTGTGCTGAGCGCGACCCAAGCGCTGCGTGGAGTCGCTGTGCTGCGACCGACGGCGGATCATTTTGCGAGCATTCGAATACGCCTCGTGTCCGGCGGAACAGTGCTTACGGAGAGTGTCCACGAGGTGCGTATCCTGCCCCAGGGTATTCCGCGTTCGCAGCGAGCAGGTCAGCGCGTAACGGACGAGGCGCCGTGGAACGTGCGCTTTGCCGTGCCTGCGCCAGCGCGCGTCGAAGTGATCGCCGTAGCACCGGAGCGTGCAGCGCTAGACCCAGCGCTGTGGGAGACCATTCGTTCCCGGCCGGCGTTCTCGGCCTGGGCAGATACCATCGCTGGCCGGACCCCGGACTCTGAAGAGCTTCGCGCTCTCCGCGAAGAGCCGCCGAGTTCTCCCCTTGAGGGAGCCTGCGCGCTCGTCGTATGGAGCGCCATCGACAGTGAAGAAGCACGCGGAGCGTTCGCTGCGCTCGTCGCGAGCTTGCCGAGACGAGGGGAAAACCCGCAGGCAGCAGCGATACTTGCAGCCATCGGACCCATCGCTACGCCATCCGCGTCGACGGCGAGCGATGCTGTCGGTCGCTGGATCGAGCGCCTTCGAAGGCAGCTGCGTGACATGGACTCTCAGAACCCACGGAACGCCACTCTTCAGGCGGCGGGGCTGCTCCTGGCGGATCCTGCAGATCGCACTGGCCTCGCTGCACTACAACGCGCCCAGAACATGCCTTCGATTCGGCACACAGCGTTTCCGAGTCTTATTCGAGCGCTCGCAAGGCACGTGACGGGAGAGAGCATCGTATTCGACGAGCGATGGATGCGGCGGCGTCCCCTCCATGCGCAGGTCAGTCCAGAGGCCGCGTTCTGGCACCTCGCTGCTTCGGCCTACGGCGTCTTCGAGAGCGCTTCTGGCGATGTCATCGTGCACCAAGGCGGGCAAACACATCGCCTCTCGATGGAAGATGGTCGCGCGCGCTTCTCTTTTGACGCGCAAGAGAGCGTCGAGCTCCGGGTCGAGTCCGAAGGTAACGCCCTCGTCCGCGTCGAGGCTCGCTACGAGCAGCCCGAGAGCGCCCGCGAGAACGCGCCCTTGGAACTCGAACTCCATGGCGAGCCCGGATTCGCCCAGTCTCTCGCGTCCTTCGAGCTCATCGTGAGGGCGCCAAACGGCTCAGAGAGAAGCGAGGTCGCCATCAACCTCCCGGCGGCGGTGCAAACCCGCGCGGCGATTCGCGTCCTGGGTGAGATCAATGGAGTGACAGCCGTGCGCACCGTTCCAGGAGGGTTGCGGCTAAACCTAAGCGCCATGGAAGAGGGAAGCGAACGTCGTCTTCCGCTGCCACTCTACTGGGTTGGCGCCGGCGAGCGGACGATGTCCGTGGCGGCTTGGGAGGTGAGCAAGCCCTGGAATATCACGGCAACGGAGCCTCGCGTGATGGAGGTCGCAGAGAACTGGTAGTTCTGAATTTTTTGGTCCTTGGCCCGATCTTATTGCGTCCCTCGCGCGTATCCGTTAGCCAGTGAGGCTTGTGAGCTATACCAGCGCTAGAAGAACGGGAGCATTTTGCGCCGTTGCCCTTTGGGTGCTTGGTTTCGAGCTCTTGCCCGTGGCTCACCTTTCGGGCCACCACGCCCTGGGGGCGCACACTCACGATGGGGCGGGCACGACACTCCTGGCCACCGAGGAAGACACCTTTCGGTCGAGCCTGAACGGAGCTCTCTCCAACTTAGGTGAAGCTTCCCGGACGGACCTTGTCGCCTTTCGTCAACGCCATCACGCCCACGAGCACGGCGCCCACGAGCACGGCGCCCACGAGCACGGCGCCCACGAGCACGGCGCCCACGAGCACGGCGATGCGAATGAAGATGCGGAGTTCGAGCACCTTGGCAGCGCTTCAACGCCACACGGATCCCACAGCGTAGCTCACCGCGACCTCGCCGCCGCGAGTCCTCCGGTTCCACCCTTGGCTCCGGGCGCCGTGTACCTCGTTCCGGCCCTTCGCGAAGCGAATCTGTTGAGCCTGGCTCTTCCGCGGGTAGTTTCAGCGTTCCGAGCTCGCGGCCCGCCCGCCTAAGATCAAGCTCTTAGGCGTTTCGGATCCTCTGCCGGTCCGGAACATTCGCTGTCGCGTGATCGTGTCCTGACGTCGAACTGCATCCGTCGCGACCGACACTGTTCGCGCCCATCATGCCGTTCGTGCGGCCGCTTCGGCTTCGCGAGCGCTCTCTGTTGATCGGGTTGTGGCTACAAGCACGCGCATCCGTTTGCCCACTTTTTAGTGCACCTGTCCGTCCGCCGAGGCGGAGTTGGTCTTCTTTCTATGATTCGCTTTTTACTTCTTTTCGTTGTTCTTTGGACCGCCCAAGCGGCGGCCCAGGTGGACATCGCCGAACGAGACTCGCCGGACGCTCCGTCCGACGAGGCAGGCGAAGAAGTGGCTGACGGTGCCCAAGACGATCTGGATCCCGCGTCACAGATTGTGCCGCCACGCATCGTACGCAGTGAACTGCCCATCTTGCCTGACGGTGACTTCGGTGACGACGCGCGCATCCTCCGCATGGAGTTGACCATCGACGCCGGAGGCCGCCTGGTGGCGACGCGATGGCTTGAGCCCCTCGACGATCTTCCGGACGCTCTTCGAGCGGCGGCGTTCAGCCACGTCGCGACCTTGGTTTTCGAAGCGGCGAGGCGCGGGGACACGCCCATCGCATCTCGGGTTCCCTACGAGATTCGCTTTCCGCCACGGCTTCGTTTGCAAGAGTCCGAAGCGCCCGAGCCTCTGGAGGCGACGCCATCGGCGGACCCCGAACCGACGGAACCGGAAGCCGCCGACGAGGCGGAAGAGCCTGAGTTTGGCGCCAGGGCCGAGATCGAAGCGGGTACGCACGTGCTCCCCAACGCCAGCGCCTCTGAGCGTACGCTTTCCATGGAGATGCTCCGCGACGTGCCGCGAACGAGCGCCGAGCAGATGCTCGCCATGGCTGGCGTCGTCCTCGCGAACCATTCGGGAGAAGGTCATGCCAGCAGCCTCTTTCTTCGCGGCTTTGACGCCGGCGAGGGACAGGACCTGGAGGTATTGGTCGACGGAATCCCCCTTAACGAACCAAGCAACGCGCATCTCCACGGCTACGCGGACAGCGCTTGGCTTATCCCCGAGCTTGTCCAGAACGTTCGTGTCTTGCCGGGGCCATTCGATGTGGCGCAGGGAGATTTCGCTTTGGCGGGCACCGCAGAGTACCGTCTTGGACTCGCGGAGCGTGGGTTTCAGCTCCTCGGCGGGTACGGCTCATACCGTCGGCGGAGGGCGCTGTTGCTCTACGGAGACGGGAAAAAGAGCTTCGCGGGACTCGAGGTTCAGGCTGGTCGCGGCTTCGGCGTCAACCGCGCTCACCGCAACATACGCGCCGTCGCTCGCTACAGCGGCGGGGATGACGCGCTGGGGTACAGCGTCACCGCGGCGAGCCACGCTCTCGACTTTGATTCCGCCGGCGTCGTCCGAGAAGACGCCGTCGTCGCCGGCACGCTGCCTTGCTCGGGCGACTCACAGTTCTTCTGCACCCCGGACCCGAACCAAGGAGGGGCCGCTTCTCGTCACCTTCTCGCGTTCAGTCTGTGGTCGAGACGTCCCGGCATCACCACGCGTCAGAGTGCGTGGCTTCAGCTCCGGCGGAGTCGCTTTCGCGAGAACTTCACTGGCTTTCTCCTCGACGAGCGCGGCGACGGCCTCGACGAGCAAACCGACGGAGGTAACGTCGGCGTACGCACGGACATCCAGGTGCAGGGGACCTTCGGCGAGCGAGAGCTCACCTTGGATTTCGGCCTCTTGGCCCGACACGATCGCATCGACACCCACATCTGGCGCCACCGAAGAGCCGACGAGACGCCTTACCGCGTGGTCAGCGAGAACACTTTGGGGCTGACCACCACCGCCGCCTACATCAGCGCCGGGTTTAGAAGCGAGCGAGTGGCGGTGCGCGCCGGGGCACGCCTCGCGGGCTTCTCTTTTGCGATGGACGATCACAACCAGCCGGATGTAGACGGCGCCGGCGAGCGCGTCCCCAGCGAGTCACGCGACGCTTTCGGCGTGGCGCTTCTTCCACGCGCAACGCTCGTCGTGGCCCTGGTGAAAAAGCCAACGTCTCTCGACTGGGTCAGCAGCATTGGCCGCGGCGCCCGCTCCAGCGATGCCGCCGCGCTCTCCGACGGAGAGAACGCGCCCTTTGCCACGAGCCGCTCCATGGAGACGGGTTTTCGCCTTCAGCACGAAGCGGAAGCTCCGGAAACGCTCGCCTTCGATGCGCAGGCCGGCGCCTTCTGGACGAGCGTCGACCGCGACCTGCTCTTCAATCCAGAAGCCGGTCGCAATACCCTCGTCGGTCGCACAGAGCGCTTTGGCGCCTTCGTCAACGGCCGCGTTCGTCTCACGGGCTGGTTTGAGGCGGTCGGCAGCTTTACGTGGAGCGAGGCGCACCTCCCCGGTGAAGACGCTGGCGCCTTCGCGCTCACGGCGGGGCCTCGACTGCCCTTCGTCCCGCGCTTTGTCGGCCGCGTCGACTTGGCGCTGCGGCGTGAAGTGAAGCTCTGGGGACAGCCGGTCACCTTCGGCGCGGCCCTCGGCGGCGGCGTCCTCGGGCGACGGCCACTGCCGCTCAACAACTTAGGCGAGCGCATCGCAACCCTCGACGCGTCGGCCCGGGTCCGCTGGCGCTTCGTGGAGTTCGCGCTCCTCGCCCGCAATCTCACGGACAACCGCTACCGGCAGACGGAGCTCCACTACGAGTCGAACTTCAACCCGGAGGGCCTCGCCAGCCTTCGCGCCGCTCGCCACTTCGCCGCGGGCGCGCCACGGGAGATCTTCGCCACCCTCACGCTCTTCCTCGACACCGACCTTCTTCGCTTCGGAACGAATTCCGGAACCAGCTCTGCGACGAACTCTGAAACGAATACCCGAACCAACCCATGAAACACATCCTCGCACTCGCCTCCTTCGCGCTCTTCGTCATGGCGTTCGCGTGTTCGGCGGGCACTGGTGGCCGCGCCATCAACATCGAGATCGCGCTCTCAGGAACCGACGAGCCTTCCTTCGTGAACGCCCTCGGCTGGAGCGTGGAGCTCAGCGAAGCGTCGGTGACCTTAGGCCCGGTCTACGTGTTCGCACCGGCGAATGCTCCTACAGCGGCGCTCTTGCCGTTGTTCGGCTCGGGAATTGGACCAAACCGCGCCTTCGCCCACGGAGGGCTCGACCCCTTGGACGGACGCGCCGTGCGCGGTGAACTCCTTGAGCAGATCCTCGTCGATGCCCTTGACCCAACGCCCATCGTGCGCGCCGCGCCGGGCGAAGAGGGGCCAGTCGATGAGGTCGCCGTGGAGCTTCTACCAACAGCGACGGGCGCCAGCGCGCGCGTCTCCGGCGTCGCCATACGCGACGGCGAGACGGTGGAGTTCAGCGGCGAACTCACTCTCAATGAGGAGGAGTTTCGTCGCGTCGAGGGCATCGCCCTACAGGCGTTCCTTCTGGAAGGCAGCCGCGTATCGGTGCGCGTAGATCCGCGGTCTTGGCTCTCCGGCGTCGCCTTCGATCGCTTGGACGGGCAGCCCCTGGAGGGAGCGAGCCAGCCGCAGGCGGCATTCCGCATCGGCCTACGCAGCGCGCGATCCTTCAGCGCTGAGCACTCAAACGACACTGAATGACAAGGGCGCTACGACGGCGACCAAACGAACAGACCCAACGATTAGAGGGAGAAGAAAATGAACAAGATGATCGGACTGATGGTTTCGCTGATGATGCTCGGCTGTGGCGACAACGGCGCGACGGGCTCCGTCAACGTCGTCGTCGACGGTGAAGAGGGCGCGCGCCTCGGCTATCCCAACGGAAGCGGCGACGAAGTGATCGAGTTCGCCGACGGCTGGTCGTTAAACTTTGACCGTGTGCTTGTAGCGGTGGAGGAGTTTCGCCTGCGGGCGAGCGACGGCGACGACGCGCTCCTCACCACGGACCCTGTCGTCGTTGACCTGAGCAGGGAAGTTGTCCTCGCACACGTGTTCGACTCCGTCCCGGCACGACGCTGGGACCAGGTCTCCTACCGCGTCGTCCCCCCCACGGCGGAAAGCCGCGCCATCGGTGTTGAGGCCGCGGACCTGCAGCGCATGGTGGACGCCGGCAACAGCCTGCTCCTCGAAGGAACGGCGACGCGCGGCACCGAGTCCGTGGCGTTCTCCTTCGGCATCCCTTTGACTGTGAGGAACCAAAACTGCGAAGCCGGCGATGAGACCGCTGGACTCATCGTGCCGGAAGCCTCGACGGCGGAGGCGAACCTCACGATTCACTTCGACCACCTCTTCTTCGACTCCTACGCCACGGAAGAGCCAGCGCTTCGCTTTGACGCCATCGCCGCCATGGCGGTCGATGGAGGGGTTACCTTCGAGATGCTGCGCGGACAGAGCATGACCGACGTGCGCGACGCAGCCGGCGAGCCACTCATGGATGGAACAGACGCGGTGGTCTACGACCCGGGCCCTCTCACTGTCGGCGGCGATACTCTGTACGACTACATCCTCGCCGCGTCGTCAACGACGGGTCATTTCCTCGGCGAAGGTCACTGCGACTACGAGCTTTGATTTCTGCGGCGCCGCTGCGTGCGCTAGCATCGCCTGACGGATGTCTAATTTCG
This sequence comes from Polyangiales bacterium, assembly GCA_047619315.1. Classification (GTDB taxonomy): domain Bacteria; phylum Myxococcota_A; class Polyangia; order Polyangiales; family Houyiibacteriaceae; genus JBCCRV01. The sequence goes on from JBLHKB010000038.1 coordinate 15,725, forward strand.
ACCACTCAGACTACGACGATGCAGATGTAGCGGAGCTTCTTCGCTGGCTCGAAGACAGCGTCCGCGGCATCCTCGCGCAGTACGGCGGCAGCCAAGCGGAGCTTGAGGTGTTTGAAGCGCCAGGCGCTCTAGAGCGCATCGCGGAGGAGATGAAGATCTCCCTGGGCGAAGTCCTCGAAAGGATGGGCTGCGTTTCACAAGAGCAGTTCGTCGAAGAAGCTCGTGCCGACCTGGCGAAGGTGCAGATCGAGATCGATGCTCTGCAACAAGCCCTCGCGTCTATCGTGGACGGTTCGCCGTGGCCTCTTTGGCAGGAGACATTCGGGGCCATGCCGACTCCAGGGCTCTTGCCTGTGCACCTTGAAGTCACGGAAGACAAAGCGGAGTGGCCAAGCTTCCTTCACTTCCACGCGTTGAATCAGCGGACTGATTTCTTGGGCGCCCACGCCCTCGGCGGTGCTCTACTCGCCGATGCCAATCCGCATAACGTGAACCACTTCACGTCGTGGATGTTCGGCGTCGGCCAGCGACATGGGCTCTTCCTCGACGCGAAAAGACGCGTAGTTTTTGAAGCGCTCTCCTCTCATCCCGCCGTTCATGAGCAAGCTCTCGAGCGCTTCCTGTCAGAGCAGCGCTTCGTTCTCGAGGTGGAGTGGAACGTCACGGTCGACGAAGCCGTCGCAAAAGCGAGGGGAGCGCTCACTGCGGGCGTACAGGATCCAGATCTCGTCCTCGACGCGACTCATGCGCTCGTCGCCGAGCTTCTTCAGATGAGCCCGCTCGAATGTCAGCGCCTGTACCTCGTCTATCGCGTAGCGGAAAAGCCGAAGCCGCGCTGCCGCTAGCGCATTGGTTTGCGTGAGGAGGGCAGTAGCGGGACGCGCGCGGTTTCAATCCCAGTCGATTCAAGTTTGGGCCGCCTTAGCTTGCCGGAATGCAACGTGAGTATGTGCCGAGCGGCAATATGGTCAGGCTCTTGCGCGCCCAGATCTGGATCATGGTGGCCCTCGGAGTCGGGACGTTGTTCGTCGCGATACTCAGACTCTTTGGCACGAGCACGGATCACTCAGATTTTGGCGTCGCCGCCTTCATTCTTCTCGTCGCGCTGGGTTTTCAGATCGCGATGAAAAGGATGAGGCAAACCACTGTAGTGGTTGAAGCCGAAGGTCTCCGATACGGACATCTTCCCGAGTCGCCGCTCGTTCCTTGGGCAAAGATCCGAAGCGAGCGACGCTTGGGCGGACGCATGGACCTCGTCGATGCTGAGGGAGAGACCTGCCTTTACCTTGAGTATGACCTAGAAGGCTACGCCGAACTCCGGGGATACCATTCGTCGCCGTTTGGTTGGCATGTGCCGTGGTGCTGATGGTTGGGTACTGCCTGGTCTTCGAAGAAGGGAAGAGCCCCTACGCGGCTGAAGTCACAGACAGTGAGCTCATCTTGTCGTTCGTTTTCCGAACACTGACGATTCCGCTCCAAGAGCTCAAGTTCACCTCAGCGACTCAGAACTACAAAGGAACGGTCCTTCAACTTCTCCACATAGAAGACCCAGAGTCCAAGCGCCCTATTATCCTACGCAATGTGGGCGTCGACATGATCGTGCTGAAGGCCACACTTCAGCAGGCGATACGCGCGCGAGCTCCCACGCGTTAGTGAGCGCCCCTCCTCCGTACTCCACCAGACTTGCAGGATCTGCTCGGCCGTCGCGCAATCGAAGTCAGCGGTTCGGACGGCGCAACCACTTGGCAGTTGGCTCCGTCCTAGAGGCCGGCGGCCGGCTCGAGACGTGTTCCCAGAGTCTTTGGATCAGCAGAGCAGGTCCCGTCACAAGCTTGGTGCGTGTTAATAATTGACCTGCATGAATGGTCGGACGTATCGTACTCCCTGTGGGAGGTCTGAGTTTCGAGCCGCGTACGATCGTCGATGACCAGGTGGTTATCGCCTACGTGCACGATGTCGTGATCACAATCTTCCACGTGGAGACTTGGACCGCCGAGTTTGCGGAACGCCTCTACGCGGAGTCTACGGCACTCACCCACGCCAATCCCCACACCATCGTTCGCCTCGTAGGAGGGGAGCCCGGCGCAGGGGTCCGCAAGCGATTGGCGGAGCTTCAGGCCGAACTTGATGGTCGTATTCCGAACGAAATGCGTCGAGTCGCGGTCTTGACGGACTCCGTCATCGTTCGTGGCGCGATCACGGCGATGCGCTGGATCACAGGCGATCAGCTCAATGGTTTTGCGACAGACGATGTCTACTCAGCCGCAGCTTGGGCGGCGGGCCCTACCGGACACACTCAACGCGTGATGGATGCGTATCACAAATGTGTGGAGTACTATTCCGGCGCAGGGATCATGCGGAGACGCCACTCGTAACGAGCTTTGTTCCTGAGACGCGCTTGAAACCGCGAGCGATATTTTTCCAGATGAGCGCACCTCTGGGTCCTAGAACCCGATAGCGTAGACGCTTGCCCGACGACTGCACCGCGTGTGGCACTTGCTGCTTCTCGCAACTTGAAAACTACGTGGCCGTGACCGGCGCAGACTATGCGCGTTTGGGCGACCACACGGACACCTACGTGGCGTTCGATGGCAATCGCGCGTTCATGGTCATGGCAGAGGGGCACTGCTCGGCGCTACGCATCGATGCGGGCCGTTTTACCTGTGCTGTGTACGAGGTGCGTCCGGAGACGTGCCGGACGCTTGCGCGAGACTCGAGCGAGTGCGCGGGTGAGATCTTCAGCAAAGGTGAGCGGCCACTGGTCGCTCTCCGGCGGAAGGCCGAAGGGAAGCCTTATTGAAGCGAACCACTCCAGGTTCCTTTGTTTGCAGCGGCAAAGACCGCATCACGACGCTGCAGAAATTTGGTAAGATAGCCGCCTACATGTAAGTACACGAGTGTGCTTCGACTCCTCACTTGCATCGCGTGCCTCTGCTTCGCCTCGGATGTGAGCGCGGATCGCCGTATATGGCAGGTTCAATCTGGAGAGGTGCTCAGCCTCATCGCGCTTCGTTTTGAGGTGTCCGTGGATGAGCTCAAGACCTGGAACGAGCTGGACTCGGACCGCCTGCTGGTCGGCCAAGAGCTCCACGTCGATGCTCCTGCGAGCGAGGCGGAGCAATCCGAAGCCCAAGCCGAAGCCCAAGCCGAAGCCCAAGTTGAGGCCCAAGCGGCAGAAGAACGAGCGGCTGAACGAGATGTTGAGCGAGCTGCGGAAGAGGCGGCTGAAGAGCAAGCCCAGCGCGAGCAGGCTGAAGAAGAGATCGCTGCGCGCTTTGACGGTGAAGAGCACAACATCGCACGTGGACAGACGTTCGTCTCCATCGCGTCCCGCTATGGCGTGAGCGTGTCGTCTCTCCGCGAACTCAACCCGGCCGTCGATCCTTCGCGCTTGATCGTCGGCGGCACAGTGCGTGTGCGCGAAGAACGAGGCCGACGCATCGACCATCAAGTGCGCCGAGGAGACACGCTTTCGCGCATCGCTACACGTCACGGAGTAAGCGTCGCCGACCTGCGCCGCTGGAACCGCAACGTGCGCTCAGGCCTTCGCGCTGGAACGACGATTCGTCTTTGGTCCGAGGTGCCGGCGAGCACCTCCGAATCGATCGGCGCGCCAAATCGGGGTCAGCTCGCTCAAGCCGAACGCCTTCCTCAGCACCGTGGCTACGTCATGCGAGACCCAGAGCGCGCGTACGCGACGCTCGAGACCACGCTTTGGATGCTTGAAGCCTTCGACGCTGTGCTTGAAGCGCATCCAACCGGCTCGCGAGTACGCGTCCACGACATCAGCCGCCAGGAGGGCGGTCGTATGCGCGGCCACCGAAGCCACCAGTCGGGCCGTGACGTGGACATCGCTTACTACCAGAAACGCTGCACGGGTCCGTGCCGCTTCCGACGTCTTCAGCCCGATCAGCTCGATGTGAGTCGCCAGTGGACGCTCCTCGAGGACTGGCTGCGCCAAGACCGTGTCGAAGCGATTTTCATCGACTACCGCCTCCAAGAGCCACTTTATAATGAAGCGCGGCGGCGTGGAGCGACTCGTGGGCAGCTTCGGCAGTGGTTCCAATACCCTAGCGGTCGCACCTATCCCCTAGGTCGGGTGCGCCACTTTCCGAAACACCGAGACCACCTTCACGTCCGCTTTTCGTGTCCTGATACCGATTCTCGCTGCCGCTAGCGCGACAAGGGTGGTGGATTGCGTCTATTCTTTGTAGATGAAGACGTGGCTCTTTGCTCTTAGCTTGATGACTCTTGGTTTCGTGTTTGGTTCGCCGGCGTATGCCTTCCCATCATACGGCGCCAATATTCCCAACGGACGCATCAACTCCAGCCTGCCCGCTGGCGAAGGCAACACGCGATGTTGGGTCTGTCACAACAGCACCCATGGCGGCTACGGCAGCGACTGCAGTGGGCCCTCCTGCCTGAACGCGTTTGGCATTGATTTCAGTACGCCAGCAGCAGGGCACGTAGCGTACGGCTGGGACCGCTGGATCGCCGCCGTCGACTCCGACAACGACGGCTGGAGCAATGGGCACGAACTTCGCTCCAACTGGGGCGGCACGACGACGAACTCGAATCGTTACACGTTGCCTGGAAACCCCGCTAGCTTGAACTGCAGCATCATTCCGACGGACACGTCAGCCCGGATGAACCTTCGAGCGGCGTGCTCTAGTGAACTGAACTCAACGAACTACAGCAGCTACGCCACAGGTTCGCGTTTTGAGCCTCGGGACAACATTTTTAACCTGTGTAGTTCCGCTGACACCAGCGACTGCGCGTCCACGGCGAGCTGCTCGCGCTCCGCGTTCAATGGCCGCGGCGACTGGAGCTGCACTTGCAACGCTGGTTACTCCGGTACGGGGTTTCGTCGCACGACTAACCACGACTTCACGCCACCCAATGGTTCTCTCGGCGACGACCGTCTTTACAGCATTCGAAGCGCACTCGTCGGTGGCTGCGCCGATATCAATGAATGCTCCGGCAACCCCTGCACCTCCAACGGCTCCTGCAGCCAGACAGCAGCCGGCACAAGCCCGGGTTACACTTGCAACTGCGCCTCCGGATACCGTTTCAACGGGTCTAGCTGCGTGGTCAGCAACGAGTGCGCTCTCACGCCAGGGATCTGCGGCGAAGGCACCTGTGTGGAGCGCGCACCGCCAGAGACTTACATCTGCAACTGCGACGCTGGCTACGTGTTCAGCGGCGGAACCTGCGTGGCGGACAACGCCTGCGTAGCCAACCTCGACGACTGCGACTCACTCCATGGCGTGTGCAGTTCAAGCAGCGGAAGCGACTGGGACTGCACTTGCGACCCAGGCTGGGTCGGCACTGGGACTCGGTTCCGCGGAACGGGCGATCGCTGTTCCGACGTGAATGAGTGCTCAGGCTCCAACCCGTGTGGTCTCGGCAGCTGCCAGAACCTTGCGGGCTCCTACAACTGCATGTGTCCAAGTGGCTACGCCTTCAACGGCACGACCTGCGTCGACATCAACGAGTGTCGCGCCGGCGACCCTTGCGGCGTTGGCGGCACGGCCTGCACGAACTCCGCAGGATCGTACGCTTGCACCTGCTCCGCAGGCTACGTGTTTGGCGGAGGCACCTGCCAGGACATCGATGAGTGTGCGTCGATGCCTTGTGGCGCCGGCACCTGCACCCAGGAAGAACCTCCTCGCTACACCTGCGATTGCGACATCGGGTACTTCTTTGACGGTACGAGCTGCCTCGACATCGATGAGTGCGACGACCCCGCCGTGGCGCTCTGCTCCCTGCAAGCGACCTGCGCGAACACACCTGGGTCCCACATCTGTACGTGTATCGCTGGCTACGAGGGCGATGGCGGCGCATGTTCGGACATCGACGAGTGCCTCAACGCGTCGACCAATGAGTGCGCCGTCAACGCGCGCTGCGAGAACACGCCTGGCGCGTATGATTGCGAGTGCAACGAAGGCTTTACCGGCTCCGGCTTGGTCTGTAGCGACGTGGACGAATGCGCCACGCCCAATGTGTGTGGCCTGAACCAGACCTGCGTCGACAACGCCGCGGGCCTGGCGCCGGAGTGTGTGTGTTCCGAGGGCTTCGCCCGCGATGAAACCGGCGAAGACTGTGTACCAGCCTGCGGCGACGGCGCGCGCACCGTGACGGAGTCCTGCGATGACGGGAACACCACGGACGGAGACGGCTGCAGCGCCGCTTGTGATACCGAAGACGGCTTCGTTTGCTGGGAGTCCCCGGAGGGGCTCAGTGAATGCGCGAACACCTGCGGCGATGGGCTCATCGACCGCGGCGAGACCTGCGATGACGGTGACGACAACTCCGACACGGAGCCTGCGGCCTGCCGCACCACCTGCCAAATGCCGGCCTGTGGCGATGGAATCCTCGATGAGGGCGAAACCTGTGACGAAGGCGACTCGAACACTAACGACGACCCCGCGGGCTGTCGTACGACTTGCTTGGACGCCTTCTGCGGCGATGAAATCGTCGACGAGGGCGAGACCTGCGACCCAGGTGGCGGAGAAACATTGCCGGAGGAGAGCTGCATGTGCGGCGATGCGGGTCCGCAAGATGGCGGCGTAGATGCCAGCGAAGACCCCGGCGGTCCTTCCGGCGGCGGCGGCTGCGCCGTGGGCGGCGAGTCCTCACCGCTCGGCCTTGGAACGCTCCTCGGCTTGGTGCTCTTCTGGCGACGCCGACGACGCTAAGGCCTTGAAACCGAGTCCTGGTCACCCCAGGACTCGGCTACTTGAGAATGCCCCCTATTTCTACATTTCGTGGCCCCCAAAGGCGAAGCACTCTGACCATCATCCGCGCAGCGTTGCGAAGATGACCCCGAGCTACCGGATTCGTCGTCTGGACGGCGGCGAGAACGTGCGCCCGCGGAAGGGCAGCCAACACATCATCTATTGGATGGTGGCCGGCCGTCGTCCGCACTTTAACTTTGCGCTTCAGCGTGCGGTGGAGCTCGCGGGTGAATGGGGTCTGCCACTCATCGTCTTCGAGCCACTGCGCATTGGCTACCAACATGCCTCGGACCGACTGCACCGTTTCGTCATCGAGGGCATGCGCGATCACGACGAGTATTTCGCTGAACAGGGAATCACCTACTTTCCCTACGTCGAAAGAGTGGACGGAGAAGGCAAGGGGCTGCTCCGCGCGTTCGTGGAAGACGCGGCGGCGGTCGTCACCGACGACTATCCCTGTTTCTTCCTTCCCACCATGATCGAGGCCGCCGCGAATACTCTCGATGTGTGGCTCGAGTGTGTCGACAACAACGGCATCTACCCGATGCATGACGCCGAGCGGCACTTCACGCGCGCCCACTCGTTTCGTCGGCACCTTCAAAAACGACTCCCGGAGTTCCTCGCCGACCAGCCATCGCCAGAGCCCGCGTCTGACTACGAGGGTGAGCTCGCGACGCTTCCTGCGGCCATCAAGAAGTGGAAAAGCGCCCACGATCTCTTCGACGCGGATGCTTCCTTGGGCGACCTCCACATCGATCATTCCGTTCGGCCCGTGTCCCTTCAAGGTGGATGGCGTGCGGCGGAGAAGGCCCTCCAAGACTTTGTGGATACGCGTCTGACTGAATATGGACAGTCACGAAATCACCCGGACAAGCATTCGGCCAGTGGCCTGTCGCCGTGGCTTCATTTTGGCCATCTCGGCTCAGCTCAGGTGCTCGACGCCATCATTCGGGCGGAAAAGTGGACGCCCGAGCGCATTGGCAAAGTAAACGGAAGCCGTGAAGGCTGGTGGGGGATGAGCGAGTCCAGTGAGGCGTATCTCGATCAGTTCATCACGTGGCGCGAGATTGGCTTCAACGCTTGCATCACCCTGGAAAATTACGCCGCCTACGATTCCTTGCCGGACTGGGCGCGAAAAACATTGGCGGAGCACGCCGCCGATCCGCGTGACGAATACACGCTGAGTGTCCTTGAGAACGCCGAGACCGATGATGACATCTGGAACGCAGCCCAGCGTGAGCTCACCCGTCACGGCGTCATGCAGAACTACCTGCGCATGCTCTGGGGAAAGAAGATCCTCCAGTGGTCGGCAACACCGCAGGTGGCCGCTGAGCGAATGGTGTACCTCAACGATAAG
>JBLHKB010000039.1:0-23466 GCA_047619315.1 Polyangiales bacterium
CAAGGAGGGCGAGGGAGCCGCCGCGGGAGCGACCGGTGTCTCGGGCAGTGAATGTGCCTTCGTCTGCATTTTTTGTCTCGGCCACGAGGAAGAAGCTTAGCAGCGTTGCCGATGACGACGAGGCTTAGGCGTTCGGAGATATCGCGTGATATGAAAATGCTTGGTGGTCGCGTGATGAACCCGTCAGCGACTTGCGGCGAGTGTGGGCTAGACTCCGGGCTATGCGCGTTGTTGGCATCGATCCGGGCACTCGGAAGACCGGTTGGGGGGTGGTGGACAAAAAGGGGACACGTCTCATCGCCGTCGCCAGCGGCACCATTCAGGTCAACGCGAAGAAGCCTCTGGCTCATCGACTGCACGCCATTCAAGTGGGCATCAGCCAGGTCATCGAGGAGTACTCACCGGATGTCATGGCGCTCGAAGATATGTTCTTCGCGAAGTTTCCAAACGCGGCGATCAAGCTCGGCCATGCCCGCGGGGTCGCTATGGTGGCGGGTGCCGCCGCCGGCCTTGAAGTCCATGAGTACCCCCCGGCCCTCGTTAAGCGAACGGTGGCGGGCAAAGGGAACGCGACGAAATCCCAGGTGGCACGCCTCGTCGGCGCTATTCTTGGGCTGCGGGAGCTCCCTGGAGAAGACGCCACGGACGCCCTGGCGGTGGCGGTCACCCATCTTCAGACGCTGAGAAGTCTCCCTCCGGTGGTACGCCGCCGCTGATTTTTTGCGCGAAAGAATCGTCCGGCAGGAGACCAAATTTTGCCTACCCACGCGGGAAATAATCGACCACACTCTTTGCCGCGCGAAGTGCGCACACCAAAGGGACGACAATGAATCTTAAGAAAGAAGCTTTCCTCGCCGCAGCGTTGGCACTGAGCGTTAGCGCTTGTGGTAGCGAAGCACCTGAAGAAGAAGACACCACGGGCGACGAGACGCCCTATGTCGCCCCAGCGCCGGTCCCACAGCCGGAGCCAGAACCAAGCTACGAGCCCGAGCCCGAGCCAGTGTCAGAGCCCGTCGATTACGCACCCACCGACGAGTAGGTGATCCTTCGCGTATACTGCGTGCTCTGCATCGCCGGGCTAGCGTTCAACGCTAGCTCGGCGTTTGCACAGGAGCGCCCGCCTGCGCTCCCCTTGGATGTCGGTGAAGCTTGGGTGCCTGGCCTTTTTGCGCACCGAGCATCCGTGTTCTCACGCACGTACGTCGCCCTCGCTCAAGAGCGCTTTGAGGACGTTGAAGAGGGCCTCGGTCAACGAGCGGTCCGCGACCGCTACCTTGAGGTGTATGGCATCCCGCCGACGCTCAGCGTGCTCCGTCAGCGCTTCGCGCAGATCGAGGATGAAGACTGCATCGCGCGCATCGACTACGACGCCATCGGCGCGTTTGTCGACGGTGACACAACCCAAGCGGGATTTGGAGCATGGCCTGAATCTGTTGAAGTCGATGTCGAGCGCTGGGCCTTTGCGGAGATCGAACGCAATCAGGTGCTGCGCGTTTCGGATTTGCCACGGGGCCAAGACAGCCGCCGACGCGCCCTCGTCCAAAGCTTGAACAACTGGCGAAGCGGACTTGAAGCCGTACGCCGTCGGCTTCACTGTGAGGGCTTCCTGCGTGGCGCTCTCCCGACGTCACCGCATCTGGACTGGAAGACTCGCGCCTCCATCGAGGAGTTCGCACGCCGCCACCGTATTTATGCCCGAGGCGAGTTTGGCGCGGAGACGTTAGAAGCGCTGCGCGCACCTCCCCTCGAGCTCGAACGACGTGCGCTCATTCGCGTTCTTGCCGAACGTGCGCGGGTCGACTGGGGAATCCTGGAAGACGGCACTGGAGGCGGCACCGACGAAGTTGAGAGCATCTCCGCTCATCTCGAATCGCTCCTCCACCTTCAGACCGTGGACGGCGCACGGCGCTTCCTGGAGGGTCTCGGCGACGACATCCCGGACCACCAGCTCATTCCCGTTGAAGGCTTCGCGCTCCCTGACGACTACTCGGCAAACATGGATCTTCATGTCGTCGTCGACCGGGGAGATGTTCGCTACGACCCCCCCTTCCACGAGGATGGCCGCCCGATCATTTTCCCCCCCGCGGCTCAGCGCCCCATGCTGCGCGTCTACGTGGGAAGCGGCGCGGATGAACGGCTCCTGGCTGAATGGCCCACGACCATCGGCGGCTGGCGACAAGAGACGGACCGGACCGGGACCAATGTGTGGGCCTACAAGCAGTCAGCGATCGGCAGCGGCATCTGGCAGCACGTCGTCGCTGCCCCCGTTTGGCTGCCGCCAGCGTCGACACCGAACGAGACTCTGGTGCAAAACATCAACGATGATGATGGAGGACACAACATCATCCGCCGGACTCTTTTGGGTCCGGGCTATGCGTCCGCCTACGGGCTCGTCGCGGCCCACCACCGCCGCCGTGGGCGCGGAGGGTACGTTGATGAGGGTATTCGCACGCACGGAAGCGTCGACTATACGAGCGTGTTTGGCGACTTCTCTCACGGCTGTCATCGCCTTCAGAACCACCTCGCCGTGGCGCTCTTCTCGTTCATCATCGCTCATCGACCCCATCGCTACGAAGGCCCCGTCTCCGTTGACTATCGCCGCGAGGTGAATCTGGGTGACCGCGTGGAGACGCTTCGAATCGAACAGCGGGGCGAGCGCTTCGTCCTGTCGCCGCCGGTTCCTTTTCGCGTGCTCGAGGGCCGCGTCGTTGGGGATCTTGAACGACCATCGACGGAGACCTTTCCCGTCCGGTGAGTGATACGCCATGAGTGACGACGATCTCTGGGTCTCTTCGCTGATCGCGATCGTTGCTCTTCTCATGACCGTCGGTGTGAGTCTTCACGTGCTTTGGACGCGTTCCGACTCGCGTTCATCCCTGGCGTGGATCGGGCTCGCGTGGCTTGTCCCGTTCCTGGGCGCGTTTCTGTATTTCTCCCTCGGCGTCAACCGCATCAAGCGCAAGGCGAGCCGCCTGCGTACGAGGCGTCGTCCCCGCAAACGTCTCCTTAAAGAGCCGCAGATCGAGGACTTGCGCGTCCTCTTTCCGGAGGCTCCGCAGCTTCTTCAGCTCGCCCGCGCTCTTGACACCGTGACGGACAGGCCCCTCTGTCTCGGCAATCGCTTTGAGGTCCTGAAGAACGGCGACGAGGCGTATCCAGCCATGATCAAGGCCATCGACGAAGCGACGCGCTCCGTGGCGATGCTCTCGTACATCTTTGAGTCACGCGGACCGGGCCAAGACTTCTTGCGTGCTCTTGTGGGTGCTCACAAACGCGGCGTTGAAGTGCGTGTTCTCGTCGACGCCGCCGGCGAACGCTACGGCTACCCGCGCATCTCCCGCTTGCTCAAGCGTGAAGGCGTCAAAGCCGCACGCTTCCTTCCGGCTTTTCCGCCTTGGCGCTGGCCTTATATGAACTTGCGCAATCACCGCAAAGTGCTGATCGTCGATGGCGAAACGGCCTTCACGGGCGGTCTCAACATCCGCCCGGACCACGTGCTCGCGGACAACCCAAAGCTCCCAACACGCGACCTTCACTTTCGCTGTCGGGGTCCCATCGCGATGCAGCTGATGCAGGTCTTCGCCGAAGACTGGTACTTCGTCACGAGGGAACATCTGGATGGGGAACCTTTCTTTGTCGCGCACGACGAGTCCAAGGGCGGCGTTCCAGCGCGGGCCATCGCCGACGGCCCCGACGAAGACTTCGACAAAGTGCGCTGGGGTCTCCTCGCGGCTCTCGCCTGCGCACAAAAGCGCGTCGTTGTTGCGACGCCATACTTTCTGCCGGACGACGCACTCGTCATGGCTCTTGGCGTGGCGGCTGGGCGAGGGGTTCAGGTGGACGTGATCTTGCCGGAGCGGGGAAACCTCCCCATCGTCGACTGGGCGATGCGACACATGCTCACCCACGTCGACTTCAGCGGCGTAAGCGTTTGGCGTTCGACGGGTCCCTTCGACCACACCAAGCTCATGGTCGTCGACAGCGGGTGGGTCTTCCTGGGTTCCAGCAACTGGGACGCGCGGAGCCTTCGCCTGAATTTCGAGCTCAACGTCGAGTGCTACGACGCCGCGTTCGCCGGGGAGATGGAAGCGCTCCTCGAAGAACGCATCGCGAGCGCCAAGCCAGACCGAGCTGGGCGAACATCCGTGCTTGGAACGCTGCGCAACGCCATCGCCGGGCTCTTCACACCTTACCTTTGAAGGTTCAACTCACCGGGTGCGTAGGGCTCCAGGGCTTCATCCGACCTGCCGCCTTCGTCGACGCACGCGGCGATCTCTTCCTCGCTGGACGTGCTCAACCGGCGCCCGGACTCTTGTGAGTACTCCGAGTCAACGCTTTGTGAGAGCGCTAAGCGAAGCGCCATGACGTCGTAGATGATTCTCGTGCACGCAATGGACCTCGCCTGTGTGTCGAGCACCGCCCGAATACTTGCGCTGACCTGCTCCTGAACCGCCAGTCGCGCCTCATCGCTCATTCGCACGTCTTCTTCGAGGAGCGCCGCCGGATATATCTCAGGGACCTCGACGTTGTTTAGTGCGCTGACCGCTCCCGCAAAAGTACGCGCTTGGCCCGTCAGTGCGGCGACGGCCCACTGCGCCTCTTCGCTGTGACCGAGCACGCGCTGATAAGCCTCCGCGCTCTCCACCGCCGCGCCCGAGAGCAAGCGGACTTGTTGCTGAAGACACTGAATGAAGCCTTCGACGTCGGCCTGGTCCGTGCAGTCGATGCGCACCTGGCTGAACTCTTCGTATCGTTCGTCAGCACGTTCGAGTTCGGTCTGAGCGGCCGCGTTGACGCTCTCGTTTGGTGTTGCCGTCGGGATCGTGCTCTCGGTGGAAGTGCCGCCGCACGCGAGGACAAAGAAGAGCACCGGCACACCTGATTTCATGCGCCGGATACTAACGCGCTACCGTTGCAGGTTCAATTCGCCGGCAACGTACGCGCCAAGTCGCTTCATCGCATCACGCTAGCATGGCCCACTTCCTGGCCCTCCGTGCTACACCCGCTCCGTGATTGGTCGTCTTCAAGGCCGGGTCGTCGAACGACAACTCGATGGTTCCATCCTCTTCGACGTGAACGGCGTCGGCTACGAGGTCTTCATTCCACTGGGTAGCCTTGGGCGCTTGGGAGACGGAGAGCTCACGCTCCACATTCACACGAACGCGCGTGAAGACGCCCTCGTGCTCTATGGGTTTGAGACCACCGAAGACAAGTACGCCTTCCGCTCCCTCCTGAGCGTCTCCAGCATTGGGCCCAAGCTCGCGCTCTCGGTTCTCAGCTCCCTCAACGCCGATGCGCTGGCGCGAGCGATTCAAAGTGAAGACCGCGCGGCTCTCAAAGGCATCAGCGGCGTGGGCAAGAAGACCGTCGAGCGCATCTTCCTCGACCTCAAAGATAAGCTCGTCGTCAGCGGTGGTCCCGCACGTCCCGCCAGCAAGGCCGCCGCAAAAGCACCGTCCGGCCCACTTGGAGTGGTCGCCGGAGCGCTCGTCTCGATGGGCTACAAACAGCCCGCCGCGGAACGCGCATGCGATGGACTCGACCCCGAAGGGAAGACCGTCAGCGAGCTGCTCAAGGAAGCCCTCGCAGCCCTCGCGTAACGACTCGCGGCTCATGAGTGTGTTCCACGTGGATCAAGACCCGCCCCACTACACGTTGGTCCAGTAAGTTTTGTTATTGGGGTGCCCCCAATATCACCCCAACTCTTCGATATTCAGTCTTCGGGATGTGCCGTCAGACCCAGCGTTGCTCGCCGCCTTTCAGATCCTGGATGTAAACCTAGTCGCCATGAACGGCAACCTCGACGGCGGTATTGCGCGCCTGGAGAGTGCGGTGACGGCGCTTCGTCCGCTCGCCGCGACCAGGGCGGGTGACCCCCTTGACCTTGCCCATCGACTCTCGGGTGCTGAAGGGTCGCTCGCGATGATGAAAGAGGCGCTTCTGGACAACGGCGCGCCTAACGCGGAGCGAGAAGCCTTCGACCAATGCATGGACGCCGGCGAAGCCGTCATGCTCTTTGACCCCTCAAGTCCGACGTTTGATTCCGACTACGAGGTCGCACGTGCCCACTTCCTGGAGGCGGAGATGCTAGCGGGGGACATGCCCACGCTTCGAGCGCTTTCGCTGCTAAGTCGCGCTTGGCTCGAGGGCTCCTACGCTCACGCAAGAGGTCGGCCCATCGATGCGGCGCTCACTCTTCATGATGAAGCTACGGGCCTTCTCCGGGGTCTTGCCGAGCCGGCTCCGATGATTGAAGTCACCGCTCTTCGTGTTCGTGGAGAACTCCTCGCTGCCCACGGCGGCACAAGAGCCGCCCGAGAACATCTCGATGAGGTCATCGCTGTGCTCGGTCCGCATGTTGCGGGGCAAGAAGCGATGATGGCGTCCGGAGAAGTACCGCCGGAGATGTTTGCGGTTCTGGATCGACGCGTTCGTGCGTCCTGGCAGCTCGACCGCGCGAGACGACTGCGCGAAGCCCTCGAAGAAGGAAAGCCGGAGAGCCAAGGCTACTCGCCCAGCGGACTCGCCTTCGTGGTGGGCCTATTCGTCCTCAGCGTGGTCGGTGTCATCTTTGGAAAGGGCATTATTCGCATTGTTTGTGCGTTCGTTGCCCTCGGGATGGTCAAGCCGGCGATCAGCAGCGTGTGGGGATTCCTGCGCTCCAAGTAATGGGCCCGAGCTCCGCGCCTATCTGCGGCGGCGCACGACCAGCCCAAGCACGAGCAACATCGTAAGCGCCGCGCCCGGCCGAGGCGAGCGGGTGCCGGCTCGGCAGCTGCAACCCTCGTCGTCCATGGTCGAAGGGCCCGCATCGAAACCAGGTCCGCCATCGAACATTGGCCCTCCATCAAAAGGCGGTCCGGCGTCCCGACCCGGGCCACCATCGGAATCTGTTCCGCCGTCGAACGATGGGCCAGCGTCACTGCCGGGTCCGGCGTCTCCTGCCGGAGGTGCGCTCGTGGCGCCCTTGAAGCCTTCGCCGAGCATCCAGCCGGGATTGCCGCCGGCTGCAAACGCGTAGGCGCCGATGTCTGTTGCACCGGAGCGCACGGTCCCGTTGAAATCGTCGGCTGGCGCGTACTCCGAGTTGCCTACTCCGACGAGCCCACCGCCCTCGCTTAGGAATAGATCCATCGGCGGCATGCCGGCGAAGGAACCGTCGACGAAGTCGCTGAGGCTCGCGCTCATCGAGCCATCGCCGATGCCGAAGTTGCTGTCGCGGGTGACCATCGACATATCGCCGTTGACGAAGACCGCTCGTCCAGACTCGGCAAACACCGCGTTGTTGGCGACGATCACTGAGCCCGTCGCGCCTCGGATCGAGATCGCGTCTCCACCCGGGTTGACGATCGTGTTGTTCACGATGGTCATATTGGCTGGTGCCCCGCTCTGATGGGGCTGGGCGGCAATCCCGCTGTTTACGGCGCTCAGAACGATGTTGTTGCGGATGATCGAGTCCGCCGAGCTCTGAATCCCATGATCGCCGCAGTTCCACATCACGTTTCGCTCGATGATGTTGGGCGCGCCGTTGCCGGCGGTGCTGTACGTGAGAATGCATGGGTAGTTGGTGTCGTGAATCACGTTGTCGCGGATCACATTGCCGAAGCTTCCCTCTTTGATCTCGATGCCATCGCCCTGGGTGATCGTCTCCGGGTTGTTGGTGTGGTGAACCCAGTTGCCTTCGATGAGACTGTTGGCGAGCTGGCAGCCGTTCGAATTGCAACCCAGGTACATGCCCTCGCCGGTGCCGTTCGTGTCGTGGATGTGATTGCGCCGAATGGTCATGCGCTCGTACCGAACTCCTCCGTCGTTCATTCGAAGGGCGACGTCAGCGGTGTCGTGAATCTCGCAGTCCTCGATGGTCACATCTCGCCCTGACTCGAATCGGAGGCCGGCGCTTCCACCCGAAAACTCGATGCCTCGGATCACGACCCACTCGACGCTCCAGTCGATTAGATTCTCGGACGCGTTCGGCCGGTTGATGTGGGGGCGCTCGCCCTCGGCTGCCCGAATGACGATGGGCTCCTCTTCCGTGCCGGCGATGTTCACACTGAACCGCTCCGTCGTCACGTACATGCCGCCACGGAGGACCAGCTCGTCCCCTGGGTTCAGGGTGCCCATCATCGACTCGATGTCGTCGCCGGGGTTGGCGTCAAACGTCTCAGCGAGGACGCTCGCAGGGGTGAGCAGGGCGGTGGCGCCTAGGAAGGCGCTTAGGAGGACGACAATACGCATGAAAGAAATCTATCACGCTCTGCCAAAACGGTGCCAAGGGCGTTTCGCGTCGTCACACCCGACCAAGCGAGCGCCAATCGCGAAGAGAAAGACCGAGGATTTCATCGCGTCAGTCCAGCCGATCGGCACGTCTAGAGCACATCTCACAGCCTTGACTCGACTGGGTGACGAACCCTAGCGTTGTGATAGACCTCAGCCGTGACCGAAGGACGAGATAGCGACCTAGACGCCACCGTCTATGACGATGACAAGGTCTACGATATCTCGCTGCGCCCCTCGCGCTTCGACGACTTCGTGGGCCAAGACAAGATCAAGGCGAACCTCCGCGTCTTCGTGGAAGCCGCATCACGCCGCGGCGACCCCCTCGACCACGTGCTCTTCTGTGGTCCGCCGGGGCTTGGTAAAACGACCCTCGCGATGATCCTCGCTGAAGAGCGCGGCGTGGCGCTTCATTCCGCGTCCGCGCCGGCCATCGAACACAAAGGGCAACTTGCGGCGCTTCTGACCAAGCTGGAGCCCAACGATGTGCTCTTCATTGACGAGATCCACCGCCTCCCCGCCGTCGTCGAGGAGAACCTCTACTCCGCCGTCGAAGATTTTCGCATGGACATCGTGCAGGGCGATGGGCCCTACGCACAGACGCTCTCGTTGCCCCTGCACCCGTTCACCCTCGTAGGCGCCACCACCCGCACGGGGCTTCTTACCAACCCTATGCGCACGCGTTTTGGTTACATCGCTCGCTTGGACTACTACCCGGCGGAGCAGCTCGCGACGATCATTCATCGCAGCGCGCGTCTTCTCGATCTCCCCATCACCGAAGAAGCCGCCATGGAGGTAGCCCGTCGCGCTCGAGGCACCCCGCGTATCGCCAACCGGCTCCTACGACGCTCGCGAGATTTCGCGCAGGTGCTTGCCGACGGTAGCCTCGATATTGACGTGGCCCGCGACGCCCTCGAACGCCTTGATGTCGACAGCGCAGGCCTCGATGAGATGGACCGTAAATACCTTCGCATCGTCATCGATCACTACGACGGCGGTCCCGTGGGCATCGAGACCCTCGCCGCCGCGCTGAGTGAACCGCGCGACACCCTCGAAGATGTCTACGAGCCGTATTTGTTGCAGCAGGGATTCATCTCGCGCACGCCCCGAGGTCGAATGGCGACGCGTGGCGCGTACAAGCACATGGGTAAAAAGCAAAAGGGGCGCAAAGGCGAACCCGAGCAGAAGAAGCTCTTCGAATGAATCCTCCGCCTACCCGCGCCCAGTCGTTCTTTGCGCCAGGACGCCCCGTTTTTTACCTCTTCTCTCTCATCGCTGTCGGTCTCGGCGTGGCCTTCGTCGGCGTGGCGCTCACCGTGAGCATCGGCGGCACCGGCGCATCGATTCCCACCGGTGACCAGGTCATCGAGGCGACCCTCGACGAAACTCCCCGCGTCGTGGAGTCGCCCGCCGGCACACCGTTTCTCTATGGTGAGGTCACCCTTGGGCAACCAGGAGAGTCCAGCGCCGTCGACCATCGCTGGCGCGGACCCGCCGGCGACCGCCGCGTGCAGGTCACCACCACGGACGGCGAGTCGTTGTGGATCATCGTGCCGGAAGTCCATGAGTGGCGTGGACGCGTCACCATCGACGAGCGCGTCGTCCAGTCCATTGCTGGGCTTCCCGTTGTGTCGACGGTGGATGAGACCGAAGCGCACCTGACGCCGCCTTACGCCATCGGTGTTCGTGCCCTTCGCCCCGGCGACGAGATCCTCGCGCGCCTCGACGAAGCTGACCGACTCAGCGTCGACGCGCGCCTCGCGACGGAACTCCACGTCGGCACACGTGATGAGCTCGAAGCGGACCTCGCCGGTCGCGAAGCCATGCGCTGGCCCGTCGTTGGCCTCATGGGCATCATGGGTCTCGCCTCTCTCGGCCTTGGCTATCGCTCTCTTCGTCGCGCCTCGGCGTAAGGACGTAGGGATGAAGCCCGCTATGAAGCTGAGCGCGTTCTACGTGGTGACGCTTCTCGTTACCGTCGCAGCGTTGGGTTTCACACTCTTCGTTGGCGTTCCAAGTGATGCGATGGGTGACGTGGTGCGCACGCTCCGTGCTTCACGCGCGGCGGGCGCACTCATCTCTGGGGCGGCGCTCTCCGTCGGAGGCGCCCTCGTCCAGGGCCTCTTCCGGAACCCACTCGCGAGCCCGTCGATCCTTGGCACCACCGCCGGCGCGAGCCTCGGTGGTCAGGTCGCGATCCTATGCGTGCATGTTCTTGGGATCACCGTCGCGCCGGAGCTCGTCCTTCCTTTTGGATGCCTCCTCGGCGCGCTCCTGAGCCTCGGGATTCTCCTCGCGCTCCTTCGTCGCACCGAAGACATGCTGACGATCTTGCTCACGGGTTTTCTCCTCAACTCGCTCTTCCTCGCTTTCGGTAGTCTGCTCATGAGCATGGCCCAAGAGGAGTGGCAGCTCGGCCGCGCGGTCGTCGCCTTCGCCCTCGGCACTCTCAGCGGCGTGGGCCTGCCACAGGTCTACTTCGCGCTTCCTCTCTTCATCGTCGCCACCATCGCCGCGTTCTTCTGGGCGCGCCCCCTCGACTTGATGCTCTCCGGTGAACGCGAAGCGAAGAGTCTCGGCGTCGATGTCGCGTCGGTGCGCTGGTGGACCGTGGTCTGGGTCAGCGTCCTCGTCGCCGCGGCGGTCTCGCTCTCCGGCAGCCTCGCCTTCGTCGGCCTCGTTGTGCCTCACGTGGTCCGCTCTTTCGCCGGCGTCAGCCATCGCCGCCTCTTGCCGGCGTGCGCCTTGGCCGGCGGCGCCTTCGTGCTCCTCTGCGACGCCCTCGCTCGCGCTCTACCTTCCCAAGGTGAAGTGCCTCTCGGCGTGGTGAGCGCGCTCATTGGTGCGCCGACCTTCCTTGTCCTCCTCGTCCGTTCGCAGAGAGAGGCGCGCTCATGACCCTCGAAGTCAAAGGCTTGTCCGTGACGCGCGGTCATCGCCAGGTCCTGTCGAACATCCACTTCAAGGCCTCGCCGGGTGAACTCTTCGCCATCGCTGGGCCCAACGGTGCGGGGAAAAGCTCCCTCCTTGAGTGCATCGTGGGCACGCTCCCCTGCGAAGGCGAGGTCCTCGTGGACGGTGTGAGCATTCGCTCCCTTGCGCCCCGAGAGCGCGCCCGCCGCGTCGCCTACGTGCCTCAGCGCTCGGACCTTCGCTCGGCGCTCTGCGTCCGTGATGTCGTGGCCCTCGGTCGCTACGCGCACGGCGCCGGACTCTTTGGCCGCTCCAAGGGTGACGAGGAGGCGGTGGAAGAGGCGCTCAGGGCCATGGACCTTGGCACCTACGCCGAGCGCTCGTTCACGGCTCTCTCGATGGGCGAAGCGCAGCGCGTTCTCATCGCCCGCGCCCTCGCCACGGAAGCGCCCATCATCCTCCTGGATGAACCGACGGCGGCTCTGGACATCCGCCAGTCCCTCGCCACTTTAAAGCTCCTTCGCTCTCTCGCGAAGAGGGGCCTCACCCTCGTCGCCGTGCTCCACGAGCTGTCTGCGATTCACGAGTACGCCGATCGCGCGCTTCTTCTTCAGGACGGACACATGGCCAAAGTCGGCGCGGCGATGGACGTGATCGCCCCTGAACCGATTCGCGAAGTCTACGGTGTGGACATGACGCGGGGTGAGCGCTGGCGCTTTGAGCTGGCGAGTGAGCCGGAGGACGACGCTTGAAGGTCGCGATCATCAACGCCGTCGCTCTCACGGGCGCCCTGGCCGTGTCTCTCGCTCTGGCGTCGAGTGCCGTGCATCCCTCCGAGCTCGAAGTGACTTCGGGCGTGGGCGCTGCGGACGTTGCGGATGATGGCGAGGCTTCATCACAACGCATCGCGTCTGCCAGCAGCGTCGCGGACCAAGTCCTCGCTGAGATCGCTCGCCCCGAAGACGTCGTGGCGATCTCAATGGCGGCTCGCGGCGCGCCCACTTGGCGCTTCGCCGATGCCGCGCGAATCGTCCGCGTGCAAGACGTCGAAGGCATCGTGGAGCTGCGCCCTACGGTTGTTTTCGCCTCGGCCATCGGCGGCGACCGCTCCGTGCAGCGCCTCCGCGAAGCGGGCATTCGGGTGGTCTCCCTCGGGGACCTGCGGGGCTTCGATTCTTTGCCCGAAGAGATCATGCGCATCGGCGAAGCCATCGGCGCCGAGGCCCGAGCCGCCGAATACGCGCAGCGTCTTCGCCGCCGCATGAACGAGCTCCGCGCCCAAGAAACCGTCGCCCGCGGTATCTACCTGAGCGTTCACGGTACCCACTTCTACGGTGGCACGGCGGGTTCAAGTTATGGCGACGTCCTTCGCGCCGGCGGTGTGGAGGACGTGGCCGCGGCGGCGGGTTTCACAGGTTGGCCGGACTACAGCGCGGAAGAGATCCTACGGCTCAACCCGCCACTCTTGGTCATGCCCGAGGGGCATCCGGAAGCGCTCTGCCGCATCGAGGCGATGAGCACGCTCAGCGCGTGCCGCACGGAGAGCTTCGTGACGTTGCCGGCGGATGTATTGAACGATCCGGGGCCGGCCTTGGTGGAAGCGGCGGCGGCTCTTCGGACGCTCGTAGAACGAATGTCTCCCTGACGCGACGTTCGGTTCCTGAGGCGGATAGGACGGAAGCAGCGTCCCCATCCACTAAGCTTCGTCTCCATGTCAAAACACGCTCTCATAAACCTATAAGCCGTGCAAATGACGTCGCGCTCCGGGGCGGGCTGGCGCACCCCCGTGTGCATGCGACGCTGCCGCCGTGACCCCCCCGGAAAACCCGCAGCACGTGATTCACCACTGCGACGGCGTCGAGTGGCTCCGTAATTCGTCATTGGGTCCCCAGGACGCCATCGTCACCTCGTTGCCTGATCTCAGTGGGCTCCCCACGCTCGGCTTCGAGGGCTGGCGTGATTGGTTCGTGGGCGCCGCCGAACAAGTGTGTCGCGCGGTCCACGACGAGTCCGTGGCCATCTTCTACCAGACCGACATCAAGCACGAGGGCCGCTGGGTCGACAAGAGCTTGATGGTGAGCGAAGGCGCCGCCCGAGCGAAGAGCCATCTGCTCTGGCGCAAGGTGGTGTGTCGCGTGGCTCCGGGAATCACTACGTTTGGCCGCCCGGCGTACGCGCACTTGCTCTGCTTCAGTCGCGAGGCGCGAATTTATCCCGGCGAATCTACCCCGGATGTCTTGCCACAAACCGGCGAAACGACATGGAGTCGCGGCATGGGCGCGGACGTTTGCGCCGCGGTCATCAAGTTTCTGCGTGTGCGCACCGAGTGCACGAATGTCGTGGACCCCTTTTGTGGGCAGGGTTCGATTCTAGCGGCTGCGACGGCCCACGGGCTCGGTGCGGTGGGCGTCGAGATCTCCCGAAAGCGCGTGTTGAAGGCGCGTAAGATCGTCGGCGCCGTGAGTCGTTCAACGGACTGACGGCTCGTCAGGCCTCCAGCCTGGTCGGCGAAGGTCTACTCGCCGAAGCCAAGGACGCGGACGGGTACGGCGGTGATCCCTTCGGTGGTACGACCGTCGCCGAGCTGACCTCGACTGTCCCAGCCCCAACAGTGCACGCCGCCATCTCCGTCGATCACGCAGGCGACGCTCGCGCCGGTCTCGATGGTGACGGCATCGTCGATGCCTTCAACCACCGTCACAAGGGGGTCGCACTCTTCGCTGTCTGCACCACACAAGCTCGCGCTGCCGTCGATGGTCCACGTGCCCGAGCAGTAGGCGGCGCCGGTGAGATCGATGACGCGTTTGCGGTTTTCACCCACGGACAGGGAACCTGCCGCGGCACGTTACCGGGCGCTCCGCCTGCGCCGTCGAGAGATCCAGAGAGCGACGCGGGGGTCGGAATAGACGATACCTTAACGAAGAAAGCCCGCATCTACGCGGGCATCGTTCAGGTGGGACAAGCGTGGTCTGAAAACGCGCGAGCTTAAGGCTGCGAGTTCTGGGATGGAGGAGCCCTGAGTAGGCCGCTCCTAACCCTAAGGCCAGCTCAGCGCGCGACTGGTTGAGTGTCGCTGCACTGAAGCGTAACCATGATGACGGGTAGGTCATCGCCGATGCGATTCGTGATCGTCATCGCGCGGCGCGGCGCGTTTGGTCGGGTGCAGCTGATAGTGGTCATGAACTGCGTCTGGCCATCGCGGATCGTCGCGTTCACGAGACCATCACTTGGGCGAATGTTCACCTCGAAGTCATCCATGAAGGGAAAGGTTGCGGCTGCGCCCTGACCCACTCGCATCCAGCGCGGCATAGTCCCTGCGCTGCGTCCTTGGTTCACGATACGGTACCACGCCACTTCACCCGCTTGCGCCGAAACCTCGGACTGGGACTGAAATCCCAAGAACAGGCTACTGGCGACTAGCGCAACGACCACTGCAATTCGTTTTGTCATCGTACGGACTCCTTCATTTTCTAATTTTCCAGGATACGACATGGGCCTTAATGAAGAAAGCCCGCGTTTCCACGGGCCGAGTTCGGGTGCGTTGAGACGGGCTAGTTCTGAAGCGTCGTCAGGCTGTAGGAAGGCAGCGAGTCCGTGTAGTTCGTGAAGGACTCGACGCCTTCAAGAGTCACGCTCACGACCTCGGGTTCGTCGCCCGCCGTGTGTCCCACGTGGAACATCTCGTTGAACCAGACGCCCTGGCCCATGGAGAAGGGTCCCTCGGACTCCCAAAGGGAAGTGGCGGTTCCCTCGGTGAGGTCGACGACGACGATCTCGTCGCTCGTGCCTGCGCCAAAGTCGCCAAGAGAGAGCCCAACGATCTTGTCGGTGTCGACGGCGACGATGCTCCACACGGGGACGAGGTCGTCTGCGCCGGGCTGCCACATGGCGGTGACGGATGCGCTTCCGTCTTCGGCGACGGCGAGGCGGTAGATGCCGGAAGTTTCGCGAACGCCTGGACCGCTAAAGCTGACCGTCGAGTAGCCCTTGCAGGCGACCATGATGTCGGTGCCGAAGCGCGCGACCTGGCCGCAGTTCGCGCCGCCGGGGAGGTCTACAGCAACCACGTCAAGTGTGGTGAGGTTCACGATGGCGACCTGTCCGGGTCCAAAGCCACGGGCGGCGCCGGCCTGGTCGGAGGGGAGACGGTCAAGACCGACGACGAGCGTGTTGTCGTTGGCGAGGACCATTCGGTCCGGTCGTGCGGCGATGGTGACGTCGACAACGGCGTCTCCGTCCATGCCGCTGACGGTGCCGCCGAATGCGCTCAAGTCGATGCGCATTCCGTTGCGTGCCATTGTTCCTGGGTTGAAGCCGATGACGTCGGAGCCGGCGTCTTCAGGCGCCGCGCCGGGGGCGATGTTCGGATCGTAGCGCGTGACCCATGCGGTCTCGGTGCTGGTCACGACGACGTCGTGGGGGTTGCCGCCGAAGGAGTCGGTGCCGACGTTGAGCTGACCGATGACGCCGCCGGACAAGCAGAGGTTGGTCACAACGTTTTTGCCGAAGCGGTCGATGAGGATGAGCTGCCCAGCGGGCGAAGCCTCCGTGGGGAAGACCACATCGCCGCCGAGTGTGGCGGTGAGAGTTGGCGCCGTGGTGCCGCTTGTGACCCAGTCCGCCGTGGTGGTTCCGTCGTTGATGAGGGAGACCGCGGTGCTGGAGAAGTCGGTGCTGATCAGCGCGAGCTCTGCGGGACCCACAGGATCAAGGATCGCCTCGAGGCCATCACAGGCGCTTACGACGGGTCCGGCATCGGGGCCGCCGTCTTCGCCGGGGCCTGCGTCGACCTCAGGACCGGTGTCCTCGTCTGGGCCGACGTCGAGGCTGGAGCCGTCGAATCCGCCGTCCAAGATCATGCCGGAATCCGTACCGCCGTCGTCGTCGCCACACGCGACCATGGAGAGAACCAAAAGAAGAAGAGAAGTTTTACGAAGCATCAAAGATCACTTTCAATTTGCAGCGTCACCATCACCTGGCGACCTGGAAGGGGGTATCCAATAAAGTCCTGCCCACGTTCATCGAGGGCGTCACGAACGCTCAGGCCAAAGGCCAGACCGTTGTTCATCTGAATTTGCCCGGCGATGTCGAGCCAGGTGTTTGCCGGGAGCTCGACGAAGTTCGCTGGGTCCTGAAAGAACGACGAGCGGTGCCGCAGCTGCACTTCGATGTGCGCGTTTCGCATATTCCCGAGCCGTCCACTTTGCACTCGCGCCCGGACACGTCCGCTAAGCGCCGGTCGCCAGTTGAGGTCCCGGTCGCGTCCGTCGTTGGTGTTCAACCACGTGCCGTTGGCGTCGAGGACGACATGGCGCGCGAGGGTGAGGCGGGAGCCAAACTCGGCGCCGAGGATCACCGCCTCGTCCACGTTACGTGCCGCCGCTGTGTACTGCGACGTAGGGATGAAGCGAATGAGGTCTTCGGCGCGTGTATGAAACCCGCGCACTTCGACTCCCACCTGAGTCGGCCCGTCAGGGCTTTGCACAACCAAGCCAGCGTCCAATGTGCGGCCCGTTTCCGCGCGCAGATCTGGGCTACGAACAACGGCGCCGCGATCGCCGAGGAGCTCTTGGAGTGTCGGAAGCCGGCGTCCGCGCGAAGCGCTCGCGGTCACCGAGAGCCAGGAGAGCGGCGCCACGAGGAGCCCAACGCGGTAGCTGGGTTGCGTGCTTGAGCTGGGCGTCTGGATGTCCGGCCCCGTCTCGTTTACGCGTGTGCGCTCCAGGCGAATGCTTGGCCGCAGCTCGAGGCGGAGCGGTCCGAGGGACCCATGAAGTCGAGCCTCGAGGCTACCAAAGCCAGTCCAGCGCTGAACGTTGGGCCGGGAGGGGCCGACGGTGTCCGTCGGGGCGTATCCATCGAGGCGTCCACCGCCAACGAGCGTGACGTCAAGGACGCGATGAGGGCGCAACACGCTTCCTGCCCGAATGAATCCGCTGCTCCATTGGTCCGAGGCTTCTTCGCGACCGAAACCGATCTCGTTGTAGCGGTCACTGAACTTGCGCTGGTCGCTGCCTGCACCAGCGGTGACGAAGAGCTCGTGTTCGCCAAGCTCCACGTCGTAGCGTAGGGCGCCAAAGGCGTGAACGTCTTGCCGCTGAGCATGCTGGGCGCGCGTGAGACCTGCGCCGGGTTCGCCACCGAGGCGTGAGCCCGCCATGACGACGGTGGTGAGTCGGCCTCGATGGAGGTCGCGCTCCAGCAAAACGATCAGCGCGGTTCGGGTTTGCTGAGCGTTCGCGCGGCGCAGCATCCGGTCGTCGGTGGCGTCGAAGGCCGTGCCGTGGTCGTCCAAATACGGGTAGTCGTTCTGACTGCCTTCAAGTGCCAAGCGCGCGCTAAACCGCGTTCGGCCGTGGTCGCGGACAAGGTTCGCGCCGCCACCCACACCCCATGTCGAGAAGGTGCCGCCGGTGGCGAAGGCGCTCACGCTGGAGCGTTGCGGGCGGTATGGCTCCAGGACCAAGACGCCGCCGAGGGCCGCGGTTGAAAGCTCCGCCGGTGCGCCCCCGCGATAGACACGAAGCGACTCGAACATGCGTGCTGAGAGCAGCCCCAGATCGAAGGCGCCGCTGTCTGGACCGCGGAGCGGAATGCCCGCGAGGACGACCTCAGTATGGGCGAGCTCGGCGCCGCGCAGCCGCAGATAGCTCCCTGCACCAAGGCCACCCGTGCGGGCGACTTGGGCCCCAGGAATCCTGGCAAGAGCAGCGTTTAAGTCATCGCTCTCTTCGATCTCTACGCTGCTGCCGGAGGCCGTAGGGTCCGCGTCATCGCTTGCCACGGGTGGCGCCTCGACCTCAGCTCGTGCGCCATATTGCGCATGGGTGCGTCCACTCCAGAGGAGCGCGAGGGCAGCTAAAAATGCAGGGAGGCGGTTCACGGGCGGCGTTTAGAGGGACGCCGACCGAAGAAATCCTGAGTTGCATGGACCAACGCCAGGATCATCTCCAGCTGCCATCCCCGAGGCAGAGTTCAGAGGTTGATCCTGGGTAGGTTTCCGGGCTCGTGACCATGTTCCTCTCCGCCTTCCCACGCTTTCGCGCAGTGACATATTGGAGAGGACATTGGGCCACATACCGTGGCGGGTCCGCGTCGGCGTTTAACCGACTTCCCTATTCAAGGGCTGGTTGTCTCTCCAGCACCTCTGTCTCCGGCTTTGAAGCCATCGACCCAGTTCAGTCGCCACCCTGTGGCTTCGCCATTCGCGCGTCAAGCGTTCTCACGCGCGCCACTCGAACTTGCTCATTCGGCGCTAACGGGTTGAGTTCGACGGCGCCGCTGCCGCCTAAGGGAGCTGTGGAGATCCGGTCGAGGCAGCGTTGAGTACAGCACACTCTTCATCGCTGAGCTGAACGAGCCCCACGAGCTCCGAGAGCTGCGCGACGTCTCGGGCGCTCGCGATGACCGAAGGCACCGATGGATGCGACAAGCACCAGGACAGGGCGATGGAGGCGATGCTGACCTTTCGGCCGTCCGCGATCTTCGCGAGCTCCCTCAGGACCGCGTCACTCTGCGGCAAGTTCGCATAGCGAGAGATACCGTCGGCGCGCGGCGAGTCCACGGGCCCAGCCTGGTATTTGCCGGTGAGGTAGCCGCTCGCGAGCGCCCAATAGGGAAACGCCGACAGGCCAGAGCTCTGGCAAACGTCTTCAAGGCCGCCTTCGAAAGTAGAGCGGCTCAACAGGCTGTACTGAGGTTGAATCGCAACGTATTTAGGCAGGTCGTTGTCCGCGGAGAAGCGGAGCGCTTCGGCCAAACGTGGCGCTTCAAAGTTCGACGCCGCGATGTGGCGAACCTTGCCGGCTTCAACAAGGCGCCCAAATGCCCCGAGGGTCTCTTCCATCGGCACCGACTCATCGTCTTCGTGTGCGTAGTAGAGATCGATGTAGTCCGTTTGAAGGCGCTTCAGCGAGTCATCGCACGCGGCCTCAATATTCGCGGCTGAAAGCCCTGGCCGGGTTTGTAGCTTCGCGACCTTCGTCGCGACGATGACGGAGCTGCGATCGCCGCGCTCCTTCATCCACTTGCCCACGAGCGTCTCGGACTCGCCGCCCACGTGGCCCTCGGCCCACACGGAGTACATGTCCGCCGTGTCGACGAAGTTGCCTCCCGCACCGACGTACGCGTCGAGGACCTCGAAGCTGTTCTTTTCATCCGCGGTCCAGCCAAAGACGTTGCCGCCCAAGCAGAGTGAAGAGACCGCGAGATCCGTGTCCGCAAGCGCGGCGCGCTTCACGCCGACAGCTCGTCGCGAAGCTGCTCGATGAGCTCTCGTGCTTTGGACGAAGGCTTCTTCGGGACGTCGATGTTGATGACGCAGATGAGGTCGCCGGCGCCGGCGGAATGCACGCGCGGCATCCCTGCGCCCCGCACCACGATGGTCTCGTTGGGCTGAATGCCAGCAGGCACACTGACCGTCGTTCCTTCGGCGTCTTCCACCAAGCTTGGCACGGTGACCGTGGATCCCAACACCGCCTGGGCGTAGTTGAGCTTCAACTCGAAGAGAAGATCGGCGCCGTCGCGGCCCCAGCCCAGTTGGGCCTCAACGCGAACGACAATGTAGAGGTCGCCGGCGGGGCCGCCTCGTGTGCCAGCTTGCCCTTTGCCGCGCATCTTGAGCTCAGCGCCTTCGTCGACGCCCGCAGGAATCGGTACGCGGATCTTGCGATCCTTGACCACCTCGCCGCCGCCCTGACATTCGCCGCACGCTTCGGCGGCACGGCTCCCTTGGCCTTGGCATGTGGGACAAGGCACCTGCATCAAGAAGCCGGGTCTGCGCTGAGCGACTCGCCCCATGCCAGCGCAGGTCGTGCATTTCTCGACCTTGCCGCCCTTGGCGCCGGTGCCTTCACACGTGTCGCAGGGCGACGCATGGCGCAGCTCGATCTCTCGTTCGACGCCCGTCATGCACTCCGAGAGGCTGAGCGTCACCGCCGTCCGAACATGTCCGCCACGCTGGGGGCCATCACGCCGCTGGGTGCGACCACCGAAGCCAAAACCGCCGCCGCCGCCAAAGACACTCTCAAAGAAGTCTTGAACGGAGGTCGCCACATCGGGGCCGCCGAAGCCGCCCTGGCTCTCAAGCCCGGCATGTCCATAGCGGTCATAAACCGCTCGCTTTTCGGCGTCGTTGATGACCGCGTAGGCCTCCGCGCACTCCTTGAAACGTGCCTCCGCGGAATCGTCCCCTGGATTGCGGTCAGGGTGAAACTGCATCGCCAGCGCGCGATAAGCCTTCTTCAGGTCACCCCCGCTGACGTTTTTCTGAACACCGAGTACTTCGTAGAAATCGCGTTTAGCCATCGATGAACGTTCCTGCAGAGATTTGCCGACCCTAAGCACCCTCAGCGTTGGGTCAAGGTGCGCACGAAACGTAAGTAAAACCCCTTGGTTTTAGCCAAACTTCGTGACGTTCGCGGAGTTGCGACATTTCCTTACAAGTCGATGACAATTGATTCGATGCATCGTGGGATCCACGAGACACGGTGGCGCCGAGGAGTCCTCACTTGGATACAGCCATCATC
The DNA here is from genome assembly GCA_047619315.1 of Polyangiales bacterium. Lineage (GTDB taxonomy): Bacteria > Myxococcota_A > Polyangia > Polyangiales > Houyiibacteriaceae > JBCCRV01. The sequence goes on from JBLHKB010000039.1 coordinate 20,715, forward strand.
GTTCTCTACTTTATTGCCCTTACGGTTCTTGGAATCTACGGCGCCCACCGCGGAAATCTGCTGATGCTTTACTTAAAGCACCGCAAGAACGCTCCCGTCCCCAAGGGGCACTTCGAGGATTCGGAGTTGCCGTCGCTGACGATTCAGCTCCCGATGTTCAACGAGATGTACGTCGTCGACCGGCTCCTCGATGGCGTCGCTACCATCGACTATCCTCGTGATCGCCTCGAGATTCAGGTTCTCGACGACTCCACGGATGAGACGGTGCAGATCGCTCGCGCCAAGGTCGACGAGCTCTGCGAGCTCGGTTTCGATGCGGTCTACATTCACCGCACCGACCGCACTGGCTTCAAGGCCGGCGCTCTTGAAGAGGGTCTCAAGGTCGCCAAGGGTGACCTCATCATGGTCTTCGACGCCGATTTTGTGCCTGAGCACGACATCGTTCGTAAGCTCATCCAGCACTTCACCGACGACAACGTCGGAATGGTCCAGGCGCGCTGGGGCCACATCAACAAGAACTACTCCCGACTGACGCAGATCCAGTCGATGATGCTCGACGGCCACTTCGTCATCGAACACATCGCCCGCAATCGCTCGGGCCGCTTCTTCAACTTCAACGGCACCGCAGGCATCTGGCGTAAAGCGGCCATCATCGACGCCGGCGGATGGCAGCATGACACCGTCACCGAAGACATGGACCTCTCGTTCCGCGCTCAAATGAAGGGCTGGCGCTTCGTCTACGTGCCCGAAGCCATCGCTCCCGCCGAGCTGCCCTGCGAGATGAACAGCTTCAAGACTCAGCAGTTCCGCTGGGCCAAGGGCTCCGCGCAGACCACGAAGAAGCTCCTCTGGACCGTCCTCAAAGCGAAGATCCCGTTCAAGGCCAAGCTCGAGGTCGTCTTTCACCTCACGAACAACTTCGCCTACCTCTTCTTGGTCGTGCTCGCGGCTCTTCAGCTGCCCAACATGATCTTACGAGACGGCATGGACCATCCTTGGTTGCTGCTCCTCGACGTGCCGCTCTTTGCATCCACATGCCTCAGCATCTGCGTTTTCTACCTCGTGACGCACAAGGCGCTCTACGACGATGTTTGGACGGCCGTGAAACGCCTGCCTCTCATGATGGCGCTCGGAATCGGCCTCAGCATCAACAACGCCCGCGCCGTGATCGAGGGCCTCTTCGGCAACGACCTCGAGTTCGTGCGGACACCGAAGCACAACGTCCAGGGCACCGACGACACGTGGAAGAAGAAGAAGTACCACGCACGTTTCCCCATCCACTCGCTCCTTGAGATCGCGTTTGGGCTCTACTTCGTCGTCACCATCGCGATGGCTGTAGTCACCGGAAGCTGGATCAACATCCCCTTCCTTGTGCTCTTCATGGTGGGCTTCCTCTACGTAGGAACCCTCTCCCTCTACCAGTCCCGCTAGCAAATCGGCGAGGACCTCAGGCTTCTGAGATCTTGAACCAGCCAATCGAACCAGCCAATCGAACCAGCCAATCGAACCAGCCAAGAGCATTTTCTCTTGGCTGTTTTCGTTTGATGTGTGTTTTCTAGGTCTCGGCAGCACGCCTCAGGTGTCATTCATCTTCAATGGTATCGTGCCACTGCCGTTTGGTAAGTGAGTGGCCCAGGACTCTACGCCGAGTGTAATGCCGTCAGAATCGACAACTGAAGCTCCGGCTCAGGGCTGGGTGAGCGCAATTCGTGGCACCAACCTTCTGGCCTCCCTGGCAGCCCTACGCGAAGAGGGCCTCAGCGAGTCGTACTGGAACCAGCTCCCCACGGCGCATCACCAAGAGATGCGCGCCATTCTGGCCAGCGATTGGGTCTCCATCGACCTGGCACATTTGCACTATGGGGTTCTCGACGAGCTGGTTCAGGACAAAGATCAGCAGCGCCGACTCGGTTTTGTGTCTGCAGGTATCTCGCGAGGTGCCGTGGTCCGCACCATCGCGCGGGGTCTGAAAGTCACCGCTCGTGTGGCGTCGCTGGACCCTGTGCGGCTTGGGCTTAGGCGTGTCAGCTGGTTATGGTCACGCTTCGCACAAGGTGGCCAATGCATCGCTGTTCAAGAGGAGGACGGTCGCGCAGTCCTCACCATTGAAGGCCTCGGAATCGGTGTCTACCCCTACGTCAGGCACAGCTTTACCGGGAGCATCGCGGCTAGTTTGTCCGAATTCCATCGCGGGGAAGTGACCGTCCATTGTCTACCCGGCTTCACAAAGGCAAAGCTAGAGTTCGTCGTCTGTTGGTAGGGGAGGGAGAACGGCCGACCTGACTCGTATACGAAGTTGTGGCGATTCAAATCACCTGCGTCTGCGGCACGAACCTCAGCTTTGACGATGCCCAGCTCGGTCAGAGCGGCCCCTGCTACCAGTGCGGGCAGAATGTCACGGTGGCGGTGATGAAGTGGAGTGGAACTGGGAAAACGGCAAGTCCATCGTCAAGCTCAGCTGGGGTCTGCAAGCGGTGCCCGCGTCCCCCAACGACACTCTTCATGTGATGCACGCCGCGGCTCGCGGCATCGTCTTCAAGAACATCGGCCTCGCTTGGAACGAAGAGCGTCGCGCTGCCTTCGCCGACTTTGTGCGCCACCATGGTGGCCCTGTGCAGAGCGAGCCAAGATGGGACTCTGAGCCCTATTATCCTGCACTTTGCGTCGGCTCTCTGAGCTCAAAAAGTCTAGGACCTAGACTTTTTTGTATCAAGGGCGACACTTAGGCTTGAGCGGAACTCGTCCGCTCTTC
>JBLHKB010000040.1:0-23409 GCA_047619315.1 Polyangiales bacterium
CAGTAATTACAACGAACTACATTGGATCGTGACGCAAAGGGGATCACGCTTGATCCCCAGGAGGGTCGGACTTTCCCCCAGGTCTGTGTTGTTTCTGTGGAAAACTCTCACTGTGTACGAAAATTGCGCAATGTGGGGTGACACCGAGAAATGTAGCCCTATAATGTGAGGGTGCTCTTCAAAGTGATGGCACGTTCTTCGAGGACACCGTGTTGGGCAAAAACCCCGTAATAGTACGTAATCATAGCTCTTTGAGCGATGTGTACATGTGTGTTTCTCGCAACCGTGAGCCTTTACAAGCTCACCACCCACAGAATGCTCATTGTGGTCTGGTTCTCTTCGGACGGCCAGAGACCCTCGAGCGCCGGCTACAGCCGGGGGAGGTAAGTAGAATGCACAGTTCCATGCAAATGCTCTCACCGGAGGTGAGCATCCGCTGACAAGTGGATGTGGCTCTCCCGGTGGGAGCACATGAAAAGGGACAGCGCCGAAGTGTGCTGTCCCTTTTCTTATTTAAACCCCTCCTATTTTAACGGCTTCTGGGGCATTCGAAGCTCGCCCTTGGCCAAAGTTGCGGGTGAGCGGACCGGGTTTTGCTAAACTCGCTCGGTGTCTCGCTTTGTCTATCTGATTTGTCTTCTCGGCTGCGCTGTAGACCACACCGGTCTCATCCCTGGCGATTCTTCCTCCCAGGATGCGGGACCGGCGGATGTGGGCGTGGACGTCCAACCAGACGTCGAACCAGGCCCGGATAGCGGTCCCTTGGACTGCAGCGAAAACGACAAGCGCGCGTGCGGACCTCGCGACGTGGGCGAATGTCGTCCAGGCCAGGAAACCTGCGAAGGAGGCCGATGGTCTGCGTGCCGCGGCGGCATCGCTGAGGGTACGGAGGTGTGTGACCCCGCTGGCCTCGACGAGAATTGCGACGGCCGATCCAATGAGATCTGCGACTGCATGGCAGGTGACACGCAGGAGTGCGGAACGGACGTCGGCGAGTGCAGCTTCGGGGTGTCCGTGTGCGGTGAGGACTTCCGATGGGGCCCATGTTCCGAAGAGATCACAACCGGCGAGGAGATCTGCAACGGCCTTGATGATGACTGCAATGGGAGCATCGACGAGTCCGTGCTTTCGACGTTCTACCTCGATGAAGACGGCGACGGTTTCGGTGTGGGTGCCACGATGAACACCTGCACTTTGCCCGCTGGATACGCGACGGTGGCGGGGGACTGCGACGACGACAACGACCTTGTTTATCCCGGAGCCGAGGAGCTATGCAACGGCCGGGATGACAACTGCAATGGGATGCCTGACGAGGGTCTTCCATCGGTCACGTACTACGAGGACAGCGACGAGGATGGGTACGGCACCGGCGCGCCGATCACCTTCTGCGAAGACCCTGGAGTCGAATACGCGACCGTGGACGGGGACTGCAACGACACGACGGCGGAGGTGAGGCCAGGCGGCACGGAGGTCTGCGACACTCTCGACAACGACTGCTCCGGCGGATTCGACGAAGGGAACGTCTGCGCCTGTCCGGGAGTGAACTTTGCGGGTCACAACTACCTATTCTGCCTTCGGGACCGGAATTGGTCCGATTCGCGGAACTCGTGCACTGGCCAAGGCGGCGGTCGCTATCGTCTTGTGATCATCAACGACATGGCGGAGCAGACGTTCGTGCAAGCTGAGGCCGGCGCCCTCGCGGGTCGCTGGTGGATTGGGCTCGATGACAACGACACCGAGGGAGACTTTCGCTGGGTCGACGGCACGCCGCAGCGCAACGGAGGTACGATAATTTCGTACGACAACTTTGCACCGGGCGAGCCCAACAACGATTGGGGTGAGGACTGCGGAGAGATACGAGCCGGTGGGTTGTGGAACGACCGCGAGTGCAACGACGACAACAACTTTATTTGTGAGAGCTACGAGCCGTAGCTCTCCAGAGCACTAGATCGAGATGCTGTTGGGCACGTAGCTCGGCACCTGCGTCTCAAATGGAACCACGCGCGTGAGGTTCTTCTCGCGAACGATCGCCTCGGCTTGAGCAAGCATCGCTTGGAACTTCGTGAGGGCCGGCGCGACGCGCGGATCCTGAAAGTAGGGGCGGCGCGGATTGGTCGTAAAGTGGCCAAGCCGGTCGAACTGCACGGAGCTCAAGAGATACCCAAAGGAGAGCTGGTAGAGCGCAACGTCAAGAGGCGGCAGAAGCGCGAGGTAGTCACGTTCCGTCGCGACGCCGTTGCGCTGAGGTGGCTCCGCGTAGGCGGTCCCGCTCACGCCGGGCAAGAAGGACATCATCGGGTACTGCGCGTAGTTCACGGAGGCATGCTGGGCGCTCGCGGTGTAGATCGTCTGAGCGGCAAGCTGCACCAAGTAGTCAAAGGACTCGATGACCATGTGGTCGCCGCCATCGACGAGACCATCGAGGCCCATGACGCCTGCGTGGTCCCCGGACGCCAGCTCGTTGACGAAGCTCTGAAGCTCGAAGTCCTTCTTTACGGCTTCATCGCCGGAATAGTAGACGCTCAAATACGAGCGCACCCACTCTTCGATGGCTTCATAGAGGAGCATCGTGTCGTCGCGCATGGGGAAGTCCGGCAGCGCCTTTGCATCCACTCCGCGGCGTTGAAACACATGCTTCGGGTTCTGATGATCGAAGCGGCGACGCAAATACGCGTCACGTACAAGCTCCATGCTGCCTTCGATGGTGGTCGACAGCACCGAGGCGACGACGCCGCCTGGGATGACGAGGCTGTGGAGCGCCGAGTGGTTGATGGCGATGGTGAAACGGAAGTGAGGCTTGAGCAGCGCGAACACCGGATGCTCCACGGGGAGCTGACGGTGCATGGCCACGATCATCGGTTCGATGACGAGATGGCAGTCGCCGAGGTGCGCCACCGTTTCGTGCTGCACAGCACACGCGTTGAGAACGAACCACTTGGCCATGGACCATTTGAGCCCATTGCCGTCGTCCACGTTCGTGATGGCTCTTGCTGCCGACGCCTCTTTCGGCGTGAAGATGGGCGTCTTATCGGCGTCGTGCTTTTGGCCCACTTGAATGCAGACGGGCTGAAGCGCCTCACCTGGCGCGTAGCCAGCCGGCGGGTTGTCGTTGCGGTAGAAGAGCGCGATGGGCGCGGCGGTGTAGCGTGTGTCGCCGTGGAACTCGCTGTTCTCGAGTTTATCGAACTGCTCGTAGTCGACGGCGAAGAGGCGGTTTTGCGCGCAGGCCTCGGCGAGGGTTGGAGCGTCGGAACCAAGCACCGCGCGAAAGAGGGCATCGTCGACGGGCATCTTCGACTGAAGATCCGCGAGCGAGATCATGGCCGGGCCCTGCCCAACGCCCTTGAGCTGCGTGGTGTTGAACCCTGCGATCTGTAGCCAGCCAAAGTACCAGTCCTGTTGCCAGGGCTTACCCTCAGCGGACATCCAGTCGGCCTTCGGAATCTTGGCGGACATCGGGATCGGCAGGTTGGGATAGAGCTCGAAGTACTCGTCAATGCTCTTGGGCCGCAGGTAGTCGTCACCCACGTTGTCGCTGTGGCGGAGGACGTCGAAGAGCGTGTCTCTCAGGAATGCGGTGACCCCTTGCTCGGAGAACGTCTTCGACAGGTCCTTGACGGAGGAGAGGATGCGCTCGATATCTGGGCCAACATTGCTCAGATGCTTGAAGGCTTGCTCGAGCTGGGCGGGGAGCTCCATCAAGGCTTCGGCAAACTCCACAATGGTGGAGATGTCTTTGACGACGTTGATGGCGCTGACGCCTTCAAGCTGTTCTCGCATCGCTTCGAAGCGAGTGCGGATCTCCGCAACGACCACGCCCCCTTCAGGTGGATAGAGATCGTCCCGAAACTCTTGCTCGAGCTTCGCGACAACAACCTCTTCGAAGTTCTTAGCGATCTCGAGCAGAGGCCCAGCGACGAGGCCCTCATACGGCAGCGAGAACTCCTCGCCTTTCGGCAAGTCAGCGCTGAACGCGAGGGGCTCAAGGTACGAGCGCATGTAGTTGTAGTTGGTGCGCGCGAGGGACAGCGCGAAAGCACGTGCTGTCTGCTCTTCAGCACTAACGTTTTGGGGAAGTGAAGGGGCGGGGTGCGAGCGGTCGTCGCCAATAGTCGGTAGTTCCACGGCTGCGAGAGTAAACGAAAAACCCAATCCACTCTCGCTTGATAATTCAGACCGTCAAAAAGCCGCGATCTCAGGCGACACACGCCCCCAAACGAGCGTCAGGGCTCGTCGCAGGTGCCATCAAACGAGACGGCAACGCCCGCAGAGTTGGCTTCGCACTCGTTTCCGTAGTCACCGCCGTCACAGCCACATACGGGTCTGAAAATGTCGCCGCAGGCGCCGGGACGGGTCATGCAAGTGCTTGTCGCGTCAAAGCTGCCGCACATATCCGCACGCGAGTACGCACAATATTGGCTGCGGCCGCAGGTGAACCCACCTCGACCGCCACATCGCGCCGCCACTTCGCAGCGGCCCCGGCTGGCGACGCTCTGACCCGCCATCTGCGCCATGCATGGGTTGCCGTAGTCATTTCCATCGCAACCACAGACAGGGTCTAGGATACGCGAGCAGAACTCGGGCGGGGTGACGCACATGCCGTCGGCGTCGCCGACTCCACAGCCCGTCGCGTACTCGCAGAAGTCACCACGAGTTGAGCACAGAGCGCCGACAGATCCGCCGCACATCTCGACGCTGCCGGCGTCACGGCCTGGACCGGCGTCACGGCCTGGACCCGCGTCGCGGCCTGGAGCGGCATCGCGGCCTGGACCCGCGTCGAGGCCGGGAGCGGCGTCGAGGCCTGGAGCGGCGTCGAGGCCTGGACCTGCATCGTCCGTGGAGCCCGCATCCTCTGTCGAGCCAGCGTCATCCGCCGAGCCTGCGTCGACGGTCGGACCAACGTCAGCACCAGGACCCGTATCCGTGCCAAGGCCTCCGTCAGAGGAAGAATCATCATCACCGCAGCCCAGTCCTCGGCTTCGAGCCCCAACTTTCGGGCCTCGTCGCTCTCTGCGGCTTCAATGAGCCCCTGTTCCACGGCTCTTCGCAGCGCATCACCAGGGCCAGCGACGACGATCACCGTTTGGTCTCCGGTCGCGAGGACTAGCCAGCGCTCCTGGGAACCGGAGGACCTCGCCAGCGAATTGAGCATGCCAACAACCGCGTCGACGTCGTACCAGTCGTTCAGGTTGCGAGCCCTCGTCGACCATCTCCGGCCACCGCGCCAAGCGTGCAGCTGGTAGGGGCCGTCCACGAGCGCGCTCGTTTCTTCGTCAAAAACCGTCTCGCTGAGGACGCCAGGCGCCAGCGCCAAAAGCCGTCGCAGCAGCGAGTCGTGCTCATTGGGGAATATGCCGGTTTCCACATCGAACTGCAGAGCACGACCGGCCAGCAGCAGATGGTCCAGGGGAGTGAGCGCGTGAATGTCCCGAGCCGTGATGAGGTCCATCGCCTCCAATCGAGCGCCCAGCGCTGCGGCGTCCTCATCTTCGCGAAGCGTCCGAAGAAGCGAGCGCATCTCTGCGAACGCTCCAGATCCCAAAGACACTGCGAGCTGTCGTGCGAATGAGCGGTCGACGAGGGCCAGCTGCTTTAGACACAGGTATTCCGAGTAGGTCTCTCCCCCAGCGCACTCCGCGAGCTCTTCTCGAACGGCGACCCGCTCACGTGGGTGGTCTTCGACGAAGGACAACGCGTCGAAACCATAGCGTCGGACCTCCTCCGCGAGCGGCGTCACCGTGGGCGTCGCCGGCGGCGTCACCGGCGGCAGAGGGCGAGCTTGCCCTCTCCATCGTGGACCGCCCGTCCGGCACTCTCGTGTTTCCGTGTGCTGCTGACAATATTCAGCAAAAAAGCGTGCTGCCCTCGGGTTCGTCTCATTGCGAAACAGAGCCTCGATGGCGTCCGCCGCCGCCGGGAAGTCGTCTCGAAGCTGAAGCGCCGTTTCAATGCCGCGTTCAAAGCGAAGCAGAGTCGACACGCCCACCCGCGTCACAGCAAAGTCGCCAGTTCGACTCTCCTGCTCAAGAACACGCCGGAGCGTTTCGACGAGTCTCGGGTTCAGCTCAAGATTCCCACGCTCGTTGAGTTGCGCCACCGCGCGAGCGAGGACGGCGCGTGGAGGTAGGTCTTCGCGCGCAAAGCGAGCCTCGTCGCCCAGTGGTGCGCAGCCGGCGAACTCGATCCAGAAGAACGGCCGAGCGGGAGCTGGGGTGTCGTCATGCTCCGCCCATTCGCCGAGCCACTCACATTCGTCGGGCTCAAGCCACCTCACCATGGCGCCGTGGACGCTCAGGACTTCCTCCATCGAAGCGTGCTCAAGGGCTGAAGCCACCGCCGCCGCAAAGCGATGTCTCATGTCGCTGGAAGAAAGGAGCATGTCTTCGACATGGCCCCGCGACGGGAATTCCTCGCCCCAGCTGCGCCATGTTTCGACGTTTGTGGGTAGCGAAGCCCCGAATCTGGCTGGAACCTCTTCCTGGCGGGCGCTGAGCGTCGCGAAGAGAAACGGCGCGTCTTGGCTGCCCTCTTCGGACGATTGTCCCTGCTCCGAGGAGCTTTCTCCCTGAGACACGTCCGGGCTCGGGTCACAAGTGCAGCTGAGAAGGAGGCACGCCGCCGCATAGAGTCTCGTCGTGGCCATGCTAGGACCAGCTCGCATGACGTATCAAATCGGTCAATACAACACGCTCGAAGTTCGCCGCGAAGAGCCCCAGGGTTTCTATCTCGGTGGCGAAGCGCACGACGAGCAGGTGCTTCTCCCGGGCAGCTTGGCGTACTCAGACACAGAGATCGGCGAGTCCATCGAAGTCTTTGTGTACACGGACTCCGAAGATCGCCCCGTCGCCACAACGCAGCGCCCCACCGCCGTCGTTGGGGACTTCGCCTTCCTCTCCGTCATCGACGTCGCGCCCCACGGCGCCTTCCTTGACTGGGGCCTCGATAAGGACCTCTTCGCACCGAACAACGAACAGGTCCGGAAGCTCGAAATCGGCGACCAGTTTGTCTTCGCCGTCAGCCTCGACAAGCAGTCGGGCCGCGTCAAAGCGACGAGCCAGCTCAAGAACTACCTGGACTACGACGTGTCCAACATCACCGAGGGCCAAAGCGTGGACGTGCTCGTCTACGACCGAAACCCCCTCGGTATGTTGGTCGTGGTCGAAGGCCGCCACCCCGGTCTCATCTACAAGAACGAAGCGTTCCAGCCTCTTCGTGTCGGCCAAACGATGAAGGCGTACGTTCAGCTCGTTCGTCCCGACAACAAGCTCGATATCCGTCTGCAGCGCTCAGGCGCGGCGGCCATCGATGACGCCCAGCTCGTGCTCCTCGACGCTCTTGTCGCGGCACCCGACGGGTTTCTTCCCCTTCACGACAAGAGCCCGCCGGAGGATATTCGCGCGCGACTTCAGATCAGCAAGAAGGCGTTCAAGAAAGCGCTGGGTGGTCTCTACCGTGCCCGCCGAGTCGAGCTTAAGCCCGAGGGCATTCAGCTCATTCGGGACAAAGACTAGCCTGCTAGTGCGGTTTGAACGAGTTCGGGGCACTAGGGCCGCTCGAATGACGCCCGCGCGGCATCGACGAGGGGCCGAGCGTGGCAGCCTTCGATGTGATCGTTGACCATACCCATGGCTTGAATGAACGCGTAAAGCGTCGTCGGCCCTACAAACGACCAGCCCCGCTTTTTGAGCTCCTTGCTAATCGCGACTGACTCCGCGGACTGCGTTAGCTTTTGCATCGCGCTCAGCGTCAGGCGCTTTGGACGAGCTTTCGTCGCCGGCTCAAAAGACCAAAAGAACGCACCCAGCGAACCGTACTCGTCCACAAGATCACACGCGCGCTTCGCGTTGTTGATCGTCGACTCGATCTTGCCACGATGGCGAACAATGCCCGCGTCGCCGAGGAGCCGCTCCACGCTCCGCTTGTTGAAGCGAGCCACGCGCTCGAAGTCGAACTCTGCAAAGGCGTCGCGGAAGTTCTCTCGCTTGCGCAGAATTGTGAGCCAGCTGAGGCCCGCCTGAAACCCTTCGAGGCACACCTTCTCAAAGAGCCGGTGCTCGTCGCTCTGGGGGATGCCCCACTCTTCATCGTGATAGCGAATATAGTCTTCGTGCTGCGACGGCCACTTACAGCGCACCACGCCTTCGCCATCGCGCTGAAGTCCGGGCGCGAGTCGTTCGTTCGTCATGGCTCACGCTAACGCATGCTCAGAGAAAACGGGCGCGTGACCGACTCGACTCAAGACTCAGGTGCAGAAGAAACGCCTCATGTCCGTTGTCCTCCATCAAGACCAGGCGACGCTCGGCGACATCGAAGATGAGCGAGGCGTTCCCGTCGCCACGCTCATCGTCTCGCTGAGACACGGTGAGATCGACGATGCGTTCGAGCTGTCCGACCTCGTCCAGGGAGCAGACGCCGCTCGCTTCGAAGAGTGTCCCAGCGCATTCGATCTCCACCTCGCATCGACTTTCTCGCTCCCCCGTCGCCGATCTCGCCAACACCTGGCAGGCCGCGCCCACGCGAACCCGCGGTCGAGGGAGGGTGCCTTCACTCGGAATCCCGGAGACGTGTATGATCGTCGCGTCGCTCTCAAAGGTGCTGGCTCCACGCGTAATCCGCCGCTCGGGCCTTTCGTACTCACGTCTATGCGGCGTGATCTCAAAGTCTGCCTGAATCCCGTTCTTCTGCAGCTGTAATTCGCCAGATCGCGTGTTGATGTAGTAGCGGATTCCGTCGCGGGATGAACGCTCGCCAATCGAGCAAAACAGATTCAATTCGCCATCTGTTTGGAGCACGCATCCGCCGACGCTGTGTCCCCCGGAGCGAATCTCTGACGTTCTATGCAGAGTGCGTCCTTGGCATTCAAGATGAACGTAGATCTCGCGCAAAGGCCGCTCACCTGCGCCGTCGTTGTCTCGTGCATCCACAATCAAGGTACATTCTTCCCCACGCGCGGCGAGGCGAGTGGTCTGCGTCGGCATCGCGCGCCAGGTGTAGCGAGCGCTACTTCGTGACGCGAGCGCCTGCGTGGAGAGCGCCGTAAAGAACCCTCGCCGATGTTCCGCGGGCGCTGAGTACCAGCCCGCTACGCCACCCAGCGAGAGGAGAATCAGCGTCACAACTGCGTGCGTCCACGGCGCCTTCGCTTTCATCGCGGCCAGCTCGCTCAGCGCAGCTTCGGTAGCGTGAACCCGTGTTTCGGCAACCTGAGCCCGCGCTTCCGCTTCTTCACTTCTTCGTACCCACGCTTCTTGGTCACTGCGATAAGCCATGGCATCCAGACATCGAGCAGCATGCAAAAGTTCCACGCAGCAGCGGTTGAACTAAAACTGCTGTATCCTCAAAGCGGAGGCGACGATGCGCACGATTATACTTTTTGGACTAATGAGCTCCCTGGCCCCGAATGCCCGAGGAGCTCTAGCCTGTCCGGGCCGCTTCTCTCAAGTCCTCGGCGGCCCATCCGTTCGAACATATGTGGACTCGAACGCATGTGCTCTTTTGGTGACGCTTGATGGGGTCATGCGATGAGTCGCGTCGCTTCCATCGGAGCTTGCCTCGTTTGCTTGTTGGCGTGTGGGGATGCGCCGCCTCAGAGCCCTCTGGACGACAGCGCTGACCACAGCGTTCAAGCGCTCGGCCCGGCGCTCACCCACCCGAGTCAATCGCCGCCCGCCGCAGAACCTTTCCCGGACATGGGACCGGGAGAACAAGTGCCGCTCTGCGACGAGGTGGAGAGCAGTGAATGTGGGGAGTGCGCGGCTGGGTTCCACTGCGCGCCGGCGTTCTGTGGAGGAGAGGCTTGTGTGCCTGGACACCCCTGCACAAACAACGCGGACTGTCCGACCGGCGAATGCGTTCGTCCGGAAGGAGCACCGCCCAGTGAGCGAGGCATGTGCCCGTCGTTGGACACATGTGCAGAAACACGGGAGTGTGCTCTTGGCTTTCGGTGCGAGTTAGGAAGCTGCGTCGATCGCCGAATCCCGTGCGGGTTTCATTCCGCTGGCTGTCCGCGAGGCATGAGCTGCTCCTTCATGCCGATGGAAGGACGTCCCTACTGCGTCGCTGCACAAACCCCATGTGAAACCACCGGGATCTGCGAACCAGGCGCGCGCTGCCTCGACGTCGATGGGGACGGACAGCAAGAGTGCTCCCTCGCCGGGGGCTGCGCCAGCAACACCGAATGTCCGCCTGGGTTCTCGTGCGGCGTCGATCCCGGAACCTCGCAATCTGCATGCGTGGTTGATGGAGCGTGCCGGGACGGGAATTGCCCTTCCGGTCTTACCTGCCTCGACACGGGGAGTGGTCGTTCCCGCTGCGTTCGGATCGGTGACTGCGTTCGAGATGCCGACTGCCCTCCACGTTTTGTGTGCGGGTCTATCGCTGCGACGGACCCACTACGCTGCCTGAGTTTCGATGAACGCGACGAAAGCGACACACCATGAGAGCTGCCTCAGTCTTCCTATTCTTCCTCGTCGCGTGTCAGAACCCTGGCCTTGAAAAGTCGGATGCTCCCACCTGTGCAGACCGAGACGCCGGATGCAGCTGTGCCGTCGAAGGTCAGGCCCTAGCTTGCTACGGCGAGCCCTCCTACGAAGGTGCAGATCTTGTCTGTGCCATTGGCGAGCAGTCCTGCCGCGGCGGACGCTGGACCGAATGTCGTGACATTCAAGAGCAGCGCATCTCCCTCGCAAATGCACTCATCGCGCCGCCGACCCAGTGCAACCCTTGCAACCCCGCGTGTCACGTCGCCGAAGACAGCTCCATTGAGAACAGTGAGCTGACGGAAGACAACAGCGAAGATGTTCGCTTTGACCCCCTCTTGGGCGGCGTGGTTTCCGCGGGTGGCCTCATGGTGCGCGATGAGCACACCGTCGGCGTCGGAGGAGACGAGAGCTTCGATACGAATAGAAACCCATCCGACGGCGTCGAGCTCGATCGTGATGGCGCTCTGATCTTGGGTCGAACGGAGAGCATCAACGACAGCATTTGGATCGCCAACACGGCGGAGGGGACGATCTCGCGATTCGATGTCGTCACCTTCCGTGAAACCGGGCGCTTCTGGGTGGGTCCCTACGGCCGCGGCAACGACCCCTCCCGAACTTCGATCAACACAGCCGGGGAAGCCTTCGTCGCGGGACGTCTCGGCATGTTCCTGACCAAGATCTCGCCCCGTGGCACAGCGTGCCCAGATACAAATGGTGATGGGCGTATTACCACCAGCACAGATGGGCGAGCGCTTCCTTGGGGGCAGGACGACTGTGTTGTCTGGTCAACGGATCTGCGAGCGGTCATGCCTAACGGCATGATTCGCGCGGTCGCCGCTCAAGACGTCACGGACCCCGTGACCGGCGACGTGCGGCCCTACGTTTGGGTCGGCGGCTATAACGACCGGCGCATCAGCCTTCTTGATGGACGAAGCGGCGCGGTGCTGATGACCACCAGCGTCGAGTATAGCCCATATGGCTTTGCGCTAGACGGCTCGGGCCAGCTGTGGATTTCGACCCTCGGCCACCGCAGGATCCTGCGGATCGATACACGCCGATGCAATGAGGACGGCTGCCCGTGGGGCGGCGTGTGCACCGAGGGTTTTTCCACTTTCACGGCCTGTGACGACGCGATCAAACAGGCGATCCCTACTCCAGACTTCAACCGGCCGTACGGAATCACCGTCGACTCGGCACAGCGAGTTTGGGTCGGCGGTGATCGGGACGTGCAGCGCTATACGCCGACTGGAAGCGGCCGACGTCGCTGGGCGACGGCGGGGATTGGATCGAGTGGCGGTTGGAAGGCCGGAATCGCCGTCGACGGCAGCGGCAACGTGTGGACAACGGGCAGCTTCGGCGTCTGGCGACTCAACGCCGAGAACCCGAGGGACAAACGCCACATCCAATACAACCGGAGCAGTCAGTGGATGCGTGGCTGGGGCGTAGCCGTCGCCGCCGATTCGCGCGTGTGGGTCATCGGGCGCTGGGAGAACTCCGCTTGGGTTATCGAACCAGGGCGCAGACTTCGAGACAACAACATACGCCGCACCGCTTACACAGTTCGCAACCCCTACACCTACTCGGACATGACGGGACAACAGCTTCGTCTCGCGGCGACACCGCGAGGGTCGTACATCATGCGCTTCGAAGGCTGTGGGCCCTCGACACGCTGGGAAAACCTACAGTTCGACGTCGATCTTCCTCTTGGAACCACGGTCGCGTTTCGTGTACGAACGGCGGACACCACAGACGCCCTCGCAAGCGCCGACTGGTACGGCGTCGGCTTCGCGGCGCCCTTGCTCACGACGCTGCCGGTAGGCGTCGTCTTCGACGCCCTTGGAATCACCCATGGTGCATTTGCGGAGGTCGAGGTCGTCCTCGAGAGCAGCGACCGTGAACCCGGCTCCCGTCTGACGCCTCGCGTGCGTTCCATAACACTTGACCACGGGTGCAGCTCACGCGCGGAAGGGTTCTACCAGCGAGCCTACGACAGCACCGTGACGTGCCGAGTACCTCCGGAGCGGCCGTACTGGAACGATTTTGAGTACACCGTGGACACGCCGGACGACAGCCGTGTCGAGCTCGTCTTCCAGGTGGGCGACTCAGAAACCGAGATGGAAGGAAGCGTGGGGACGACGGTATCGATTCCGCTTTTACCGGACAGCGGCACCATCAACCTTCAAGAGGTGCTTGAGCGGGGAGGTCTTCCGTCCACGCCTCTTTGGCTACGCGCCCGAGTGCGTTTGATACCGAGCAGTGGAGGCGAGAGTGCGGTGCTCTATCGCATGGCGACACGCTGGGAGTGTCGCCCCGAAGAGTAGCTACAGAAGCTGCACGCTTTCGGCGATGCGCATCACCGTATATTGAGGCGTCGCCTCGTCGAAGCCAGGCCATCGGTAGGCGGTGACGCGCACCAATCGGTCTGAATAGAGCACGAACACACGGTCGAGGAAGATCTCATTCTCGAGTCGGTCACGCACGAGCAATGCTTGATGTTCGCCGACACTCACGCGCTCCGGCGGCCGAAGTCGGGTGGCGCCTTCGGGGACCGCGAGGCCTTCGAGGGAGGCGATCTGCTGCTCCACTTCTGCGGGGCCCATGGGCGGGACTTCCACGACGAACACACCGATCATCATGGTGTCTTGCACGGCGTCGCCGACGACCAGCTCACGGGCGTCCGCTTCTGTGGCTTGTTCGGTACGCTCAAGAAGCACCGACGGAAGCTCGACGCTGAGACCTAACCACTCCGTTTCCACGCGCTCAAAAACCGGCGCGGTGTCGAGCTCAAAAGGCTTGCCCTGGACGATGGCGATGCCCGTGAGCGAGACGAGTGTAAGCATCGCGCCAAGGCCAAGGGGCCACAGGATCTTGGGCGTGGGGACCTGGTCGGGAACGATCTCTTGAAGAGTCTGGGGAACACGAGGCACGCCACGGCTCAACGCGAGAAAGACCAAAGCGCCCGCCGCGCCACCAGCGAAGTGCGCCCACATGTCTATCTGAGGCCGAAGCGAGTTGAGCACGTTGAGGCCCAGGTTGATCATCGCGGCCTTCTTGACGCCGGGAAGCATCAGCGCAGGCAACAGACCCGTAGGCCGGAACGCGAGGATCGCGTGGGCACCGAGGAGGCCCCACACGGCGCCAGATGCGCCGACGCTGAAACCTTCGCCCAAGAAGAACAGACTGCCAACGCTCCCCGCGAACGCGGAGCAAACGTAGAGGATCAAGAAGCGCGGCGTCCCGATGATGCGCTCGACGAAGATACCGAGGACGAGGAGGACATAGACGTTGAACCCTACGTGCATCCAGTCCGCGTGGAGCAAAGTGCAGCTCGCGAGACGCCAGAACTCGCCCTCTTCGAAGACGCGCGGCGGATAGAGAGCGCCGGATCGAATGAACGCCGCGTTTGAATCCATGTGGCCAATGGCGAGCTGCAGAGCGAACACCAAAGCGATGAGCACAGCGATCCCCCACGTCGCGTACGCGCGGCGGGACTTCACTTTTGCGAGGAAAGCCTGCGCGAGCCGTATCGACTCGTTTCGTGCTGCCAGATCGGGCTTCGCCGGGACATGAGGCGGCGGCAGGTTCATCTGCGGGGTTGATGAATCATCCACCGAGCGGGAATACCTGCTCGAGAGCACTCGTTCAAGGAGGCGAGCGTGGTTGAAGTTTCTTGAAAACCGTCCAGATTGGCGCGCGGATGCCCACGAAAGAGCCAAGCCCTTCTCGTCCTTGGAGCGAGAGCCCGTGAGCGCGGTCACTTGGGTCGGCTACACCACGAAATACCGCGAGGGTGGCACTGAACTTGAACGCTCGGCGAAGACGCTGGCCAAACGCCTCCAGCGTGACGGCCACAACGTTCAGCTGGATCGCATCGAATCCAAACGCGAGTTCGTCGACGCCGTTCAATCTTGTGCTTCGATCCGCGCGCTACATTTCGTGGGGCACGCGGGGATGTACGGCCCCATGTTTCGCACCACCTCGATGCCCGAGCAGTTCAGTCCACACGAGTGGCGAGAGCTCAATATCCCCTTCGCCGAAGGCGCCGAGGCCTACTTTCACGCATGCCGAACAGGCCGCTGGTTCGCTGCTTTTTTTGCGCGCACCTTCGCCGTGCCGTGCCACGGCTACCACTGGTACACGACGTTCTCAGCGAGCCCCGAGCGCTTTGTCCGTCCAGCTAAAAGTGGCGAGCTCTTCGTCATCGGCTGCAAAGGTCGCAAGTCCCACGGGCTCCGGGGTTCTCTCATCAAGTACGCCGGCTTCGCCGCGGCGGAGCCTCTGAAGCGATTCGAGCCGCCGGGCGAAGGCGACTCCGGCGGCAGCTATGACGAAGTCGCGGAGCTCTATGCCGCCACTTTTGCAGACATCAGAGTTCGCGCCGATGAGTGGCGCTTTCTGAGTGAGCATCTTCCAGAGAAGCCCGTCGATGTCCTCGACATCGGCTGCGGCAACGGAGCGCTTCTTCGTCAACTAAGCGGGCGTCTTCGAAGCGGCGTGGGCGTCGATGCCTCCGACGGAATGATTCGCCTCGCGGCAGAAGAGAACAAGTCTGACGACAAGCTGCGATTCGAAGCGATCAAAGGGCCACGCTTGCCGGTTGAAGACCAGAGCGTCGATGTCGTGACCTCGCTCCTTTCGTTTCGCTACCTGGACTGGGACCCGCTCATGAGCGAGGTGACGCGCGTGCTCCGGCCCGGCGGTCGCCTCCTCGTTGTGGACATGGTGACAGCGCCGGTCAAAACGCTTCAGATCCCTGAGCTGCTGCTGACCAAAGCAAAGACCTGGTTCAACGACCGCCGTCACCCTGCCTATCAAGACGCGCGCGCGAAGCTGGTGGCGCACCCTGGCTGGCGTGAAATGCTCGCCTACAATCCGATCCGCGCCGAGCACGAGATGGTCTGGTATCTCGAGAGCCGCTTCCCAGGCCGAAAGGTCGAGCGCCTCAACCTGGGCCTCAGCGCGCGCGTACTGGCCTTCGACTCAGGCCCTCTTCAAGGCGATTGGTTCGCTCCTCAGAGCTACCCGTGACTCTCGCGGTGCTCGATTGGGGAATTGGCGGCGCGCCGACCTATGACATGATCCGCCGCAGCGCTTCAGCCCTCGACTTGGTGTACGTCAGCGACAGCGGGTTCGCGCCGTATGGAACGGTGCCAGCGTCGCTTCTGGCGGAGCGTTTGAGACGCATCGCCGTGGCACTCGTCGGACGCGGCGTCACACACATCGCCGTCGCGTGTAACACCGCAAGCGTCGCCCTTGAAGTGCTTCAGAACCCGCCTTGTCCGTTCTTCGGAATCATCGACGACGGGGTCGAGATCGCCCTCGCTTCGGGCGCTGAGACCATCGCCGTGCTCGGAGGCGATGGCACCATCCGAGCAGGGGTTCATGAGCGACGGCTACGAGCCGCAGGGCGCAACGTCATCGCGCTGCCGGCCCAAGCGCTCTCGGCCCACGTGGAGGCGGGTCGGCTGAGCGGGTTAGAAGTTGAGCGAGATGTAGAGCGACTCCTTCTCGAGGCCGCCGGGGCTGATGCCCTGTTGTTGGCCTGTACTCACTACCCAGCGCTTCTAGGGGTCTTTCAGCACTTCACGAACTGCCCGGTCCTCGACCCCAGTCCTACTTTTGCCCGCAGAGTACTCACGGCTTATGGCCAAACCAGGGGTCGTGGTTTGCATGAGGTCTTCACGACCGGCGATGGCGATAACGCCCGCGCTGCCGCGAAGCACGCGTTTGGCGTCAACCTCGGCCCCTTTGAGCGACTGCATCTGGGCTAGTCCGGCGTGCGGATGCAACACGCCGCCTATCTCAAGTTCCCCGGCTCAACGTGGGTGTGTCGCAAGAGCGCCTTGAAGAGGAGTCCGCGATAGGGTTGGGGGCGTCGACGATTGGTGACGTTGAAAGCAGCGCGCCGGTGCGTTGGATCGATGAGTCGTTCTGAGCTCTGCGCTGCGTAAAGAGCTCGAAGACTCAGCTCTTCGACGATTTTGTCAGCAATTCGCAGCAGAAATGGGTGTTTCGACCCCAGAACTTCGCCAGGGAAGATCTTTGGCGCTAGATCGTATTCCAAATATGACTAGCTGGAGAACGTTATTTGGCGGGGGCCCATGCTCTACGCTTTCCCCTGTTGTCGTCGTCGATCCAGGACGCAAGAACGTCTGGCGTTTCGAAGTCCAAGATGCCCTCGTCGGTTATCGATGGAACGGATCCGCTTGGGCGGCGGAATGGCGTGCGCCGGTCAAGTCCGTTCATCCCCAGGGGCTCTTCGCGTACTACGACGCGGACCAAGAAGAGGTTTTCGTTGGTACCGTCAATGTCGGCACCTCGAAGGTCTCGCTGCGCCCTCTGAGCGCTCCCCGTGAAGCAAAGGTTCTGACGCTTCCCCAGCTCTCCGATTTCGCGGGTCTCGCCGGCCTGGACGACGAAGGTGATCTTCGCTGCGTCGTCGCCACATACGTTCCAGAGTTTGGTGTTCTTCTTCACGTCACCCCCGTGGACGCCGCCGGCTTTACGTTTCGCGTCGAAGGTGACTCGCTCGTTCAGATGTGCCGCGGACCTGAGCTCCGCAGTGTGACCTTTGATGAGGAACATGGCGTCATCGGCGCCTTCGACTCGACCTTCTCGTTCAACGGGGAGTTCTGGGAAGACCTCGAGTGTCCCGTCGCCTCTGGCGTAACCGGTTTCCCCGGACAGGGCGCCGTCGCGCTTCAACAGTCCGGCGAACGCTATGAGCTCGTTCGCGTACCCAGCGGCGAACCTCTTGGCGACGCAGGCGCGACGCCGTGCCGTGTTTTGGTGTCACTCGCCGACGACAGCACGCCTCTCGAAGAGGCCGCGCTGCTCATGGTCGGCGGCGAGCTGGCCTCGAGCCAGACACACCTGTGGCGTGCCGGCGCTGTGACAACGACACCTGGCCTGCAGGGGTGCGCGCCTTCGCAGGTGTTTGGCAGCCACCAAGGCGTCATCGCCAGCGACGCCGCGACGCGAGCGATCTATCGCCTGGATGGACGCGCCTGGAACCTTATCAAAGCGCCGCTCCCGGACGCTCGACTCATCGACGCCCTCACGATGAACGAAGACGGCGATGCGTTCGCGATGACGCGCGACGGCGACCTCTTTGTGGCGCCCTTCGGCGAGTCTCAGTGGACGACCTTCGCGACGATGAGTGATGACGACATGGATGAGGTGGACCAAGA
The DNA here is from genome assembly GCA_047619315.1 of Polyangiales bacterium. GTDB lineage: Bacteria > Myxococcota_A > Polyangia > Polyangiales > Houyiibacteriaceae > JBCCRV01. The sequence goes on from JBLHKB010000040.1 coordinate 17,672, forward strand.
CGCCACGATTCACCTCGCTTGGGACGAGCGCTCTTCACGACTCGTCATTCAGGTCGCTGCGTCGACATGGACACACGATGGGGAGACGCTGACCAAGCTCGACTCGCTTCTACCGGGGCAGCCAAGCAACCTCGTCGCCACGCCGGTCGGCGTCTACGCCCTCGTCGACGGACAGCTTTGGCTCTTCCGAAAGTCATGGTTCAAGGTGGACATGTATCCCGTCCCGGCATCCGCGGCTTCGCTTCTCTTCGACGCGGCTCACGGACTCCTCGCCGTCGGGCCCACCGCGAGCTTCTTTCTAACCGCACATGGTTGGGAGCGCTTCGACGGTGGCCCAGGGCGCGAAGCCCTCGCCTTCGCAATGGACCGCACCACAGGGAGCTTGATGGCTTTCGGCGATTCCTTCGTCGCGACGCCGCCCATCTTCGTGCGCAGTGTTCCTCCAAGCCATGTGCACCCACTGCCCGTGGGCGCGGTGGAGAGCGATGAGACACTCGCTGCAGAAGACACGACTCGGCGCACGGATGACTCGGGCGACGCAGGGCACGTGCTCAGCGGCGTCGCGACGAACTAGCGGGCTTGGGCTTTCGCTATTCGTTCTCATGTTGTGCCCATCCGGATGCGCAGAGTCTCTCTCTTCTATCACCCGTCCACCACTCCCTTTCGGACCCCCGCAGATCAAGAAGATATCGGCGGCTGAGTAGCGCGGGCTTCTCAACGCTCCTTTTGACGGTGAGAAGCGTCAGGTCGTCGAAGCGGTCCTCCGCCGGCATCTCCGAGGAGACTAGCGCCCTGCCACGTACTCGCCGATCGTCTGGTCAAGACTCCCTGCTTGCTCGACTTGAATGGTCCGTATGACCGGAGCGCCGAGGGAGAATAACTCCAGGGTGAGGTACTCCAATGTATCGACATCGGCGTTGCAATCGCACTGGCGGAGGGCGATGGGCATTTCCCTTCGAAGGATCGCACTTTTTTCGTCGTAGGCCGCTTCGGCGATGGCGACATACATGCTCACTAGCTCCTGGCACGAGCCCACGGCGCCGGACACCAACTCCCGCGTGATCATGACCTTTGTCGCCTGATCTACTTCCGCCAAGGTCTGACATCGCTCGCCCAACGAGGGAGGACAGACCGGAGGATCTGCGCGAAGCGAGGGATCCTCAACGAGGAGCAGCCAGCTGTTGTCGCTCTGCAGAAGACGGTGCGCCTCGCGTACCTTTACGTCCGCGTCGACCCAAGCGAAGAACGTCCCTGGGAAGGGCTCTTGGGGATGCAAGAGCGTCCAGTTACGCCGCGACTGCTCAAGACGTGGTTGAAGCTGTACCTGCACGATGGGCTCTCCGTCGAACAACATGGCGCCGTCTCGAAGAATAGTCGCGACAGGACCAAGAGAGCGGAGCAGCTCACCATGTCCATGGAGCATTCGCACGCCAGGCGGCGGCGGCGGCATGAATGCCCCCAGGTCAGGAGGAGCCAAGGCGAGACGAGCCTCGAAAGCGCTCACCCGATCATCACAGCGAAGGGGCGGTGACTCAGGCTCCTCATTCGACGGTGGTTGCCCGGCTGCTCCTTGCTCAGCGCTGCCGCAAGCGACGCAAACGACTAGGCCCAGGAAGGTGCATAAACGCACATCTACTTCAGCTCGGCCAAGAGCGCGTCGACGCTCTTCTTGGCGTCGCCGAAGAGCATGCGGTTGTTCTCCTTGAAGAAGAGCGGGTTGCCGACGCCGGCGTAGCCCGCGGACATGCCGCGCTTGAACACGACTGTTCGCTTGGCGTGCCAGACTTCGAGGACGGGCATGCCGTAGATTGGGCTGCTCTCGTCGTCGAGGGCGCCGGGATTGACGATGTCGTTGGCGCCGATGACGAGGACGACGTCGGTGTTCGGGAGGTCCCCGTTCACGTCTTCCATCTCATGAACGATCTCGTAGTTCACGCCCGCTTCGGCGAGGAGCACGTTCATGTGTCCAGGCAAGCGACCGGCGACGGGGTGGATGGCGAAGACGACCTCTGCGCCATTCTCCTTGAGCACGTGCACGAGCTCTTTGACGGGGTGCTGGGCGCGCGCCACGGCCATGCCGTAGCCCGGCACGATGACGATCTTCTTCGCGAGGCGGAGCTCTTGAACAAGAGTCGTCGCGTCGGTCTCGACGATCTCTCCCTGAGGGCCCGTGCCCGCTTTCGCCGGCGCGCCGCCTGCGGTACCGAAGCCGCCGAAGACAACGTTCAGGATGGAGCGGTTCATCGCTCGGCACATGATGATCGAGAGGATCGCGCCGCTGCTTCCCACAAGCGCGCCGGTGATGATCAATAGATCGTTGCTCAACATGAAGCCCGCAGCCGCTGCGGCCCAGCCCGAGTAGCTGTTGAGGAGCGAGACCACGACGGGCATGTCGGCGCCGCCGATGGCCATCACAAGATGCATGCCGAGGACGCCGGTGACGGCGGTCATGATGAGCATCCACTGGAGGCCCTCATCCGCGGTGGTGGCGTCCATGAAGGGCACCGCGAGTGCGATGGTGGCGCCGACCAGCACGAGGTTGAGCAGGTGTCGCCCAGGCAAGAGAAGAGGCTTGCCGGACATGGAGCCGCGGAGCTTCGCCCACGCGATGATGGAGCCGGTGAAGGTGATGGAGCCGATGGCGATGCCCGCCCAGATCTCGACCTGGTGGATGACGTGCTCAGCGTGACTGAGCTCCGCATGGCCTTCACCCGGCGCGAGGTAGCTGCTCATTCCGACGAGCACCGCCGCGAGTCCCACGAAGCTGTGAAGGAGCGCGACGAGCTGAGGCATGGCCGTCATCACGACACGCTTGGCCATCACCCCACCGATGACGCCGCCGAGAACCGTGGCCCCGGCGATGAACTGCCAAGCGATGATGCCGGGCTGCATGAAGGTCGCCGCGGCAGCGATGAGCATGCCGAGGATTCCGTATTGGTTTCCGCGCTGAGCGGTCTCTTGGCGCGAGAGGCCACCGAGACTGAGAATGAAACAGACGCCGGCAGCCAAGTACGCGACGGTGGTGAGTTCGCCCATCAGCTGCCCCTCTGGAACATTTTGAGCATTCGTGCAGTGACGGTGAAGCCGCCGAAGACGTTGATGCTCGCGAAGAAGAGCGCCAGCGCGCCGAGAATCGTAGGGAGGTTAGACTCGCCGCTACCGGCCTGGAGCATTCCGCCGACGAGGATGATGCCGCTGATGGCGTTCGTGACGCTCATCAGGGGCGTGTGAAGGGATGCGCTCACGGACCAGACGACCTGCCAACCGATGAAGCAGGCGAGGACGAAGACGCCGAAATGCGGAACGAAGGAGGCGGGTGCGAAGAGCCCGACGAGCGCGAAGACGCCGAGCATGATGGCGCCACCGGCGAGCGAACCGGCGCCGGATTCTTTCTTCGCTTTCTTCTTGGGTACGTGTACCGGAGTCTGTGCTTCGGGCTTCGGCGGCGGAGCGCGGCGTGGGGGCGGCTCTAGGACCTTTCCACCATGCGTCTGCAGGGCTCCGCGCACGACTTCGTCTTCGAGGTCGATGGCGAAACCTTCGTCTCCCACCATGTCCTTGAGCAGATGAACGATGTTCCCGCTGAAGAAGCGGCTCGCCGTGTGCGCCATGCGCGAAGGGAGGTTGAGGTAGCCCAGGATGTGCACGCCGCCATGGACATAGGCTTCATTGGTCTTGGTGAGCTCGCAGTTTCCACCGGAGCGCGCCGCGAGGTCGACGACGACGCTGCCTTTCTTCATCGACTCGACCATCGGCGTGGTGATGAGCACAGGCGCCTTGCGGCCTGGGATGAGCGCCGTCGTGATGACGATGTCGACTTCCTCCGCCTGCTCGGCGAAGAGCGCCATCTCTGCATCGATGAACTCTTTGCTCATGATCTTCGCGTAGCCGCCCTCGCCTTCGCCGCTCTCGTCGAAGTCGAGCATGAGGAACTTCGCGCCGAGGGACTCGACCTGCTCTGCACAGTCCGGGCGCACGTCGAAGGCGCGAACCTCCGCACCGAGCGCTCGTGCGGCGGCGATGGCCTGAAGGCCTGCGACGCCGGCGCCGATGATGAGCACCTTCGCGGGAGGGATAGTGCCGGCGGCGGTCACGGAGGCGCCGAAGAACCCTTCGTAGGTGACGGCGGCTTCGAGCACCGCGCGGTAACCCGCGATGTTTCCCATCGACGAGAGCACGTCCATCTTTTGGGCGCGACTGATCCTTGGGATGCGCTCAAGGGCTATGGCGTCGACGTCGGCTTTCGCCAGCCCCTCGATGAGCTCTTTGTTGTCCGCCGGCGAAAGGAGCGAGATGAGCAGGCTTCCGGCTTCAAATGGCAGCGTCGCGCCGTCGCGATAGCCGCCCTCCACATCGTCCGTCGGGGCACGCACTTTGACCACGACCTGGCTGGCGCGGACTTCGGCGGCGCTGCCGATGCGGGCGCCCGCCTCCACGTAGACCTCGTCTTCATAGCCAGACGCGACGCCTGCGGAAGCTTCGACGATCACATCGAAGCCGAGTTTCTTGAGCTCCAGGACACCTCCGGGGACGAGCGCGACGCGCCGTTCGCCTTCGGCTCGTTCGCGCAAAACTCCCAACAAAACCGGCTCTCGCGCAACCGTTATTCCCGCTTCATCGCTCATGGGCGGGAGCCTACACCGTATCGACATCGAAACCAGCGACTGGGTGCGGTGATTCGCACCTTAAGTAGGTCCCAGGAGTCGTCATCGGCTTAGCGTCGAGCACATCGTTCTGTGTATGATGGTCGCATGAACTTCCGCGTCCTCTTTTTGGCTCTGCTTGTCGCCTGTTCCTGCGAAGACACCACCGAGATGCTGGAATGCACCCGCGACTCGGACTGCGTGCTCGGCTCCATGTGCGTGGACACGATGTGCGTCACGACGATGGACGCCGCGACGCCGGACGCCGGCGTCAACAGGACGGATGCCGGCCTCTGCCGAGATGAGAATCTCTGTGGCGCGATGTGCTGCGGTGATGGCGAAGAGTGCGTCGACGGTTTCCAGTGCTTGCCGACGTGCGAGACCACGCGCTGCGGTGACAACGGCATTCTCTGCTGTGACGCGGGGGATATCTGTCTCGATGGCGTCGTGTGCGCCGCGGACTGCTCGGTGGACGAAACACTCTGCGGCGCCGATTCCAGCCTCTGCTGCCCCGCCGGAGACGTGTGCGTGGCCGACGCCTGCACGACGCCGGGCATCGAGTGCACCAACGACTTCGATTGCCGAGACCCCTCGCTCTACTGTGAGCCCACCATCGGCAACTGCCTTCCGACCGGCGCGGGTGGCGGTGAGCTGTGCGAAGTGCGACCCGAGTTCGAGGAGATCGCCTTGACCGAAGAATGGCATTTCGAGGGCATCACGCTCGGGGGTGTACTCTACAACCAGGTCATCAACTCGCCGGTGGTGGGCGATGTCTCTGGCGACGGAATCCCCGACGTTGTGGTCCCTGTGTACGCAGGCACGGCTTGGCAGCTCCCTATCATCGTCGGTCTGAGCGGCGACACCGGCGAGGTACTCTTCAGCATTGGGCGTACGGGCGCGCCGCCGGACAGCGAAGGCCTGGCTCTGGCCAACTTCGACCCAAGCGATGAAGCCCTGGAGTTCGTCTATCGCATCGATGGTGGCGGTATTCGCATGATGGATGGTGATGGCATCACGGAGCTCGCCCGACGTGGTGGGGCGAACATTCGTGGAACTATCGAAGTCGCCGACTTCAACCAAGACGGAAACCCCGAT
>JBLHKB010000041.1:0-23256 GCA_047619315.1 Polyangiales bacterium
CTTCACAACGGCTGCGTCTGGTTGCGTGGTCTTTTGGAGAGTCCTGGAACGACCCAGCAGCAGCGTCGCCGGGGCATGGAGCTGCTGGCGCTTTTTGGCGACCCACGTGCTCTTGCGCCACTCATCGACCTACTTGGGGACCCGGACCGGAGCATCGCGCGTGCAGCCCACGAGGCTCTGCGGACGCTGACCTGCCATGACCTTGGCACGATGCGTTCAGCGTGGCAGCGCTGGGCAGAGAAGACCCAAATCCGAAGTCGCATCGACTGGCTCATCGAGGCTTTGGCGGACCGGCGACCCGAGCTGCGCGAAGGCGCGCTGACGGTACTGGCGCGAATTACGGGGCACTCGTTTGGTGTTAAGCTGGGCGATCCACGCGGGAATTTCCTGGTGGCGCAGGAGCAGTTTGCGGCGCTTCGGCTGCATTCGCCAAATAGCCTGCGCGGCCTGTCGATCGTGCCGTCGAGTCCCTTCGCTGTGGACAAGAAGAGCTGAGAGCTTTCCTTTTTGGAGGTGGGCTTCGAGTCGACGAGCCAGGAAGCGCGCCGCGACTTCATTGTGCAGACGGGTGACGACGGGAACCGAGCCGCCATTCTTCATGCGTGCGTCGATGCGCCAGACGGCGGGACAGTGGTGCTGTTGTTTTTGCTTTGACCGCTTGTTCTCTTTGACGACGAACATCTCTACTTCGTCGAGTTGAACCGCCCGCATCGCGTCGAAGGGGACTGGAATCGGCCGGTGAGTGGTGTGCAAGAGTCGGTCTTCGATGCGGATGTGCGTCCTATTCCGCCGCCGCTGAGGGTGGAGCAGAAGAGGTAGGAGGACGTCGGCGAAGCAGGACACCCGTTCGGCGTGCCGACCTCCTCCGAGTGTCGCCCTTGGATGTGCTAAGTTCGATCGTGATTTTCTCGCAAAAACATCCGTTCGCCATCCTGATGCCTGGTCTGCTCTGGCTTCTCGTTGGAGCCCTCGCCGGGTGCGGCGACGATGATGCGTCGTCGTGCGATGTGGACTCTGACTGTGCGGGTAGAGAGCAGTGCGTCGATGAAGCGTGTGTTCCCCGTACGGATGCGGGGCCGCGAGTGGATGCTGCGACGGACGCGGCTGAGCTCGTGGACGCGGTCGTGGCGGATGCCGCAGAGGACGCCACAGATGCGGCGGATGCGAACACGCCAGAGGTGCTGGTGCCGGCGGATCGACCTGCGGATCTGCCTCCGCCGTCGTCCGTTGTGAGGACCGTAACGATCACCCTGGAGACGGGAACAGGGGAGTTCGCCGGAACGCCAAACCCGACTCAAGTTTGCTTCGACGATACGTGCGTGACGATGGACTACGATGGCGAGAGCATGACGCTCTCGCCGTGGCGGACGCACGTGCAGCACGTGGAAGGACTGGGCCTCGACGCAGATGGCGTTGCGCAAATTCGAATGCTCTCGGGCGGCGAGAATCAGTACGAGCCGGCGTGTCTCGACGTTCGCTTTGACGGACGCCCCGTGCATTGTGGCCGCATGACGGATGTGTATCTGAGCACGGACCTTGGCGACGTGAACGGACGTCCCAGCTGGGAGACCAACATCGATAACGGCTGCGTGAGCTGCGCCGGCTCGACGATTACAGCGGGACCCGTGCTGGGCCTTCCGAGCGAAACATCGGTTTCGGTTTGGCTGCGCGGTGACGCGACGCGTCTGTATGGGCTCGAGCTTGCCCTCGATGCGGACGGGATGGGCGCGACCACCGTGGCGTACCAGTATGCGCAGCCCGCCGACGACTACACGGTGCGCTTTGATCCGGACGGGCTCTCAGCAAACACCACCTACTATTACCGCGTCACCGTCGATGACGAAGCTCAGGGCGAGTTCTTGCCGATCGAGACCGCGCCCGGGTTGACGGACACCGTTCGCATTGGCCTCGGTTCGTGCGCGAAGACGAGTACGGAAGTGTATCGACAGCAGCAGACGAGCGTTTTTGGCCACTTGAGTGGCCTCAACCTCGACGCGTTTCTCTTTGTGGGCGACTCCCACTACGCGAACGCGCAGACGTTGTCGCAGCACCGCGATTACCTGCGAGACCCGCTCCGCATCGAAGCTCGAGCGGCGCTTCTGGCTCGGGTCCCGATGGCGGCGACGTGGGACGACCATGACTTCCTCGGCAACAACACCGATGGCGAGTGTGCAGGGCGCGAGCTCGCGCTTCAGGCGGTGCAGGAGTATTGGCCGAACCCTTCGTTTGGTTTGGAGGCAGCGCCGGGGACGTACTACAGGCACCGCTTGGGGTCTGCGGAGCTCTTTGTCTTGGACTGTCGCTCCTATCGGCCACGGCTCGTTAACGCAGATGGAACCGATCGAGACACCGGGCGTCGATGCACGAACTCCGGTGACACGATTGATGACATGGCGGGCGGCCCGCTGGGGACGCCGCAATACGACTGGCTTGTCGAATCGCTGCAAGACTCGGAGGCTCCATTTAAGTTGATCACATGTGGGAGCCTCATCACGTCCAATGGAGTCGATTCGTGGAACTCGTTCCCGGATGCGCGGGAGGCGCTCTATTCTTCGATCCATGACGCCGGCGTCGATGGCGTGGTCTTTCTTTCCGGGGACATTCACCGGAGTCAGGTGCGTGTTGCGCCGCGCGACGATGGCTACGACTTTTACGAGTTTGTCTCTTCGCCGCTGGCTCAGTACAGCCGCGCCGTGGATTCGCGCTCCGAGTGCGGTCTCGGCGGCACCACGAACGGCACGGAGGTGCTCTACTGTGACTCGTATAATAGCTTCGTGGAGCTACGCGTTCGCGAGGATGAGCTGAGCGCGCTCTACTACAACGAGGAGGGCATGCAGCGGCACGCGGTGGTTCTATCGCTGAGTGACCTGAGCAACCCGTAGCGACTTGAGGCTTTGAATATGTCCGCCCGCATCATTCTTCACGGTAAACAAGCTTCGAACCAGGAGGTCCGCGACGCCGTGGAGGCCGCGCGGGAGCGAACGCAGCGCGTAGACGTTCGTGTCACTTGGGAAGAGGGCGACGCGCTGCGCTTTGCACGGGAAGCCGTCGCTGAGGGCCTGGAGCGGGTAATCGCGGGTGGTGGAGACGGGACCATCAACGAAGTCTTGCGCGGTTTGCTCGCCGCGGACTTTCGCGGGGTGCTCGGGGTGTTGCCCCTCGGAACGGCGAATGATTTCGCGCGCTCGGCGACGATACCCGAGAGCGTTCAGGAGTCATTAGACCTCGCCTTGGGCGGGGAGCCTTCACTGTGTGATGTGGGATGGGCAAACGATCGCGTGCCCAGACGCTCGCATTGATGATGGGCTTTTGGACGTCACGATCATTCCGTATTTGGACACGATGAATTTGGCGGATGGGCTGCGTTCGATGTTGGAAGGAGCTGGTGCTCTTGATGCGATGAGCGTGCGCTGGAGGGTGCCGGACTTAAGGGTGAGTTCGGCGGAAGAGCTCACGCTGAACCTCGATGGCGAGCCGGTGGTGGGGAAGGCACATCACTTTCGTGTGGAGCCTCGCCGAGTTCGTTTGGCGCTGCCCGCACAGGCTCCGTTGCTTGCGTCGCTCACAGAATAGAAGTGGCGTTGGGGTTGGTAGCAAGGTCTGGCGACACTCCCTCCTTGGCACCATAACCGGGCCATGGCGTTCCCGAAGATCACATTAAAGCGAGCCCTGCTGACACTGGCCGGCGTCGCCCTTGTCATCGGAGCAGCGCTGCAGCTGGCGCGCCTGTACTTTGAGCAGCCTGCATTCGAGCTGGTTTCCGAGGATGGGGACTTTGAGCTTCGGCGATACGGGCCGCGCGTTGTGGCGGAGACATGGGTCGAGGCGGCTACCCGCGACTCCGCGACGAGCGAGGGGTTTGGTCGACTCGCAGGCTATATCTTTGGTGGCAACCGGGACATCGCGATGACGACTCCTGTTGAAGCCTCTGCAGAGGGCCAGAGTATTGCGATGACGACGCCCGTCGAAGCGGCGCCGATGGATGGTCGCTGGCGCATCACTTTTACGATGCCGTCGGAGTACGCCTTGGCTGACCTGCCCGAGCCCGACGATGAGCGGGTCATTCTGCGCGAGGCCCCTGGGCAGCTCGTCGCTTCGCTGCGTTTCAGTGGTGGAGCGCCAGATGCGCAGCGGGTGGAGGAGCTCGAAGTGGAGCTCCTCGAATGGATCACGACTGCGGGGTACGAGATGACGTCCCCGGTGAGCGTCGCTCAGTACGATCCGCCTTCGGCAATTATCCCGTTTCTTCGGCGGAACGAGCTGCTCGTGGACGTTCAAGAGCTCTGACTCGACTCGTACGACGGCGGACTACTGCTCGAAGCCATGAGCTTCGTGCATGCCTTCGCCGCGCACGTCGGAGACGAGCAAGCGCGTGAGGACGTCATGGAAGAACTCGACGGCGACGCGGTCGGTGTCGGCTTCCATGTGGGTCCCGCCGACACCGCTGTCGTCGGTGAGGTAGACGTAGGGTGTGGAGGTGACGGCTCCGTAGGCGCGGAAGAGGAACTCGACGCTGCGGTCCGCGCCGCTGGCGGCGACGGGGAGGATTCGGATACCTCTTTGAAGGGCCGAGCGCATGGCTGCGTGGTGGTCGAAGCCGCCGTAGTTTTGCGGTGGGGCGTCGGCGATGGGGATGAGGACGCGGGCGGCGCCTGCGCTGTTGTTCCAGTTGAGTCCGTCGAGGGCCGTGGCGAAGCCGGCGTTCATGTCTTCGGGGTAGTCGCCGCCGCCGCTGGCGCGGACGCTATGCATGGCGGCGGCGAAGGCCTGGACGTCGGTGGTGAACTGAATGCGCTGGAGCGGCACAGAGTCGCTGCGGTCGCGGTAGAAGACGGCGCCGATGCGGACGGGGATCTGTGATTCGCTGCGGATGCGGTCGACGATGCTGACGACCTCGCGGTTCACGTAGCGAAGCTCGTCTTCCATGCTGCCGGTGACGTCGATGAGAAAAGCGATGTCGAGGCTCGTGGGGCCTTGGCTGACGTGGTCCATGAGACGCAGCGTGACCTGCTCGGAGCGCCCGACTTGAACACGCTCGCTGCGGCCGCTCTGGCCAAACTGGGCGCGCACGGACACGACGTCTTGCAGACCGAGGAGGCCGGGGTGGATGTCGCAGATGCCGTCGGCGTGAGTGAGAGCCACGGCTGAGCGACCTTGAGAGTCTTGCACTTGGACCGTCGCGTTCATGACGGGGCGACCGCTTCCGTCGACGACGGTGAAGCGAGCGCGCTGCTCCATGGGTAGCTCGAAGTGTTGGGCTTCGCCGATGTGGCGGCGGAAGTAGCTGAGGTAGTTGTCGCGGCGGTCGTGGTCAGAGACGGTGGCGGCGGTGAGCAGTCGACGTGGCTCCGGGCGTTGGACGACTTCGAAGGCGGGCGCCGGCGTGGGCGGTAGCGAAGGGGTGTCGACGGCGACGGTGACCGTGGTGGTGGTCGTCGCGGTGATGGTGGTGCCTTCGGCGGTGGGTACGGCCGCGGGGGTGATGGACACGCTGGCGCTCGCCACCTCCTCAGCGGCGGGAGGGCTTGCGCCGTAGTCAGCGGCGTAGGAGCCGCCGCCTCCGCTCTCGTAGGGAGCTTCGGACTCTGCGCCTGCATACTCAGCGGCTTCTGTAGAGCTGGATGGCTGCCAGTTGCCGCCGGGCTCTCCGCCGTAGGATGGCGCGTGAGTTCCTCCGCATCCAAGCAGGACGAGGAGGCTGAGGGTGAGGGATTCTTGCGTGAATCGAGTCGGGGACTTCGTTACTGAGGACATAGTGGCTCCGTTGCTGCGGGTTCTGCGGAATCAACGCAGCGGAACGCGGCGGCTTACACCTCTCAGCCTGTTTTTGTCTGGATGTGGAAAAAACTCGGACAGGTGTAAGTCGAGGGGAGCAGAGGCGATTACCTTGAAAGTGGTGATCACCTTGAAACGCGGGCAGTAATGCTGGAGAAAGGAGCGGGAATGTCGGACCCGGTTGGACCTGAAGAGCAAAGAGCAGCTGAGTTGGGAGAGTCCTCGCATCGATCGTGCGGCGGGCGGCGACGACAAGGCGTTTGGCGAGCTCTATCAGGCGTATGCGCCGCTGATTTATTCGCGGGTGCTGATGCCAAAGCTTGGCCGGCCCGACGCCGCGGAGGATGCGCTCTCGGAGACGTTTCGTTCGGGCTACGAGCGCATCGATCGCTTCGAACAGAAGGGCGTGAGCATCTACTTTTGGTTCGCGCGAATCGCCGTGAACAAAGCGATGGACATGCACCGAGCACGGGAGCGGAGCCGTCGCGCGCTGGGCAACTTCGAGACGATGCTCGCGCCGATGCTCGGCAAGGTCGCTTTGCCCGACGAGCGACTCGACGCACACGTCGCAGCGGAGACGTTGCGCACGCGGATTCAGAGCGTCCTGGCGCAGATCAACCCGCGCTATCGGCGCGCCATCGAGCTTCGCTTCTTCGAGCAGCGTTCGCGCGAAGAGTGCGCCGAGGCGATGGAGGTCAAACTTGGAACCTTCGATGTCTTGGTGCTTCGCGCGCTCAAGGGGTTTCGAAAAAAGTGGGAGGAGATCGATGAGTGACGAGAACGTAGACTCTCCCGAAACCTGGGACGAGATGGATGAGCTGGAGCCGACGGCGGAGGAGCTCGCGGAAGCGGCGAGCCTCGCTCGGGCGATGGACGGTGGCGTTGAGGAAGGTGGCGTTGAGGAAGGTGGCGTTGAGGAAGGTGAACGTGCTGTCGTAGACGAACGGGCGATGGCGACGGCTTCGCTCCTTGCCTACAGCGAGGGGGCATCGGAGCTTCGTTCGGACCGTGCAGCGGCGGTGCTGGAAGATGTTCTGAAGACGGCGCGCCGTCCTGAGAAGTTGGCCGAGGTCGCAGGCGACAAAACGCCGGCGCGTTCTTGGTGGCGCCTCTTGGTTCCGCTCCCTTTCGCGGCTGCGGCTGCGGCGGCGTTCTTGGTGATGAATGCCGAGGTGGTGATGCCCATACCTTCGATGTCGCTCATCGAGGCTCAAGCGTCGGCGGCGGCAGGAGAAGACCCTGGGCGCTTGGACCATGAGATGAGCGACTATCGCAGCGAGCTCTTCGCAGCGCTTGAGGACAGCTACTAGTGCACGCATTGCTGCATCGCTGGGCGCTCTGCATCGTGTTCGTTTGCGTCTGCGTTGCTGGATGCAGCGACAGCTCGTGGATCCGCGAAGTGCGGTCTGCGCAGGAGAGCGCAGAGCAGGCGGCGGCGCAGGGCAACTACCGCCAAGCGATTCAGCGATTGCAGCCGGTGGCGGACGGAGAGCTGAGCCGGCCGGCACGTGTCGATGATGGGCGGGCGATCCGTCAGGACGCGTTCTACCAGCTTGCGCGTTGGTCGATGGCGAATGAGGATGCCGCCGGGGCGCTTGTTTTCGCCGACGCGGGGCTCGCCTTGGGCGGAGGCGACGTATTTCGGGCGAACCTTTGGGTAGCGCGGGGCCAAGCGCACGAAGCTCTTGGACAAGCGACGCAGGCGGCTGCGGACTACCACGAGGCGCTTCTAATAAATGAAACACTCCTGGACGCCGTCCTAGGTGCGGAAGAGTAAACTATGACCATGACGATCAAGAGCTCCTGTCTTCTTCTTGCGACGATGTTCGTCGCGCTCCTGCAGCTGGCATGTGGTGGCGCACAGGCACCGCAGTCGGCTTCGATGGACGCGGCCGCGGAAGAGGAAAGCGGAGGGTCTGAAGCGCCGCAGGCAGAAGGCATGGTCGACACGATGCCGGTCGCCATCAGTGTCAACGAGGAGTGGCGAGAGTTGATCTCGCAGGATGACTCGCTTTCGCAGAATCTGGAGCTCAGCGAAATCGACTGCACCTCAGCGCGTGATCTGGTGAGCTCGATCTGCTCACTGGCAGAGCGCGTGTGCGTGATCGCGGAGGACACGGCGGACGGTGAGACCGAAGAGCGCTGCGTGGACGGACGCTCCCGCTGTGAGCGGGCTCAGGACCGCACGAGCAACCGCTGTCCCTAGCGCTCTTGAGTGTCTCTTGGGGGCCCTCAAAAGCCGACACGCGAAGACTCGTTGAGTACTGTTCAGCCAATCGTTTTGGCCCAGTGCGTAGACCACTTCCCCATGTCTTTGAGGAGCGCGAGGAGCTCTTCTCCCAGCGGGGTGAGGTGGTAGCCATCGGGCCCAAGCGCGACGAGGCTGGTGGCGCGTAGCTCCTTCAGGCGGTTGTTGAGGAGGGACGGCGAAACATCGTCGCACCGAGCACGAAGAACGCGGAAGGTGTAGGGGCCGCCCTCTAGCTGCCAGATGATGCCCATCGCCCAGGCGCGTCCGAGGAGATCGAATAGGGCCATGATTGGCCGGCCGGTTGCGGAGCCACGAACGGGCTGACCTGGCATTGGAATGGGGGATGTCATGGAGTCTCCAGGTTTAGCTACTGAAAGTGTAGCGCTTTGGGGTTTGGGGCGCTATGGTCGTTCGAGACGCTACATTATCAGTAGCAGTCGAACTCTCAAAAGGAGCCACCATGTCGACGCACGTAATCGTTCGCCACGAAGTCACCAACGAAGAGGCGTACGCGCAATACCGCACACTTGCCGGCCCGAGTGTGAAACTCCACGGCGGCTCTCTCGTCACTAAGGGGACGACGCACGAGCATCTTGAAGGAGGCGACCACCTCGATCATTTCGTTGTTCTTGCGTTCCCGTCACCCGAGGCCGCCGGCGCCTGGTTCCGCTCGCCTGAGTATATCGCCGCAAGAAATGCCAGGGCGGGAGCTGGGGAGATGACCCTCACGATCATCAGCAGCTGACCGGAGGCCTACTCGATGAACCCGAGGAAGATCCCGACGCCTGCGTCGAAGGCGTCGTGGTCGAAGTACAAGCCGCGGTCCTCGTAGTACGCGCTGACGCTGTCGATGAGCTTTGTGTACTCCGATGCGGAACCCGCCATGGAGTCATCGCGAAGTGGCGTTAGGTCCGCCGTGGCTTGGTAGGCCCAGGCGCGTTCAGGCACTCGGGTGTCGCGGAGCACGTCGGTGATGCGTTGGCGAACCACGATGGGTTCGTGGGCTTCGAAGTCCGAGTGGGACGCGATGGAGATGGGGTTTGGGTTCTCGAGGTAGACGGTCTGGCCGACGTGGGAGCCGCCGGCGATGAGGTCTGTGGTGACGGGGTCGGACGGGAGCAGAACGCGGAAGATCGCGGGCCTCGAGGGGTCGTTTAGACGAGGAAGGATCTCTGGGTCCAGGACGCCGATGGCCTCATCGTCATACGGGATGGCGCGGTCCTCGTAGAAGTTCGACTCGAGCCGCTCCGTGAGCGCGAGCGCCCACGCTTCGTTGCCGACGCGCGGCGCCGAGAAGGTGATGAGTTTGAGGTTTTGCCAAGGCCACGCCTCGAGCGCCGCTGGAAGACCTGGGTTTCCTGCGCTGAATCGATCGCCGAGGAGCACGGCGCTGGCGAAGTGCTGGGCGAGGGCGCCGCCCAAGCTGTGGCCGGTCACGTAGATATTGGTGGGCGCGGAGCCGAGGGATACTTGGTCGAGGCAGTAGAAGAGCTGAGGCAATGTTTCGGCGATGCTCTGTGCCATTCCGCGGCTCACCTCGTGGCCAACGCCGGTGCTGATGTGCGGTTGGACTTCTGCGCGATAGCCGAGGTCAGTGATCCAATCGGGGTTGCCCCGGGCGTCGCCGGTGGAGAACGCATCCCGCGCCGCGCGGCCGGCGGAGCCACTTCGACTCCCGCGAAACGCGATGTGAAGATCGTAGGTTTCTTCGCCGGTGAAACGTAGGAGCGCGAAGCCCATGAGGCTCTGGGAGCTAGGCTGGCCCTCTTCGCCCTTGTCGCCGGTGGCGCCTTCGAAGGCGAGCAAGATGTCACGGGCGTCTGCATCGGCGTCCGCGCGTCGTGATGTCAGCTCGTGCAGTTCGACGGTGCCTGCGACGCCCGCTTCGTGGTCTTCGCTCGTCGACGCCCTGGTGCGGGTACACATCCACGCTTGTTCCACGGAGCCAGTGATCTGCGAGGGAGTGAGGTACTCAGTCCAGCGCTCGAGGGGGTAGGTGAGGGTGTCGCTCCATGGGTGAAGGCGGCTGTACTGGTAGATGATCGGATCATGGTCGTCGTTGTTTTCGAACCCGCTGAGGATCCCCGGTCCGCGATAGGCGGCGATGCCGAGGTCGGACATGGCCTGGGCTTGTCCGGTGACTTCCGACCACGTCTTGACGCGTTCGATGAAACCGTCACGGCCTTCCCCGAGGTCCTCGTAGTATGGGTCGAAGGGCCAAGCGATGGTCTGGCTGAAGAGCTGATAGGTGTAGGTCGCGAGGTCGAGATTGAAGACGACGGGGTGGTACGGGAACGTACCGAGGTCTTGGTCGCGAACCTCAGCTGCGGCTTCTTCGGACGTGTCGATGAGGTCTGGGGTGCAGGAGCTGAGAAGCGCGAGCGCGAAGACCATAATGATGTTCTTGACCATGTCCTCATGACCATGCGCAGGCGGGCGTTCCAACTACAAGAGTTTTTGCACTGTTGGCCGCATTCCCAGGAGCTTGTCTATCTCGGCACCCACACGCCATGGAAGTCGGGGGGGAGCGAACCGGGGAGCGCCCAAGAGGCCTGCACTTCGAGGCTAGGCCCATCGAGCAGCACCATTTCAGCTCGGTCTTTCTCCGGCCATGCACCGACACACTATGGCTTCTTTCTCAGAGGCAGTGCGTATGATGACCGCTGCTTGAGATGGCCACGGAACGCGCCTAGAACCCGCGTTATGGACCGCGCTTCTCGTTTTGCAGTTGTTGGTGCTGGGATTGCTGGGCTGGCGTGTGCTCGGCGTTTGCACGAGGCGGGTCTTGAGACTGATGTGTTCGACAAAGGGCGCGCCCCCGGCGGTCGTATCTGCACGAAGGTTGAAGATGATCGTTCGTGGGACCACGGAGCTCAGTTTATTCGCGCTCGTGGCGCTGCGTTTCGCGAGCAGTTGGCTGCGTGGGAGCGAGCCGAGGTGCTCGGTCCTTGGGAGAATCTAGAGGGCTCTCACCTTGGGCTGCCGTCGATGCGTGCCCTCGGCGTGGCGATGACGCGGGGGTTGAATGTGATGAGCAGCACGACGGTCACGAAGGTGGAGCCCGGTGATGGTGGGTACACACTTTGGGGGCGAGGACATGGCGAGAACATGCGGAAGCTCGGCTGGTATGAGCGCGTCGTGATGGCGGTTCCGGCGCAGCAGGCGGTCGCGCTGGTTCGTGAACTCGCGGAGCCGCTTGCGGCGGTGAAGCCCTTGCCGTGCTGGGCGCTTCTGCTGACCTATGAGGCAAAAGTGGACCTACCCGCGGTCCTTCGCGGCGAGGAAGCGTTTGGCTTTGTGCAGTGTGAGTCACGCAAGCCTGGACGGGATGAATCGACGGAGCGCTGGGTCGTGCATATGTCGGCGGAGTGGAGCCAACGGCACTTGGAGCTTTCGCAGGAAGAAGCACTTGCTGCGGCGCTGCCTTGCTTGCCAACGGAGCTACAAACGCCAAGCGCGATGCGAGCGCATCGCTGGCGTTACGCGAGTCTGGAGAGCTGGGTGGGCGAGAGCTTTGTCGAGGTCGGCGGCGTCAGCGCTTGCGGGGATGGACTACTTGGGCCTCGCGTGGAACTCGCTTGGGAGAGCGGTGACGCGCTCGGGCGGCACCTTCGTGAGTAGGCCCAGGCTTCTTGCGAAACCCAGGCCTGATGAACTCACTTATCGGGGGGTCCTGTGAAACCCGCTGGACGAAACTAGAGACTGTAGAAAATGGGCATCGACACGGCGAAAGGCTGGTGGCCGAAGTAGACGGGGTCTAGCGGGAGATCACCCTTGGCGTGGATGATGGCGAAAGAGCCTGCTGCGCTGACAGGGACCATGACCTCGTAGGTGCCGCGGTCGACTCCATCGCCGGCGGTGACGGGAGTGGTGCTTGTCAGCTCTCCGTCGACCCACACTTCGAGGACGTCGACGTCCACCCAGCTTGGCGCTTGGACGCGAACGGAGAGCGTCTCCATGGCGTCGGCGCCGGTGACCTCGTCGCCGGGGCGAGCTCCGTCACGGCCTGTGACGTCGAGGTAGATGCCGCCGCTCACGAAGAAGTGACCGGCTTCAGTGGTGGTCTGAACAAGGTCAGCTCCGCCACCAGCGCGAAGCGCGGCGGGGTCGTCGGTGCCGATCTCGAGACAGGTACGTGGGTAGCCGATGGCGGCGCCGCGCTGAACCTTGTGGCTATCGGAGGAGCCGACGCCAAAGACGCGGCGTCCGGCGCGGAGGAACGAGAACCAGTCTTGAACCAGGACGTCGGCTTCCTCGAAGGACTCCTCGTTGAAGACTTCGAGGAGCGTGAACGCCTCGTCCCACATCTCGGTTTCGTTCACTTCGCCGGTGACGTTGTCGTAACCCGCGTAGGCGAAGTACCCGAGGCCCGCGCCGCTGCGGGCGTGGTTGATGATCAGGCTCGGTGCGCTGTCGATGGCGCGAATACGCTCAAAGACCTCGGGCGGGTTATCTCCGGCCCATGGCACGGCGCCGCGGTTGGGCAGAGCAGCATCCGGCGTGAGGGGGAAGACACCGAAGTGGCCCCACTCAAACGTGGTGAGCTCGAGGGAGGTCACGCCGAAGAGGAAAGACTCGAGCCCCTGCTCAGCGATAAGGCTCTCCCACTCGTAGACCCATTCGTGGTCGGAGCGAAGTGGCACTTCGAGGCCGTCGCCCGCGGCGGAGCGCAGCTTGAAGCTTGGATCGTCGGGGGAGTCCGGGGAGCGGTTCGTGTGGATGTGGTAGTCGGCGCAGAGAGTGTTGGGCGTCTCAACGACGCGCTCCATCTCGACGGTGCGGCTGGTCACGGCATCGGCTGTGACGTCGAGGACTTCGTCGAGGCCGATCTCGTACTCGAAGCCGCGGGAGACGATGACGCGGTGAGAGCCGACAGGCACGGTGACGCGCGCGGGGGCCACGCCGGGGAAGACGATGTGGGTGCGGTTCTGGACGATGACTTCTTCGCCCCAGTTTCCGTTGGGCAGAATGGGCGCGCCGGTGGGCGCGACCTGGACACGAACAGGCACGGGGTCGCCGCCTTCGATGGCGATGATCTCAATGATGCCCGTTGGGTTGAGGTTGAGGTCGTCTGCATCGGTGGCACCGGCAGCCAAGGAGACGCTGACGATCTCGTCGCCGCGGCGCCAAGTGGAGAGTGTCATCGCTTCGTCGCGGACCTGGATGGAGTAGGCGCCAGTGTCGTCGGTCATGACTCGACCAAAATGGACGTCATCGTCGCCTTCACCGTCGCCCTGATGGGCGTGAACACGGACGCCGGCAGCGCCAGCGCCGTTGGCGTCGACCACGCGGCCGGTGACGGTCTTGAGCACGTCGCCGTTTTCACGCGCGATGGCGGCTTGGACGCCGTTGCTGCCTGGTCCGCCAACGTAGTAAGTGGCGGCTTCGACGGTTGTGCGCCCACAGGGTGGCAACACGATGTTGGCGCCGTTGAGGACGAAGGTGCCGCTGACCTCAATAAAGAACGTTAGGTCTTGCAGCGGTGTGTCGAGCGCGAAGCTGGTTCGGCCTTCCTTGCCGAAGCCGATGTAGTCGAGCTGGCCAGCGAAGTCGTAGCCCCGGTCAGGGGCGAACGCGGGCATGCGCTCTTTTTGGAACGCGAGAAGCACCTGTTGGGTAGCGTTCTGGCGCGGAGTGCGGTTGAGGTAGGTGTAGCGAACGTCGACCTTCTCGGCGCCGGGCTCGAGGGTGTAGTCGATGGCTAGGTCGATATCATCGTAGGAGCCGGGGAAGAGGGCGACGGCAAAGACCTCGACGAAAGGGATCGCGCGCATGGGGCCCACGGCACGAATGACGGCGGCTTCTCCATCGGAGCCGTCG
This sequence comes from Polyangiales bacterium, assembly GCA_047619315.1. GTDB lineage: Bacteria > Myxococcota_A > Polyangia > Polyangiales > Houyiibacteriaceae > JBCCRV01. Next base: position 13,847 of record JBLHKB010000041.1, read on the forward strand.
TTCATCACGCCAACGCTGGTGACCTCGTTGCTGAAGCGACCGGAGCCCCAGATGATCTCGTTGAAGTCTGCAGGCTCCACCATGGCGCCGTCTTCGACGCGGGCGAGACCGATGATCTTTCCGCCCCAGACTTCGTAGCCGTCGGAGGTGCCGACGTCTTCAATGACGACGGCGATGTTCTCGTTGGCCAAGACCCAATCGCCGGCGCGCCAGACGAGGAGGTCGTCGGGGTCGGGGGGAATATCACCTTCGGCGAGCCGCCCGGCGCGTGCTTCACCGGCCGCGGCATCGAGTGGTGCTGCTTGTCCATCTCCACCTTCTTCGAGGGGAGGCAACGCTTCCGTGCATTCGGTGAGCGGCACATCTTCGCCAACGTCGTCAGCGAAGACGTCGTCCGAGGGCCCAGCGTCATCGAAGATGATGACGTCGTCACTACAGGCAGCAAATGCGAAGAGGCAGAGCGAGAGGTGCGCGAGGTATTTCACGCGGTCAAGCTAGCCGGCTATGACAGAAAAGTCACCTGTGTCCTAAGAATAGGAAGCCGACATGCGCGACTCGTCTTAGAGCTCGAAATACTCTTTGACGGGGACTCCGATGCCCTCGCTGATGAGCGTTGCGCGGTCCTTGACGGGGTTCCAATCGAGGACTCGCTCAGCTTTGCTGGAATCGAACACGGACGCGAAGTCGCGACCCTTCCAGTCTGCATAGCTAGGACGAACCGCCGCCGGGTCACCGCCCGCCATCTTGATGGCGGATTTGACGATGCCAGAGCCAAAGGAGCGCCAAGCAGGTGTTGGGATACGACGAACCTGGATGCCGGCGTGTTGCTCGAAGGCGTCGAGGTACTCGTTGGCCGTGATACATGGGTCGGCGGTGAGGTTGAAGGACTGGCCGCCGATGTCGGGGAGTGTTCGCGCCGTGGTCATGGCGTCGGCGACGTCATCGACGAGGACGATGGGGAGTGGATAGTCGCCCTGACCGTAGAGGTTGCATACGGACTTGTAGGGCCACGCAGCGACACCCCAGTGGAACGGACTGCCGCCGCTGCCGAGGACAATGCCGGGGCGGAAGATGACGAGGGGCAGCTTGTTCTTCGCGCAAACTTCGAGAAGGACGCGTTCGTTCTCGGCCTTGGAATTGGCGTAGGGGTTCGCCCGCAACATGTCGGGAATGGTCGCGGTCTCTTCGGTGATGACCTGCTTCTTGTCACCAGCGTAGTAGATGGCGATGGACGACGCGTAGTAGAAGCGCTCCACGCCGGCCTTGGCGCAAGCTTCAGCGAGACGCTTGGTGGGTGCGACGTCCCACTCCAAGTACTCGGCCCACGTTTTGCCGTAGCCACGAGCGAGGTGGTAGACGTGCTTCATGCCTTCGACGGCGCGGGCGACGGACTCCGGGTCCGTGAAGTCGCCGCCCATCATTTCGACGCCTTCGCGACGAAGCTCGGGTGGAACGCCTTTGGGGTCGCGGCCAAGCACACGAACGCGAGCGCCGGACTCTACGAGCTTACGGACGAGGGCGCGGCCGATGAAGCCGGTGCCGCCGATGACGAGTGTGTCTGGGGCGGTAGAGGCGGCTTCGCTCGGCGCGGAGCCTTCAGGTGCGCTCGGGGTGATACCGGGAGGTGCGGCGAGGTTCGCTTTCTTCGCGACCTGTTCAGCCATGCCGATGGCCATCGAGGCGACGTCGAGGCCGAGGCGCTCGTCGAGGTTTGAGCTGCGCGATGAGTAGAAGGAGCTGACGGCGTTCGCGATGCTGGTGGCGAAGGCGCCATCGGACTTGGCGATGCCTGCCTTGGCGAGGACGACGCTACCGAAGGTCGCGGATGCCTGCGCGAGGGAGCGTGCCGCGGAACGGCTGACGTTGGCGAAACGGTCGATGTCGAGGAGGTAAGGAGTGTGCGCGTTGCGTACGTAGGTGTTGTTCTCGAAGTCGACGAGGCCTGTGCCGCTGGAGCCGCGGACCTTGATGTAGTGCTCGGGGTAACCTTCGCCGAAGGAGAAGCGAATGCGGACGCTGGTGCGACCGGACCAGCCGCGGATTTCCCAGCGACGGAAGAAGCGAAGGCCGCGTGGAAGTTCGACTTCGTCACGCGCGTCGACGCTGATGTCTTCAAGCTCACCAACGAGGTGGGCTGCGTGGGCGAAGCTGTGAGGGGCGACCTCAAAGAGGATGTTGTTGGGGTGCTGGAGCATCCACGCGCCGAAGGGTCCGCCTTTGACTTGGCCGAGCTCTTTGTTCCAGACGATGTCGATCTGATCGAGCTGGCCGAGGGCGCCGCTCTTCAGGTCGTTTGCGAGCTCTTCATAGCCCGCGGTGAACAAGAAGTTATGGCTCGTGGCGAGGGCACGACCGCTCTTGACCTGGGCGTCACGCAGCTTGGCGCAGTCACCGGTGCTGGTGGCCAGGGGCTTCTCGAGGAGCGCGTCAACGCCGGCTTCGAGAATGGTGATGCCAGGTTGGACGTGCGTGTGCGGTGGCGTGAGCACGTGAACAGCGTCGAGGTTTTCCTTGGCGAGCATCGCGGAGAGATCGCTGTAGACCCCGTTGATGCCGTAGGCGGTCGCGAAGCGCTGGGCCGCGCTCTCTTTGAGATCGCAGACGGCGACGACTTTGACGTCGGGGAGCGCTCGGAGGGCGGACATATGGTAGTCGGCGATGTAGCCGGCACCGACAATGGCGACGTTCGTTTCTTTGCTCACGGGTGAACTCTCTAGTTGGAAAACAACAGCTGGCGATGAAAGGGACGCTCTAAGAAGCGTCGTCGCTGGTCTTATACTCGATGATCTCGGGCGCGCGCTCACGAAGACGGTCGATATAGAATTTTGCTGCTCCTAAGGCCTCTGGAATAGGGGCCGCGGCACAGCTCAAGCCCCACGCGAGGGAGTGCTTCCACGAGAAACCACGTTTTCGCACGTGCTGGGCCGCTCGGGCAGCGCTGATGGGATATCGACCCAATACGGCCAGCGAAAGGCCCAGAGTAGGTACGCTGAGGACCACAGCGGCGGCTGGCGCGATCGCGCCCCACACCAGTGAGCGCTTAAGGTTGTCCTCGAAATAGCGTTCGGGGGGTGCGCCGTGGAGGTGGTTAACCTGAGCGTAGCCATGACCGCAGCGTTTGGCGCGTTGCCACCACTGACGGGCTTCCATCATGTTAGCGTCGTGTAGCGTCATCGGTGCATCGAGACGCCAGAGCTTCCCGCCGGTGACCTGGCGCAGGCGGATCCCGAACTCGTCGTCCTCGGCGGCGATGACGGCGGAGTTGTAGCCGCCGGTTTGCCGCAGGCCTGACGCGCGCACCATCACGTCCCCGCCGACGCAGCCTACTTCGCCGGCGTCGCCGGCTTGCCACTCGACATCGCAGACTCGGTTGTAGAGAGAGCGTTCGGGGTAGCGCTCACGCCGATAGCCGCAGACGGCGACGACGGCTTCGCGGGTATCGAGGAGCTCCATGGCGAGGGGGATCCAACGCTCGTCGACTTCGCAGTCGCCATCGACGAACTGGACGTAGTCAAGCTCGGGGTGCTCCGCGAGGAGGTGAGCCCAGCCTTCGTTTCGCGCGCGTGCGGCGCTGAAAGGGATGCTCATGTCGAGGTCGACGACGAGGGCGCCATGGGCGCGTGCTTCATCACAGCTGGTGTCCGTGCTGCCGGAGTCCACGTAAACAACCGGGCGTCCGTCTTGACAGACGGAGGCTAAACATCGAACGAGTCGCTGGCCCTCGTTGCGTCCAATGAGTACGACGCCGGCTCGCGTCGCAGGTTTCGCAGCGTGTTCAGTCATGCGAGAAGCTGTCTCAAAACGTCCCGTCTGTCGATCCGTGACTTGCTCCGTCGGATGGCGTCGGAGGATCCGAGCTTAGGCCCGGCGTCGTCGCCAGGCGATGACGATAGCGCCCAGCATCAGGCCCGCGCTCCAAGGGGCGCTCTGACCCAGACCCGCCTGGCCCACAGTGCAGCCACCTTCGTCCCCAATGAGGGGCACCTCGGTGGGGCCCATCGGCGGGAAGCATCCGCTGTTGGCCCCGCGCTGCTGGCATTCGAGCTCGCCGGGGCAGGGGAAGTCGTCGCAGATGCGGGTGCAGGTGCCGAGGCAAACGCCGGAGCGGCACTCGGAGCCGTTCACGCAGTCATCACCGAGGGGCAACCCCCCGAGGACACATCGCTCGCCGAGAGAAGTCGTGGCGCACTCGAAGCCAACTAAGCAGCCTCCGTCGCAGGGGCCGACGCAGATGGACTCGCCCTCAAGCTCCGCGCACTCGCCGGACTGGCAGTCGCCGTTGGCTTCGCAGTCTTCGCCGAGGCCGCGTGGGTCACCGCCGAGGCAGCGGTCGTCGCGGCAGCGGAAGCCTGAAGGGCAGGGGTTGTCGTCGGAGCAGGAGGCGGTGCAGAACGCCATGGCTGTGCCTTCGCCTTCGGTGCAGTCTTCACTCAGGCACTGCTCATCCAGGGTGCATGGGGCACCGAAGATGCGCGGCTGCGTGGAGGATTCTTCAGGGATGCAGCTGTTGCATTCGCCCATGGTCTCGCAGAGCAGTCCTTCGTCACAGTCGTTGGCGCCGAGCTCGCACTGACGAGCGCAGCGCAGGGTTCCGGCGACGTCGATACAGCGACGCGAGAAGCACTGGGCTTCGTCGCTGCATTCTTCGCCATCGGCGCGCACGCCTTCGTCGCCCGCAGCACAGAGGCCTGTTCCGCAGCCCGTTTCTTGGCAGTGGAACGTGAAGGGGCACATCGCGATACCGGAGCTCGGGTCGCAGGCGCGGGTGCAGATGTTTTCGCCGCCAACAGCCTCGCAGAGGCCGTCACTGCACTCGACGGGGGACGTGCAGGCGTCGCCGATGGACACGCAGCCTTCATCGATGGTTCCGTCGCAGTTGTTGTCTCTCCCGTCGCAGACTTCGGTGGTGGGTTCGCACGGAGGAACGAAGGCCAGCGCGTCGTCGATGAGTTCGAGGTGAGCCGCAACAGCGACAAAGATGTGCGTAGAGTTGGAGCCACAGCCGCCAACACCATAGCTGGTCACGCCCACGACATTGTTGCCGACGAGGAGCGGTCCGCCGCTGTCGCCCTGGCAAGTCCAGGAGTCGCCGATGGTTTGAATACGTTGGCCGTCGGAGCCTGCGATTCGAGTGTTGCCGATGTACTTGGTGCCGGAGCTCTCGACTCCAGGGTTTGGATTAGTACGACCGAACCCTACGATAGTCGCGTTTGATCCATTGCCCGGGATCGTGCGACCGACGCCGCGTGGCGTGATGCCGGTGAAGGGTTCGTCGACGATGAGGACCGCGATGTCGCGTCCGGTGCCGAGGTCTCGGTCGCTGTAGGCACCGCTCGTCGACCGCCACTCACGAACGAAGCGACGACTGACGACGCCTCCGGAGGTGGTCAGGTCGGTTCCTTCGATGACGATGAGGTCATGGGCTGGCACTTCTTCCCAAACACGCCCGCCGCCGGAGGGCTCGGAGTAGATGCAGTGTTTGGCCGTCAGGACCACGTGGGGTCCGATGACGGTGCCCGAACAAAGACCCGCGTTCTCGCTGGTAATGCCCGCGTTGTAGACGGCCACGGTCCAGTTCTCAGTAGCGCCGGTGGAGGGGCGGCCATTGATGATGTTGGACGAAGTCAGCCCATACTCTTCGCCGGTGCAGGCGACAGACAGAAGGAGGGCGAGGTTCAAAAAGCGCTTCATAGGCGCGCACTATACCCGTGAAGTGTCGCGCTGTCCCATAGATGAGGACTATATCGGTGAGAGGAATGACGCTGTCTTCTGGGTTCGTGGGACCAAAGGCTACAACTGGTGGAGCGTGCGACCGTTCCTTGACGGTGAGCACCATCTTCGGGGCTGTTTGTTGTGACTTAGTCCATTGAAACGACCTGCGAGATACATGGCACGAGAACTGCTGGTGTTCTCCGTATGGACCGACGGCGAGTCATCTCCTGGGACCCGGAAAAGCTCCAAGAGTCAGAGTGGGCAGCGCCCGCAAGAACACTCGGGCTGGAGCTCGTGTGTTGCGCAGACGAGGCAGCGCTCAGTTTCAATGTCGAAAGCTCTCATTCTGTTGGTCTTATCGTGCATCTCATATCGCTAGATGAGACCGTGTGCCGGGTGGCCATCGCGGCCCGCGCACACCGCTCGCCGCTGCAGCTCATCTTCGTGACGCGGACACCCCGCAAGGTTCGCGAAGAACTCAACCAAACGTCCTTTTCCGCCGAGGTTTTGTGGCACCCCGCGTGCCCAATCGACGTCCTCCGCCGTTTCGCTAGTTCTTGCCATCTGGTGTAGGCCCACGCCCAACACCTGATGGTTTTCATCCTACAAAACCTCCATCGACCGCCTTTAATGCATCTCAACCTACTCTCCATCATCCCTTGCGCCGTCGCGCTCTTACTGCCCTCGGCTTCGGCCTTGGCCGATGAGCCCGCGCGAACCGCGGTCATGCGGCCTGCGGTGGCGGGCGTTGCCCAGGAATCACTTGGAGGGCCCGTCGGACGCGTCGTTCGTGCTCGAGTGGATGAGCTTGGCGTCGTCCGCGCCGCCGACACTCCGGCTGCGACCTTTGCCGATCTTCAGCTCGCCGTTGGGTGTCTCAGTGCGACGATGGACTGCTATCGCGCTGTCTCGAGTCAGCTTGGCGTCGAGGCGCTTCTATTGACCACCCTCGACGAAGTGGGGGCAGCGACGATCTTGACGATCGTGTTTGCCGACACGCGGGGCGAAGGAGACACCCAACAGGTGACGCGCACCTTCCAGGGCAACCAGCGAGACAACCAAGTCCTCGACGCGATTGTAGGGATGCTTTACGAACTCTATGACGTTGAGCCTCCTCCGGAGCGAAGCGTCCCGACGCCTCCCGACGCGTCAGGCGGAACTGGAACGCGCACTGGGCAGCCCATCGCCCCAGCGGGGAGTTCGTTTCCGACCGCCACCGTTCTCGTGGGCGTGGTCGCGCTCGCCGCCCTCGCCGCCGGAATTGGGACCGGCATCGCGTCGTCGGGCACGGAGGATTCGTTCGCGTCCTCACCGACTCGTACGGCCGCCGAGGTCGACTTGACGCTGGCGCTTCAGACCAAGGGAGAGCGACAGGCGTTGAGCGCCAACATTCTCTTCGTCGTCGGCGGCGTGGCTGCGGCCTCGTCACTGCTTCTTTATCTCCTCGTGGACCGAGATCGTGGCCAACAGGAGATCGCTGCTTCGATGGACGTGGGGCCGCAGCATGCAGCACTCACTATTGCTGGTCGGTTCGGAGGTGTACGATGAAACGCTTTGCTTTGATGCTCTCGGTCTTTGGTCTCTGGGGCTGCAGCCTCGACGGTAACTCTAACCCTGGCCAGCGATGCGAAGGCGTGGACGAATGCCCGGGCGGGTTGACCTGCCACCGCGGCTTCTGCGTCGGAATGGGCGGGTGTGGCACTGAGGGGTCCGTCGTCGAATGCTACGGTGACACCGTCGCAGGTTGCATGCTGAACTCCGATGGAGCGTTTGAGTGCGAAGGGCGTTGCGCGGCGGGTCAGCGTACCTGCACTGGCGGCTCACTGAGCGATTGCGAGGGCGAGGTCTTCCCTGCGTCGGCCGATGGCTGCACTGCCCCGGGCGCCACCGCGGCCGACGACAACTGCAACGGGCAGATCGACGAGGAATGCGTCTGCGCGAACTCGGACACCCAGGGTTGCTACAGCGGGGCGGAAGGGACGGCGGGCGTTGGGCTCTGCCAAGGCGGCACTCAGACCTGCTCCGGCGCGCGCTTTGGCGCGTGTGTTGGTGAGGTCGCTCCGACCACGGAAACGTGCGGAAACGACGGCGTCGACAACGACTGTGATGGCCTCATGGACAACGTGCCGATGCGTGGCGCGACCTGCGTGAGTGCGGGAGCAGCCTGCAGCGCGGGGATCCAAACATGTGTGTCTGGAGCGCTTGTTTGCGTGGCGCCCACCCCGATGGCGGAAATCTGCAACGAGCTCGACGATGACTGCGACGGGACGGTCGACGAGGGGTTCCTGCTCGAGACGGATCGAGATCATTGTGGCGTGTGCGGGAACGTCTGCGCGGCGGGGCTGGAGTGCTGCGGAGGCGCTTGCGTCGACACCCAGGCGGTCGCGGACCACTGCAGCGCTTGCGGCGCGGAATGTGACGAGGGGCAAGGGTGCTGCGGTGGCGGCTGCCTCGACCTTGACGAGGATCGTCTCAACTGCGGCGGGTGCGGGGTCGAATGCGACGACGGTTGGGACTGCTGTGGCAGCTCCTGCGTAGACAGCCGCGCCGACCTGTCGAACTGCGGGGACTGTGGCCGAGCGTGCGACGGGTCGAATGTATGTTGCGACGGCGCCTGTGCGCTTCCGGCGTCGTCCGCATGCACAGGCTGCGCGGCGAACTGCGCAGAGATGGGGCTGAGCTGCTGCGGCGTGAGCTGCGTCGACCTGGGGACCGATGAGAACAGCTGCGGAACCTGCGGCAACGTTTGCACCGCAGGTCAAGTGTGTTGCGGGGGAGACTGCGTCGACAACGACGCGCTTAACTGCGGCCAGGACTGCAACACATGCGGCTCAAGCGATCTCTGCTGCGGCGGCTCTTGCGTGCCCGACAACGCGGCCAACTGCGCGTCCTGCGGGATGTCCTGTGGCGGAGGCGAGACATGCTGCGGAGATGGCTGCTTCAACCTCCAGACCGACGCGACGCGCTGCGGGGACTGTGGGTCGCCTGCTTGCCCGGGAGGTCAGCTCTGCAGCTCAGGGAACTGCTGCCCCAGTGGGCAGGAGTGGTGTGATGGTGCATGCGTCAATGTCGCCACGGATCGAGACCACTGTGGTGGCTGTAACAATGACTGTGGCGCAGGTATCAATTGCACATGTTCGGGCGGTCGCTGCAGTGGCGTTTGCGTCTGATGGCAAGAGAACGCATCGATACGGTTCCGCCCGTGGAAGATATGCTCCTCGGAACCACGATTGGCGACCGCTACGCCGTTGAGCGCATCATCGGGCGAGGCGGTATGGGCGTCGTCTATGCGGGGCGTCACGAGGAGCTTCAGCGGCCGATCGCGATCAAGGTGCTGATGCCGGTATGGTCGACTCAACCGGAGGCCATCGGTCGCTTTTTTCAGGAGGCGCGCACGGCCAGCAGCGTGGGTCATCCGAACATTGTCGACGTGTACGATCTCGGTCGCTTGCCCGACGAGCGACCCTATTTGGTCATGCCCCTCTTGGATGGGGTCACGCTTTCCGAGTACTTGGAGGAGCACGGTCCACAGAAGGAAGAGCGTGTGGTGGAGCTACTCTCGGGTGTCGCAGGTGCCCTCGACCTGATGCACACCAAGGGCATGGTCCATCGAGACATCAAGCCCGACAATATGATGCTGGTGCGGCGAGAGGATGGCGAAGAGACCGTCAAGCTGCTGGATTTTGGGTTAGCCGCGT
>JBLHKB010000042.1:0-22726 GCA_047619315.1 Polyangiales bacterium
GAATGCTCACCGATGAGCAGGCTGGACGTCTCGCTGAGGCGGGGCTCACGGCGTACAACCACAACCTCGACACGAGCAAAGAGTTCTACGGCGAGATCATCACGACGCGCACCTACGAAGAGCGCCTCGACACGATTCAACGCGTGAGCGACGCCGGCATCTCCGTATGCAGCGGCGGCATCATCGGCATGGGCGAGACCGACGGCGATCGCCTCGGGATGCTCGTGACGCTGGCAAACCTCACGCCTCAGCCGGAGAGCGTGCCTATCAACGCCCTCGTCGCGGTGCCAGGCACGCCCCTCGAAGACCAGCCACCCGTCGACTCACTCGACATCGTTCGCATGTGCGCCGTCGCGCGTATTCTCATGCCCAAGGCGATGGTCCGACTCTCGGCGGGTCGCGAGCGCCTCGATCGTGAAGCGCAGCTTCTGGCCTTCATGGGCGGTGCGAACAGCATCTTCTACGGTGAGAAGCTCCTCACAACAGGCAACCCTGAAGTCGAAGCCGACATGGATATGCTCCGTGCGGCTGGAATGAAGGCCCTTGTCCCACAGCAGGGCGCGATGGCGCGAAGCGAGGCGCTTCCTGCTGCACGACCTGCAGCTCCGCCAGCGGAGTAGTGCGATGAACACGCGAACCGCGCTCTTCCTCGCGCTAGTCCTTGGATGCGGCGGTTCAACGCCTGCCACGGCGACGCTTTCTTCCGAGGAAGCGGCGCCGGTGGCTACAAATACCTCCGGCGTTCGGCCTCGCACAGACGACGAGATCCCGCGGCCGCCCGCGCCTTGGGCCGAAATGGATCACGCCGCGCGAAGTGGGTTCATGGCGAGCCAAGTCGTTCCTTATATGAGCGAGCTCTTTCAAGAATACGATTCCGAGGAGTACGCGTCCTTTGGCTGCGTCGACTGCCATGGTGCCGGTGCAGCCGCGCGTGACTTCGCGATGCCGAGTCCAGACCTCCTCGCGCTTCACCCCTCGGGTTCACCCGAGCAGCAGGCGATGGTTCAGGAGCACCCACGCATGGTGCGCTTCATGTTCAATCATGTCGTGCCAGCGATGAAGACGATGCTCGGCGCCGACGACTACAACGAAGAGACCGGCGAAGGTTTCTCTTGTTACACCTGCCATCCGCACGCTGAGTAGCGCGCGACTCGCAGCGGGGAGAAGAAGGGCGTCTGCGTCGTTGATGGAAGTGGTGAGACGCTGCTCGACATCGACACGGATTGGGCACGCCGGACGGCTGGGATGCTCCTCGTCCGCTCCTCCGACTGAAGTCGTTCGCCTCGATACGAGGGCGTTTTTGCCTGTTTTCTTCGGGAACGAAGAAAAACGCCCCACGACGGTCACGTTTCCCGCTCTCATGGGCACAAGGGGACGTGATGGCCATTGAAAGAGTTTCGGCACCCAGCGATCCAATCGCGGTGCTCATACAAGCGGGGAAGCATCGCGAAGCGATAGCGGCCTGCATTCACCACCACGGCATGGCGATGGGTCGGCTCTGCATGGCGCTCCTCGGCGACCAGGCCGAAGCCGAGGAGACCGTGCAGGAAGCGCTCATCGCGGCCCACGACAGCTTCACCAGCTGGCGCGGCGAGGGCTCACCGAAGGCGTGGGTGCTCGGTATCGCGCGGCGAATGTGCAACAAGCGTCTGGCGAAACGCGTCCGCCGCGAGCGCCGCATGCGTTTGGTGCACGACGTGTCCCGCGACGCCGAGTTGCCGGATGACGTCATCGAGCGTCGTCAGCGCGCGGAGACGGTACGTACCGCCCTCGACGAACTAAAGCCCTCTGACCGCGAAGCGCTGCTCTTGCGTTTCGAGTCCGGTTTGAGCTTTCGCGAAATCGCAGAGCTCGCCGAGGTGGATGAGGCCACCGCAAGAAAACGCACGAGTCGCGCCTTGGCGCGCTTTCGTCTCGCTCACGATCAAGTTTCTGGAGGTGCCCGATGAACAAGCAACATGAAGACTTTCTCGACGACCTGGCCCTCATCGTCGCCGGAGATGCCGCGGCTCTCGAACGTCACGCCGACCTTCTCGCGGACTCTGCAGAGGCCCGTGACCTTCGCTATGAAGCGGAGCAAGCGGCGCGCGCCGTCGAAGGTGCTGGCGCAGACTACGTAGCGCCGGACGACTTGGCCCTGCGCGTTTTCCAGACCCTCGATGCACGTGAAGGCGCCCGTGATTCGGGTACGGCGGACTTAGGAACGGCGGACACGATGCTCGACATGGAAGCGTTGCAGCCGCCAGAGCCCACGAAGGTCGAAGAGATCTCTCGTTGGGCACCGCCGGCGACGAACTCGGGCGCCGTTGCGAGTAGCGCACCCACTGCGACGTCGACAGACGCGAGCGTAGAGCAGCCCGCGAAGCCAAGTGCGGTTCCTTCTTCTGGCCGAAGTGGTCGCCGCGGCGCCATCGCAGCGTTCGCAGCCATCGGCCTTGCCGCTGCCGCCGCCGTCGGCGTTGTTGTTCTCGACGACGGCGGCGTCGTGCCCTCCACGCCTGTTGCCATCGACGTCAACGCCTGGAGCGCGAGCGTCAGCCAGGTGCTGCAAGGCGGCGAGGCAAGCGACCAGGGGGTCACTCTCTCGAACGCCGAAGGCCAGGCAAGTGTCCTCGCTGCGGGTGGCGAAATCCCAGCGGGTTCGACGGTGCGGACGGACCGTCAGACTCGCGCGGAGCTCGCGCTCAGTGACGGAACAGTGCTTACGCTCGACCGCGACACAGAGCTCGCGTTCCTCGGCGAGGGGCGTCGCGTGCGCCTCAGCCGTGGCCAGATTCTCGCAGAGGTCGAGCACCTCGAAGATGGACCCAACGCATACTTCGAGACGCCCTCCGGGGACATCGAGGTTATCGGGACGAAGTTCCTTTTGACGGCGAGCGAAGAGCAAGGCTCCGTACGGGTCACCCAAGGTGTGGTCCGCGTTCATAGTCGCGATGTCGTCGGCGGCGATGTCAGTGAAGACGTCAAGGTCGGCGAAGAAGCGCTCATGCGTCCAGGCGTTGCCCCACGCATCGTTCCCGCCACAAACATCGCTGAGTCCGTGGCTTGGTCGGAACTCGACACCGCCGAAGACGACTTGCCAACGCCGGGTCTCGGCGAGCTTCGCGCGCACCGTCCAGGCGAGCGTGAAGAAGAAGAGCGTGAGCTGAGCTTGGCGCACCACGGCGTGACCGTGCGGATCGTCGGGAACGTCGCGCGCACGGAGATCGAAGAGCGCTTTCAGAACGATAGCGATGACGAACTCGAAGGGGTCTACAGCTTTCCGATTCCGCCAGATGCACGCATCGCGAGTCTGACGCTCAAGGTGGACGGCGAATGGCAGGAAGGAGCGTTTGTGTCCAAGGACCGCGCCCAGCAGATCTGGCGCGGCGTGATTCGAAACGCCACCCCAGAGCGTCAGCGTCGACAAGAGGAGTTCATCTGGGTCGAAGGTCCATGGCGCGACCCGGCGCTCCTTGAGTGGCAGCAGGGCGGGCGCTTTGAGCTGCGCATCTTCCCGATCCCTGCGCATGGGTCACGCGAAGTTCGCATCTCCTACGAACAGACCATCGCGCCCCACGGCGAGGGCCGGCGATACGTGTACCCCCTCCCCATGGACTCTGACGCGTCGACGATGGTGGGGAACTTCGAGATGGACGTCCGCGTGGCCGGTGCTGCCAACGCGAAGGTCCGCGGGTACGAGATGAACGCTGTGCGAGAAGGCGGCGACGAACGCCTCCGATTCGCCGACGAAGGGTTCTTGCCTTCGGGAGACGTCATCATCGACTACGACATGCCCGACAGCGACGCCGCATTGCGCGCGTGGACTTTCCGTGGAGACGCCACCGCGGCGCCGCCGGAAGAGACACGGGAAGACCCTGCGGTTCTCGAAGCGCAGCGCCGCATCCATGCCGATGCGCGGGGTTACGCTCTTTTCGCGCTGCGGCCGCAGCTTCCAGCGAGCGACCGGGCCGAGTCGAGTGATTACGTCATCGTGGTGGACTCTTCCCAGAGCATGGTCGGCGAACGTTACGAACGCGCGACTCGCCTTGCGGAGCGCATCACTTCTGAGATGGACCGCCGGGACCGCGTGTTCGTTCTGGCCTGTGATGTCGATTGCCGACCTCTTGATGGTGAGCCGCGTATTCCCTCGGAACAGGCTGCCGCGGACATCGGCGAATTTCTTCGCAGGGAAGACCCCGCCGGCGCCTCGGACATCGCTTCGTCGTTGCGCACAGCGGCCATGCTCGCGCGTGGTGTGGGCGCCGGCGTTGGCACCGGTGGCACGCGTCCCATGCGTCTCGTCTACATCGGCGACGGGATCGCATCCGTGGGGCTCCGAAACACGGGATCCCTCGGTCATGAGGTGAGCGTTGTTGCCCAGGAACTATCGTTCCGCCTCACGACAGTCGGCATTGGTCAAGATGCGGACGCTCGAGTGCTCGCGGCGATCGCGCGCACCGGCGGTGGTCAATACGTGCCCTATGTTCCTGGTCAGCGAAGCAGCGCGGCTGCTCTTTCGGTGTTGGAAACCACGTACGGGGCGGCACTTGAAGGCGCGACTCTCGAGCTTCCCCCAGGCGTCGTTGCTGTCGCGCCGGCGCAGCTGCCGGTGATTCGCTCGGGCCAGGAGATTCTCGTGGCGGCACGAATCGAAGGCAACGGCGCCAATGGAAACATCACGTTGCGTGGCAAGGTGGGCGGCGAGAGCTTTGAAGCGAGCTACCCCATCCAGCTCACGATGAGCGAGTCTTTGGGCAACGCGTTCGTGCCTCGCCTTTGGGCCGCGAAGACCATCGAAGCCCTCGAAGACCGTGCGGATGCCGGCGATGAGACCCAGGTCGTTGCGCTGAGTAAGAGCTACGGCGTTATGTCGCGCTCAACCTCGCTCTTGGTTCTCGAGAGTGAAGCGATGTTCCGTGCCTTCGGCGTCGACCGAGCGCGCCCCACGGTGCAATGGACGGGTGAAGAAGCCATGGATTATCAAACGGTTGCCACTGAAGAAATCGCCGGCGCCGGATTCGGAGCTCTTGGCCAAGCGAGCGGTGGACGCTCCGCAGGCTCCCCGCGTGCTCGAACTCGTCGAACTCAAACTCGAACTCTGCGCCGCCCAAGCTCCGCATCGAGTGTGGCGGGCCTCGATAGTCTGGCGTCCGAGCGCTCTGGCGCAGAGGGATCCGTTCGAGCGAACGAGGAAATGAATGATTCCGAGGCTGACGTGCCGGCCGCACCGAGCGCGATACCCCCGGCTCCACAACGTCGTCCTCGCCGAGGTGGACCGATGATTCGGATGCGCAAAGTTTGGTTTCGCGAAGGACGGATCCAGCGGGATGTCAGTCTCGAGAACGCCATGACGGCGGTGCGTGAAACCGAGGAAGCGCTGCGCCTCAACCCGAACAGTCGCGATCGCCATCGCGCCTTCGTTCGAGCGCTTTCCCGCGCTGGCCAGCTCGAGCGTGCTGAGACTGCCGCACGAGCTTGGCTCGAGCGGGACCGCTTGGACTGGGAGGCCCTCACTTACCTTAGCGACGCGGTGGGTCGTCGCGGTGACCAGGCACAGGCGCTCCGATTGCTTTCGGGCGTCGTCGACCTCGAGCCGGACAACGTCATTCTCCATGAGCGCATGGCAGGCGCCTTCGAGCGTGCGGGTGAAGACGCTCGTGCCTGCGCTCACCGTGTTTCTCTCGCTGAGGTGGAGCGTGGGGATACACGTGTCGCGCAAGACCGCTACGCCGCCGCTGAGCGCTGTCTGACGGAACTTCACCGCGCCGACGCGGCGGAACAGGTTCTCTCGCGGCTGACCCCTGAGATGCGCCACTTCGTCCGGCAGCGGCCGATACCGACAGATCGCAACAGCGAAAGTCGTGCGGATCTCTTGGCCAGCGCGACCTGGACTGGCGGCGCGGATGTAGACCTCTCACTCGTCACGCCCCAAGGAACGCGCATCAGCTGGATGGGCGGACGTCGAAACGTCGTCGGGTCCAGCGGTCGTGGTCGTGGTCAGGAGCGACTCGGGCTTCGGCGAGCAGGTACAGGGACCTATCACGTCGAAGTGAGTCGAACGACGAATGACACCTCAGCACCGATTCGGGGGTCCGTGAGACTCAAGGTCATGGATGAGACGCAGACGTTTGAGTTTGAGATTCCGGCTGGGCAAGCGACTAGCCGCGTGGGGCAGGGCAGGGTTGTTCGCAGATGGCGTATGTCTCGGTAGCGTTTTCCCGCCCCGCCCCGCCCTCCGCTGGCTGCGTTGCGGCTCGCAATCCATCGATTGCGTCGCCTTACGGGCCTTGCCAGCGAAGCGCCGGGCGAAGAACCGCCTGATGGTGATGGATTCGAAGCAGGGCGTGAGGCGGACGACTTAGAAAGAAGTCGGGGGCGACTTTGCTCGTGGCCGGACAATAGGCCCTGTGGGCTCGGTCTCGATCTCGAGAGCGAGTTGGCATCGGCGGCAGCTCGGAGCTTGCTTTGCCTGTCGCGTGATGGTGCTGCCGCCCAGAAGAAAGGCGATGGCCAGGGGTGATAGTATGAACACGTCGGCAGCGATAACCGGCGCTAGAACAGCGATCGTCCCCGTTCCGATCCACCAACCCGTTTTGAGCCGCTTCCAAATCGGATGGGCACGGTCGACTTCCACTGACTTTTTGCAGCGTGGACAGTCCGCTCTTTCATCACGGTATCGCATTCGTTTCGGCCTCCGCCCGTGAGCCTGGGATAGGGTCAGTCTGCCCGGTGTCCAAGGCTCGCGCACGTTCCGTGCGCAAAATCTCACGTGCTTCCCGCTCTGCCCTGCGTGCTTGGCGTCGCTCTCGGGCCTCTCGCTGCTCTGCGAGGCGAGCTCGACCTTCCGTCCGTCGGCGAAGCTGGTCGTTGTAGAGACGGCGTTCGGTTTCCTCGTCCGGGCGGTCGACGAAACGGCGCGAAGGATTGCGAGGAACGGCGCGACGCCGCCACTCGAAGTGGAGATGGGGCGCACGCGTGAGGCCCGTTCGTCCGACGGCGCCGACAACCTCGCCGCGCGTGACGGTTTGGCCGGCGAAGACATAAGCGCGTTCAAGATGTGCGTAGAGGGTGCGCGTATCGTCCCCGTGAAGAACAACGACCAGGTTTCCGTAGCCGCGTACCTCGTTGTCTGCATAGATGACGAGCCCCTCGTTGGTCGAACGAACGAGGGCACCGACTGCCGCAGGAATATCGACGCCGCGGTGAAGGCGCTCACTCAGGCGCCCGCGTCGGACGTAGCCGAAGCCGCGCCCACGGACCCCTTCAGGGACGGGCCACAAGAGGTCTTCGTCGGGGGTTCCTGCCTCGGCGAGGAGGGTTGGGTCCGCCGGTCCACTCAGAACACGGTTGTAGGTACGTCGCGTGCCGAGGCCGAGCCTCGCCGCACGCTCAGCGCCCTCACCGTGAGGTGCGGGTACGTGCCGTGGGCCATCGCAGAAGTAGCGCCCGCGACGGTGGCAACGCCTCGCGTCCGGAAGCCACTCTTCGATCGAAGGGGCCACCAACGGGCGGCCGGTTTCGTCCGCGCTTCCTGGAGTGGTCGGTTCGTCCCCGATTTCTTCTTCGTCAGCGATTTCGTCAGTGCTCTCCTCGCCGACGCTTTCGTCAGCGGTTCCCTCAACGTTGATGTCTTCAACGTTGATTCCCTCGACGCTGATTTCAGCGTCTGGTGTGGCGGTGGGAGCAACAAGCGCGCTCCGGCTCATCGAAGCAAAGTCCCCGACATGATCCAGCGCTTTGAGCGCTCCGGCGGCACCCGCGGCAGCGACCAAGAAAACCAGAGCGCCGAGGGCCAAGCGAGTCACGGCTGAGGAGAATGACATGAGCCCGGGGTTTTCGGTAGGAGTGGCCCCTACGACACTCCCTCGCCGCTCGGGACCAACGCTGCTATCGTCCGCGCATGAAGAAAATAAGCGCTTTTTTGGTAGTAATCGCCATGGTTGCCCTCGGGGCCTGCCAGTCGAGCGAGCCCAATGATTCGCAGCAGCGGCAAGCGCGCGAGGATCAGCAAGCAGGCTCTGAGTCCGTTGAAGAGGTCACGATTCCTCCTCAGCAGCAAGCTGAGCCGCCTTCCCAGCCCGTCGCTCAAGCAAACGAGGTGGTCCAACCACCCGCAGGGCCCGCTAATCCAGCTCTTCTAAATCCCTCCCTCGCGACGGAAACTGCGCCGGCGCAGTACACCGTTCGTTTCGACACCACGAAGGGCGAGGTGCTCATCGATGTCACGCGAAGCTGGGCACCCATCGGCGCCGACCGTTTCTACAACCTTGTGCGAATCGGCTACTTCGACAACATCGCGTTCTTCCGCGTCATTCCTGGCTTCATGGCCCAGGTCGGCCTCAACGGAGATCCCGCGGTCAATCGAGCGTGGCGCGACGCGACGATTCAAGACGACACGCCGACGCAGAGCAACACGCAAGGCATGGTGAGTTTCGCCACGAGTGGCGTCGACAGCCGCGTTCAGCAGTTCTTCGTTAACTTCGGCAACAACGCGCGTCTCGACCCCATGGGCTTTGCTCCCTTCGGACGCGTTCGCAACATGGCCGTCGTCAATCAAATCCACGGTGGCTACGGCGAGGGCGCCCCCGGTGGTCGCGGTCCAAGTCAGTCTTTGATCCAGTCTCGCGGAAACGAATATCTGCGCAGCCAGTTCCCGAACCTCGACTACATTCGAAGCGCAAGTATCGTCACGCCTTAGTGGCTGAACAGCCGCTCGAAGAGTGCTCGGCTCACGGGTTCGTCGTGTCCAAGGACGGGCCGCAACACCTCACTCGCGTAGCGCGCGAAGAGGGCGCGTCCGTCGTCCTTCTCTCCGAGCTCCACGACGAAGTCAGCGACGCGCGGATCTGCTGCGAGACGCGTCGCATCCATGGGCCTGTAGTCCGAAACATAGCCTGCGAGCTGCAACACGACTCCCGCTAGCGGCTTGCTTGGCAGTGATTCGAGCGCGCGCTCGTGGCTGTAGAGCGCGAACAAGAGTCCTTCGAATGATGCCAGCGCATCTCTAAGGGGCGTCGCATCTTGCGCTTCGACAAGAAACCTTGGCGGCTCTTCGACAAAGTCGTTTGGCGGGTCGCCACACAGGACGGTCCACGCCTCGGCGATGGCGCGGCGCGACCCTGGGCAGACGTAGTCCTTTCCAATGAGCCACCCCTCGGCGTCGACGAAGGCCAAGAACGGATGCAGGTCCGGGGGCTCGGTGGGAACGCCGCGCAAGAGCCACGTCCGCAAGATCTGCCCGTAGCCGATAGACGCCTTATATGCAGCGGCGAGCGCCGGGGGGATTGGTTTCCCTTCAAGCCAGCGACTTGCGATGAGCGCCACCGGAGTGCGTGTCGCGTCGAGCATCTGCAGCAGGCGCGAACTTGGCGGATGTTGCGAGGTCGGTCCCGGGGAGAGGAGGTGCAGCACGGTGGCCCAAGCGCTTGTGACCTGATGAAGGGCTCCAATGTTCGCGACGAGTCCGGTTTGGTCGCGCGGGTCGCGAAATGTCAGCCGTGCGTCATCACGCGTGTCGTACGCGCTCGCGATGTGCTCGCCGAGGTAGCGGCCATCGGTATCTGGCAGCTCCTGCATGGGGCTCGCGAAAACAAACATGAGGAGTTCATCCGCGCTTCGGTGATGCGTGCTCACGACAATGCAGCCTACGCCATCATAGTCCGTCTGGCAGGATGAAGCGCTTGCCCGCGATACTCATCTCGACAGGTGCTTTGGCCGGCGCTGCGTGCGGAGAGCGAGCTCGGAGCGAAGGCGTCCGGATGTGCATGTCCTTCTCTGGAGAAAAACGAGACGGTGAAAGTGGCGGGTGTCGCATCAACGGCTCGCTTGGCGGATGAGTGTTGACGCGAGCCAGCCGCGCTTGTGCATCAAGCGCTCACCGCGATCGCTGCGGGCTGTAGGATTTGTGGGCCCACCCGAATGCGAAAGTGAGCCATCGCGCGCCGGCCGCGTGTGCTTTCCAGCGTCGCAGCGAACTGCCCGAGTTCGACTTCGCCACCTGCGCTCACCATGATGTTGGGCGTGGGCGGTGGTAAGCGCCGTACGATGAAGGATCCCTCCGGCTGTGGAAGTCGAGCGACGAGGTTTTGCGTCCGCCCATCCTCGTACTCTACAAACGAGGCAATGATCTGATAGACGCGCATCACGCGCTGTGCGGTGGCGCTCTGTACGTGAAACGCCAGTTCCAGCTGCGCGCCGCGTTGAGAGAGCAACTCCACGCGCGGCTTTAGTGCTTCATGTTCGAACTGTTCGAACTGCGCTGCTCCACGCGAGGTGAAGGCAAAAGCTGGAAGGGCGCTCGCTACGGAGACGGCGGAGAGGCCTTGAAGAATACGACGGCGGCGGCGGGAAGGCTGGGTCATGGAGCTATGACGCCCTACGGACCCCAAAGTTCTTTTAAAGTGGACCGCTTTTGACCGCGCTCATCCTTCTAGAAACCAGACAGTATCGACGCTCGTACGTCTTCCATGAGCCGGTCGCGCCCATCGAGCCCATAGTCGGAGGTCTCTATCGGTGGATGGAACTGAATCTTCGCCTTCTTGCCAAGATGAATGCTCGCCGCTTTGATTGGCATAACGTCTCTTGTTCCATCGACGGTGCACGGCAAGATCGCTACGCCGGCTGAGATCGCCAACATGAAGCCGCCCTTCTTAAAAGGGCCGACTTCGCCGCTTTCGCTTCGTGTGCCCTCTGGTGCGATCCACACGTTGACGCCGCTGTGGATGCGCTCCTTGGCCGAGTCGAGCGCCCGACGAGCAGCCGTGTTGTTGCTGCGGTCCACAAAGATGAACTCCGCTGCTTCCATGGCAGAACCCATTAACGGCAGCTTTCGCATCTCTTGCTTCGCGACCATGCGAAGCGTGGACGGGAACGCATGGTAGATGGCGACGATGTCGTAGTTCGATTGATGGTTCGACATGACGACATAGGTTCGTCGCGGGTCGATGTGCTCAAGACCACTGATTTCGAGGTCGACGCCGGAGATTCGAACGGTGTTCTTGGCCCACCGCTTGATTCGTCGATCGACGCCTTCGCGTTTGAGCTTTCCACGCGCGCGGTCGACGAGAATGGGCGCACTGACCTTTGCCGTCTCGGCGAGGGTTCGCACGAAGGCGAGGACGGAACCTCGGTCTTGCGGCCAGCGGGGAATCATCAGTGCTGAGGCGCCGGGCGGAGTCGTTCGAGGACAAAGAAGTTCGAGAAGACGGAGGTCAGACCGAGGTCGAGGTAAGCTTTGCCCAGAAACAGGTCCGGGTTCTGCGGGTCGACCTGCACGAGATAGTCGCGAATGCGCGACTCGGGGTTGGCGGGACTGTTGCGGCCTGAGCCGTAGTCGAGCAGCAGCGCGTGGTCATACTCGTCGTAGGTCGAGCCGGGCTTCACGGGGAGAGCGTCGTAGTAGCCATGCCGCTTGGACGTGTCGCCACCTTTGGGCCGCCATGGAGCGCTTGCACCGGCGCGGGCGTTCTCGACGAAGAGGTTGTAGCCCGCGAGGGTTCCGCCATCGACGAAGAAGCCCTTCATGAACTTCTGAAAGCCTAAGAGCTTGGCAAAGCCAGGTGGGTTGAAACCGCGAAACTCCCAGCCTTCCAGGTCTTCGCGTTTTGGCATGCTCCCGTGCTGCATGACGACGTTGTGCGTGCGCGTGTCGTACGAGATGACATCGTCGAAGGTGACGCCCTGAAAAGGATGCTGACTCATGGCGCGACCATAACTCAGATGCAGCAGCGACGCACCGCGTCCGGCACTCGGATGGCCCGCATCCGGTCCAAATGAATGCACGCGATGCTAATCTTGGCTTCCGAGAGCAGTTCTTCGCCGCGCCATAGGCGGTAGTCAAAGCGGAGCGTCGCTCTCTTTACTTCGCCGAGCCAAACCTCCGCCTCGATTTCATCATCGAAACGCGCCGGCAACTTGTACCGAACGTCCGCGTGATGCACTGCCATGCCCACGCGGTCCACGCGTTCCAGTTCGCCGAAGTTCATCCCGCGCGCTCGAAACAGCGCAACCCGCGCATCCTCGAACCACTTCAGGTAGACCGAGTGGTGAACGATTCCGCTCTGGTCCGTCTCGTGATAACGGGGCCTAAAGGCGTGCAGAAAGCCCGAGCGCGCCGGAGGCGCGATTTCGCTAGAACGGGCGAGGGAATCGCGCTTCACCCGAGGCTATTCCGCGGCGTCCGCTTCTTCGAGCTTGGCGCGAACCTTCTCGAAGACCGCGTTCAGATCCGTGAGGTCCTGAAGCTCGTCCTCGGGAATGGAGAGCTTGAAGGTGCGCTCCACGTCCGCGACGATCTCGATCGCCATCATGCTGTCGATACCGAGCTCCTGGAACGGAGTCGTGTCCGGCACCTCGTCGATCTCAGCGACCTCAGCCACGATCTCGCGGAGTTTTGCCTTTAGCTCTTCCATTGTTCGTTCCTCACGCATGGCCACCTAATTCACCGTTTTCGTACATTGCACGCGTTTTGCGCCGTTGTGTTTTTCCACTGCTCGTCTTCGGAAGTGTTCCCACGCGGGTGAGAACAACATCGGCAGGTACGAGCCCAAAGCTTTGACGGACCACTCGGGGAATCTCTTCCCGCAGTCGTTCTGCGTCGGCGCGACCGGCCTCCGCGGAGACGATGAGCTCTTCGGTGCCGTCTTTCATCACGCTGAATGCGCAAACGTTCCCGCGGCGCACCCCTTCAAGGTCGCCAATGGCCCACTCGATATCTTGTGGGTAATGGTTGGAGCCGCGAATGATGATGAGGTCTTTGATGCGGCCGCAGATGTACAGGCTACCTTCGGCGAAGTAGCCGAGGTCCCCGGTTTGCAGCCAGCCATCTTTCCAGCCTTCGGCGCTCGCCTCAGGGTTTTCAAAGTAGCCCGCGGTGATGCTCGGTCCGCGTGCGACCACTTGGCCGACGCGGCGCTCGGGCAGAGCCTTGCCCTCGTCATCGACGACGCGAACTTCATGGCCTGGAAAACCAACGCCGCAGCTGATGACTTCAAGGGCGTCGTCTTTGTCCGTCGCTTCAGCGCGACCGGCCTTCATCGCCTCGGGGTCAATGCGGTCCACGACGATGGCGTCGCTCCGCGGGTGAAACGTAATAGCCAGCGTCGCTTCGGCCATGCCGTAGCTGGGCAAGAAGGCCCTTTCATCAAACTTTGCAGGACCAAATCGAGCGGCGAAGGCCTGGAGTGTACGAGCCCGAATGGGCTCAGCTCCGCAGCCAGCGATGCGCAGACAGGAGAGGTCGAGTTCAGCGAGTTGACGATCTTTGATGCGCCGCGTGACGAGCTGATACGCGAAGTTCGGCGCGAAGGTAATGGTGCCGCGGCGGTCGCTGATGGTCTGAAGCCAAAGCCCCGGCGAGCGCGCGAACGTCTCGGTTGGAAGGATGATGACCGGGATGTCGCACACTAGGGTCCCGAGCACGAAGCCGATGAGACCCATGTCGTGAAAGAGGGGGAGCCACGTGACGCCGAGGTCATCGTCGGTTCGGTCGAGTCCGGCGGGGCCGAGAAACGCACGTGCGTTCGCTACGAGGTTCGCGTGCGTGACCATGACCCCTTTGGGCTTGGACGTGCTGCCGCTCGTGAACTGAAGAAAGCAGAGATCATCCGGACCGATAGTGACATCTGGAGCGGGGGGGGCTTCTCCCTCGAAGGCGGCTTCGACACCCACAAGCTTGAGGTCTTTTACGCGGTCCGCGGCTTGTTCGACGATGTCACGGTTGCCCTCCATACAAAACGCGACCTTCGCGCCTGCGGTGCCCATGATGTGGGCGAGGGTTTCGATGTAGCTTTCGGCGTTCTTGAAACTCGCGCGGGGAAAAATCGGAGCGGGAATGACGCCGGCGACGACACAGCCCAGAAACGTGAGGACAAACTCGTGGGGCTCACCCACGACGATGGCCGCGCGGTCGCCCTGGGTCAGACCGAGGCCTGCGAGAAAGCCTGCCCGTCGTTTCGCTTCGGCGAGGAGATCCTCGTAGGCAAAGAAGCGCTCCTCGCGGTCGCGGCCGACAAAATGAAAGCCTCGTCCTTCGCCGGTCCGGAGGTCGTGCATCGCCTCGACAAGGGTCTGGGCGCTTTCGGAGGGGAGCGGCATCTCGACCCCGGGCGTACGGCTTTCATCAAAAGCGGTCAAGCATTCGCAATTACTAGAAAACCGGCCGCGTGGTAGGTTTTAGGCTCACGCCTTGCCGGGCCGAAATACACCCCGTATACGAGCGCGATGCGCGTATTTGTCACAGGAGTCGGAGTGGTAAGCTCCCTCGGCTTCGGGAAGGCAGATTTTGGGCGCGCTCTCGCCGAAGGCCGAAGCGCCGCGGCCCCGGTCACGCTCTTCGACGCGTCGAAGCTCGAACGCAATATTGCTTGTGAAATCAGCAACTTCCACCCGCGTGAACATCTGACGGCGGCGGAAGCTCGTCGAATGGGGCGCTGTTCGGCGATGGCTGTGGCTGCCGCTCGAATGGCTGTGGAGGACTCCGGAGCAGCAGCGGAACTCGTTGGGCCGCGCACCGCCGTCATCCTCGGCACCACCATGGGAGAGGCAAACCTCCTCGGTGACCTCGAAAACACTCGCATTCACAGCGGCGAAGAGGCGGTTCAGCCCGCGGCTCTTCCGCGCTACGGGACGACTCTTTTGCCCATTCACGTGGCGAGGGCGATCGGGGCCCGCGGGATGGTCAAGACTCTGCCCGCCGCCTGCGCTGCTGGGAACTACGCGATCGGCTACGCAGCCGACCAGATTCGCGCAGGCCGTGCCGATCGAGCGCTCTGTGGTGCATCGGAGGTCATCGAGAAACTTCAGTACGCAGGCTTCGCGCGCCTGGGCGCGATGGCACCAGAGCGGTGTCAGCCTTTCGATGCGAACCGCAAGGGCCTCCTCGTGGGCGAAGGCGCCGCAATCTTCGTACTCGAGTCCGAGGAGTCCCTCGTCGCGCGTGGTGGCACACCCCTCGCGGAAGTGGGCGCTCTGGGGCTTGCTTGCGACGCCCATCACATCACACGGCCGCATCCCGAAGGCATCGGTTCGCGTCATGCGATGCGCCGCGCCATTCGAGATTCGGGCATTGAATTGGCTCAGGTGGATTACATCAACGCGCACGGAACGGGCACGACGGCGAACGACGAGATCGAAGCCAAGGTGCTGACGGAGCTCTTCGCGGGTTTGTCTCCCAGCATCACCAGCCTCAAGGGAATGATCGGCCACTGCATGGGTGCCGCGAGCGCCATCGAAGCCGTGAGCTGCGTGCTCACGCTGGGCGATGGTGTGATCCCTCCGACGATTAACCACGAGACGCGTGACCCGGGTGCAGCCACTCTTTCCATCGTCGCCAACACCGCAACGACGCGCGACGTAAAAGTGCTGCTCAACAACTCACTCGCGTTTGGCGGCTATGACGCGGTGCTCTGTCTCGCGCAGCCAGGTGTTCTCCCTGAAGGCACGGGCCTGCCTAAAGGTGGCGCTTCATGAAGCTCGCACTCACCGGATATAGCGTCGTCAGCACCCTGGGTGTGGGCAGAATCGCCTGGGAGAACGCTCTTCGCTCGGACGCCGACTTGGCGACGGTGGCTTTTTCTCCGGCCTCCGAGGTGGCTCCTGGCCGCCGCGTCGCGGAGGTTTGGAACTGGGACCCCGCCGCGCATCTTGGCGCCAAGGGCCATCGGACTTTCGACCGTCTGACGAAGTTTCTCATCGCCGCCGCAAGTAGCGCGCTCCTCGACGCAGGTGTGAAACGCGACGGCGATTTCTTGCACGAAAATCTCGGCACGTACGACGTCGGCGTTTGCTCGGCAACGGCCTACGGAAGTCTCGACGCCATCGCAGAACTCAACCGTGTCGCTGAGCTTGAAGACCCGCGCTACATCAACCCGCAGCGCTTTCCAAACACCGTCATCAACGCCGCCGCGGGCTACGTGAGTATCTGGGAGAAGCTCGCTGCGCCGAACACAACCGTTGTGGATGGCAACTGTGGCGCCCTCGACGCGTTCTTGGTTGCGGATACGCAGCTTCGCCATCAGCGCGGCAACGCCTTTGTGGTCGGCGGCGGCGAAGTCGCGAGTGAACCCCTGATGCTGGCGCTCAAGAAGCTTGGGCTCATGGAGCAGGGTGGCCTCGCTGTGGGCGAGGGCGCAGCGTTTTTTGTTGCCGAACGCCTTGCGGACGCCGAAGCGCGCGGCGCAAAGATCCTGGGCGAAGTGGTTGGCTATGGCTCCGCGTTCGACCCACCAGAGTCCGATGCGCTCCTGGTGCACGGAAGCGCGCGGGCTTTGGCGGACGCCATCCGATTGGCGCTCGCCGACGCTCACCTAGAGACCTGCGATATCGACTTGGTTGTTTGTTCTGAAAGCGGTCTGTCCACGTTTGACGACGCTGAAAAGAGCGCCCTCGGCGACCTTGGTCTTTTGGAGTGTGTGGCCCTACGACCCAAAAGCTGGATCGGCGAGACCTTCGGCGCGTCTGGCGCGTTCGGTGTGGCCTCGGCGCTCACGGCGATGAACGGTGGGATGCAGCACCGAATGAACGGCGCTTCGCCTGCACGACACGTCGTCGTGACGACACTTGGTTATTACGGCAACGCAAGTGCCGTTATTCTTCGACAGAACGGAACGCGATGAACTGGGTACAAGAAAAAGCAAACGTTGCTCTTGAGCGAATTCGCTTGGCCAAAGAGCAGCAGGTCTACCCCTTCTTCAAGCAGTTCGAGAGCGGCGGTCTCCACAGCACCATCGACGGGCGACCCATCGTCAATTTCTCGTCGAACGACTACTTGGGACTCACCACGCACCCCAAGGTCAAAGAGGCCAGCAAGAAGGCCGTCGACCTTTACAGCTGTGGGCTGAGCTCATCGCGCGTTCAGGCGACGACGACAGCGCACGTAGAACTCGAAGAGCGGCTGGCGAACTGGTTTGGCTACGAGAGCTGCTTGACGTTCACGACAGGCTACCAAGCCATGGTTGGAACGATCATGTCCTTGGCGGACAAAGACACCACCATCATCCTGGACAACCTGAGCCACGCCTGCATTCTCGATGGCACCTTCCTCGCCGCCGGGACACCCCGTAACGGCCCTGAGGTTCGATTCTTTAATCACAACAGCGCCCGTTCCTTGCGTCGTTGTTTACGAACGCGTGAGCGCAAGAACGCCCTCGTGATCGTGGAGGGCATCTACAGCCTCGATGGAGACGAAGCGAAGATCCTCGAGATTGTGGAGGCCGTTGAAGAAGATGAACGCGCGGTGCTCCTCTGTGATGACGCCCACGGCACAGGCACCCTCGGCAAGGGGGGCCGCGGAATCGTGGAGAAGTACAACCTCATGGGTCGCGTGCCCATCATCGTCTCGACGTTCAGCAAGACCTTTGGCGGCATCGGCGGGATTCTCCTCGGCGACGCGGACACCGTGGACCACATCAAGCACTTCGCGCGGAGCTTCCTCTTCAGCGCCAGTCTACCGGTGCCTATCGTGGCGGCGGCGGCGACGATTCTCGACATGCTCGAAGACCACGGCGAACAGCTGGTGGCGGAGCTTCACGAGAAGTCCGACTATATGCGCAAGGCGCTCCTCGACATCGGCTTCGACCTTGGTCTGAGCAACACGCACATCATGCCCGTTATGTGTAACGAGGAGCGCAAGGCGCTCTTCACCCACGTGGCGATGTACGAGAGCGGCGTTATGACGGTTCCGATCACTTACCCCGGCGTGAAGAAGGGCGAAGAGCGACTTCGTTTGAACATCACCCGTGGTCACACGCGCGAAGATATGGACCTCGCCTTGGATTTGCTCAAGACCTACGGCGAAGCGTTCTTCATTCTCGGCGGCGACGAGTTGGCCCCGCTGGAGACGTGAAAGTACTTCGCACACTCGCACTTCTTGGCTTGCTCGCGTGCGCCGGCACGCCAAGCGGTGGGCCGCGGGAGCGAGTTCGAGACTTTGGCGGTTGTGCGGTGCCGCCAGGGACCATTCAACTTCACGACCAGCTCGATGGAAGCGCGGAGAGCTGGCAGTACTTCGCCAAGATCGTGATGCCACCCTTGCGCTTCGAGGGCTTTCTTAGAAGCTGCGGGCTCGAGATTGAAGACCTTCATCTCGGCCATGAACATGCGCACCTCGGCCCACGAGATTCGAGCGGCGCGCTTCGCTCTTGGTGGGTGCTACCCGAAGCAAACGCAGTGGCTAGGATGTCCGGGCGTCATCGCGAGTTGATGATTGTAGAACGCGACACAGACGTGGCCGCCTTCATCGTCGCGTCGAATCCTTCGCCCTGACTATCGCCCTACCAGGGCCCTACCAGGGCCCTACCAGGGCAGCTCCTCGCCGTTTGCGTGCCAGAACGAACCGCTGTTCTCAAGTGTCAGTCCTTCGAGGCGCTCGATGAGCAGCCGGGCTGATTCGTCGGCGTCGATGTGACCGTTGCCGCCGGTCATCTCTGTCCGCACGTAGCCGGGATGAAAAAGCCCGACAGCGATGCCTTTGCCACGAAGGTCTTGGGCCAGGGAAACGCCGGCCGCATTGACTGCGGCTTTGCTCATCCGATAGCCGTACATGCCGCCACTTGTGTTGTCGGCGATGGAACCCATACGGCTCGTCAAGATCCCGAGGCGCCCGCCTTCAGGGATTTGTGGGAAGAGCGCCTCAGCCGCGCGAAGAGGACCCACGGCGTTCACGACGAGCTGTGCAAGCACGTCGTCGTAGGCAGGCTCTTCAAGGCTGTCGCGGCGCAAGATGCCGGAGACGATGAACACGTTGTTAAGCTCACGGCCTTTGAGCGCTTGAACCAGATGTTTGACGCCTTTGTCGTCGGCGATGTCGACGCCGCCAACGGCTTCCACGTCGAGTTCCGTCAGTGCCCCCGCGCTTTGTCGATACGTCGCGATAACGTTGTGTCGCTTCTCCCGAAGCTGCTTCGCGATCTCAAACCCGATGCCTCGATTGGCGCCAATAACGAGTGAAGTCTTCATGCGTTCTCGTACCATTTCTTTCCCACGTAGATCGAGATGAAAACGAGCACTTGTTCGCGAGAGCGCCGAGCCCCACAGTCGTTCCCATGGCCAAACGTTCTCGATGGCGTCGGATCGCAGGATGGTTTTTCGGTGTGCTCGCCGTACTTGTTTTGGCCCTCGTCGCGACCGGCTTTATCCTTAACGAAGCGCGCCCTAACGGAGGCGTGAACGAAGCAGGGGCTGGGGACGAGCTCGCTCGGCGGATTGAAGCTGCCACCGGCCAAGAGGCGTGGGCTCGAACCGGCGCAGTGGAGTGGACGTTTAGGGACTCGCTTCACCACTTGTGGGACCGCGAGCGACATTTCTCTCGTGTCCGCTGGGATGATTTTGAGGTTCTTCTTCGGGGCGACGCGAGCGGAGTCGCCTTCCAAAATGGAAGCCGTCTCCGTGGTGACGAAGCGCGCGAAGCACTTGACCATGCCCATGCGCGTTTCATCAATGACTCCTATTGGCTGAACCCTTTCTCGAAGTTCTTTGACGCCGGCGTTTCGCGTTCGCTCATTGAGACCGAGCGCGGCAGTGCGCTGCTCATGGAGTTCTCAAGCGGTGGTCGAACGCCCGGTGACGCGTACGCGATCACCACGGACGACGCTGGTCGCCCCACATATTGGCAGATGTGGGTGAGCATCATTCCGATCGGCGGCGTGGGTTGTAGCTGGACTGATTGGGTGGAGCTCTCGACGGGCGCCATGGTCGCAACGAAGCATGAGTTCGGCATCGGCACGCTGGAGCTCAGCGACGTAAGAGGCGCTGAGAACCTAGGCGCTCTTCTCGAGAGCGATGGAGACCCATTCGCGCCGTTGCTCTAGGGCCGCTAGACCCGCCATATTCTTCGAGACAGCGACGCCACTCGACTAGGCGTGAGATTCTTCGGGAACCCATCGTGCTCTGCTTTCGTAAGCCAACGCTTGTTTCGGCCCGAACGCGGACGGATTTCCACAACGGTCATGGCGGCGGGAGTGGTGGAAGACGCCTGAAGTCACTGGAAGCCGCTTCCTCTGCGTAAGTCGGCGTTGACCAGCGCCGGACGGGTTGCGACACTTCAGGCGCGATGCGCGTATTTCTAACAGCAGCCATGGTCACGCTCGGCGTGTTCTCTGGTGCGAAAGTACATGCCGACACGCCCGTCGTCGTCTTCGTGGAGTCGAGTGACTCTACGGTGACCTCTCAGCGGGTCCGCGAGCGGATGCGTGAAAGCGGCGTGGGAGCCATGGGGGCGGCAGACGCCCCAGCCGGACCCATCGCAACGCTGGCCATCGTGTACCGCGGAGCTGGGGAACAGACGCGCTTTCGGCTCCGCACCCTCGATGGTCGAGTCGTCGTCCGCGACTCTGCTGCGCCATCGGCAAACCCGCTCCAGTGGGTCGTCCGAAAAGCGTGCCTCATCGTGCGAGCATCGGCGTCGGCCAGACGCGAGGCCCCGGCACGGCGCGCAGCGACGGAAGTGCTGAACCCTTGGGACGAGAGTCCAGCCGCGGCGAACCGTGCCACGTCACATTCGGTCGTGAACCCCTGGGACACGGCAGAGGAGCCACGTCGGCGTCGGCGTCGGCGGAGCGTTGGGCGCGTTGCTGGTGCGAGCGTGACTCGCTACTCCGAGGTTCTCGATCCTTGGTCGCAGTCTGGGCGTGATGGGACAGACATCGTCGACCCATGGGATTCCGCCGAAGGTGGCGACGGACTTGCGCGTCCTGAACGCCGCCGTCGATGAGTCTTGCGGGAGCACTTCGTGGGCTGTCTCATGTCCCGGATTCCGATCTGGAAGCGCTACTGCGCGCTGTACACACGGGCCGAGTTGAGTTCCCACTCCAAGGTTCCGGATTGCTTATATTGGGCCTCAATCGACTCGCGGATGACGCTTCCGCGCTGCTCGGTCTGGATGAGCGCGGAGTGCGTGCTGTGATCGCTGTGGTGTTGGCCGAGCGACGTCACCTTCGGCGCACCTAAAGAAGCGAGAATCCTTCGCGCGCAGTGCCGCTGTTTCGGTACACTCTGGTTGTATGCAGCTATCGCTACCTCTGCCTGAGATCGCTCAAATGGCGCTCGGCCCGCCAGGACCGGACGAGCGTGTCTATTCCAACCGCAGCGTTCGAATGGACCACATCGACTGGGTCGGGTTCGATATGGACTACACCCTCGCGGTGTACCGCCAGAGTGAGATGGACCGCCTCAGCATTGACGCGACCATCGACAAGCTCGTCGCGCGTGGGTACCCGAAGCACCTTCGGGATATGCGCTATCGAACGGACTTTCCGATTCGCGGGCTCCTCGTCGATCGGAAGCTCGGCAACATCCTGAAGATGGATCGTTACAAATATGTGAAGCGCGCGTACCACGGTCTTCACGAGCTGAGCCTCGAAGAGCGGCGTTTGACCTATCACACACGTCGATTGCGGCCGGCAAGCAATCGTTACCATTGGGTCGACACACTCTATGGGCTCTCAGAAGTCGCGGTGTACGCCGCCGCGATTGAGTGCCTCGAAGAAGAGCGCGGCGAAGTGGACTATGACGGGCTCTTTGGTGACGTGCGCGAGTGCATCGATCAATCGCACCAGGACGGTTCGATTCTCAGCCACATCATGTCCGACCACGCTCGCTATGTTTGCCGCGACCCAGAGCTCGCGCGAACGTTGCATCACCTAAGAAGCTCCGGGAAGCGACTCTTCGTCCTCACGAATTCTTACCCGGAGTACACCGAGCGGATGATGGAGTTCTTGCTGGACGGGGAGCTTCATCCATATACGTCGTGGCGCAGCTACTTTGACCTCGTTGTCACGGCCAGCAAGAAGCCGGTGTTCTTCAACGAAGAGCGTCCCTTCTTCGAGGTGCACGACCACGACGATTGGCGCGAGACCACGAAGCTTGAGCGAGGAAAGATCTACGCCGGCGGGAACCAGGCGACACTCATGGAGGCCTTGGGGACCACGGCGGATCGAGTTCTCTACGTTGGCGACCACATCTTTGGAGACGTGCTTCGCGCGAACAAGAGTTCCGCGTGGCGAACGGCGCTCGTGGTCCAAGAGATGACGGCGGAGCTAGATGCACATGCTGATGTGGTGCACTCCCTGGAACGCCTCGACACCCTTGATGAAATTCGCTCCCAGCTTACGGATGATCTTCGCCAGCATCAGGGGATCGTCCGCAGCCTCCAAAAGAAGAAGGACCAGGTGGGTTTGACGCCGGCGTACGAGGCGGAGCGAGTGCGGCACAAGCGCGCGGCGGACCGACTGCGCACCCGTCTTCGTGCCACCGAGCGAGAGTACGATGAACTCGATCGGGGTGTCTCTCAGCGCTTTCACCCCTTTTGGGGCTCTCTCTTCAAGGCTGGTGGTGAGCAGTCGAGCTTTGGACACCAGGCGGAGCATTACGCCATGCTCTATACCTCTCGAGTTTCGAACTTTCTGCGCTACTCCCCCATGCATTTCTTTCAGAGCCCACGGGACCGAATGCCTCACGAACTCTAGTTTGAAGGTGCAGGACCGACGACTTTCGAAAAGTCCCCAAAATATAAAACGGACTGCAGTTGGCGGGTTGACAAGGGCGGACGAATCGTCCAAATATCCGATTCTTCACGGGGCGGTAGCTCAGCTGGGAGAGCGTCGCACTGGCAGTGCGAAGGTCCGGGGTTCGATCCCCCGTCGCTCCACCGCGTAGAGAAAAATGGAAAAACCGAACTCTTAGGAGTTCGGTTTTTTCGTTGGGGCTCTCTCTATCTCCGCGATGCCGCATTGTCGCGGCACGCTCAAGA
>JBLHKB010000043.1:0-22725 GCA_047619315.1 Polyangiales bacterium
CGGCACCCCTTGGCTTGCACGAGTCGGTGCTAGGAATGATCGAACGCGAGGCGGCGTACGCTCGCGCCGGCAAGCCAGCGCGCATCTTCGCAAAGATGAACTCGCTGCAAGAAGTCGACGTCATTCGCGCGCTCTATCGTGCGTCTCAAGCAGGCGTCGAGATCGATCTCATCGTTCGCGGCATCTGCTGTTTGAGACCAGGCGTTCCCGGCGTGAGTGAGAACATTCGTGTTCGCAGCATCGTTGACCGGTTCCTGGAGCACAGCCGAGTCTTCTTCTTCGAGTCAGGTGGCCGACAGCTTCTGTTTGGAGCGAGCGCTGACTGGATGTCGCGCAATTTTCATCGCCGCGTCGAGGTCATGTTTCCCATCGTTGACGAAGTGGGACGGACGCGTCTGCTCGACGAGCTATTTGGCCTCGGCCTCTCGGACAACTGCAAAGCCAATGAGCTTCAGAGGGATGGCTCGTACGTCCGCGTTATTCCTGAAGACGGCGATGAACTCCGTCGTTCTCAGTCGATGCTCCTCAAGCGTGCAAAGGCCGCGGAGAAAGAAGCGCACGATCGGGTACGCGCGGAGCGACCGTTTATTGTGCGACCTGTCCGTCAGCGTCCGACAAAGATTCGCCCGACGATGTCGTCACTTCCCGATGACGACCTGGATGACGTTCCAGTTTAGTCCCCGGACCGAGAAGAACGCTACTCGGTCTTTTCGTTTTGCTTTCGCACGTGATCGGCGAATCCGCTGGTGATCGGAGCGTCGGCCTGTGCTTCAGGCCCAGGAAGGTCAGCGTCGAGCTCGTCGAGGAAGCGCTTCATAAGACCATCCAGCATGAGGTCCTGATCAGAGACGGGGCTTAGACCATTTCGCACGCTCTCGTAGCGCGGCCGATACTCTCGAATGAGCTCACGGTAGCGAATGATCTTTCGTCCGATGAGCCTGTGATTCTTGCCGTACACGGCGAGTAGTGACGCGACGGACGCGCCGGTCAGCAGAAGTCCGATGGGCCCACCTAAGAATGCACGGACCAACATAGCGACGGCGGCGGCGCCGGCGGCGCCGGTCAGGAGCTTTTTGCCGGATTCAAGGCTGACAGTCTTGTCGAGTGCGACCGCCCATGAATGGCGGGAGGCCAGCATAAGCGCCAAGAACGTTGCTCTCGACGATGACTTTCGTTCCCAGCAACGCTGAATGGAAGCGCGTACAAAATCGTTGTAGGTGGGGTAGGCGCTTTCGGTGGTCATCGAGCT
The DNA here is from genome assembly GCA_047619315.1 of Polyangiales bacterium. Taxonomy (GTDB): domain Bacteria; phylum Myxococcota_A; class Polyangia; order Polyangiales; family Houyiibacteriaceae; genus JBCCRV01. The sequence goes on from JBLHKB010000043.1 coordinate 1,250, forward strand.
GAGCATAAGGCTCTTCGCTAGATTCGGCTACCGGGGTGAAGGTCGATGTGCCGATGGCTCCGATGCAGGATCGCGCGGGCACAGATCACCCCGTCGGCTCTTTCGATGACGTGTTCGCTCACCAGACCGGTTGTTTCGCTGGTTCCGAGAAGCGATGTCCGCACGCGTGCTCGCTCGCCGGCGACGAGCCCTCGGAGAAACGTAAGGCTCTCCGCTTCGGGCACCAGTTCCTGGACATCAATTCCCCGCCCTCGAAGTATACGCATGAGTCCTTCCTCGGCGAAGTCGAGATACTGGGGATGGTTCACGTGGCCAAGAGGGTCCATCCACGTATTCCAAACATCGAATTCGAACGTGAACTCTTCCTTGGGGTGGCCCATGGGAGTCCATTTGGGAAGTTCGACGGTGTCACTTTCCAGGGGAGGAAACGCGGCGATGAGGGCGGGCGTCCCGCGAACAGGTTTCATGGCCCCGTCGACGTGAACCCACTCCTGCGTTCCCGAAGCGAGTGGAACAGCCGCTCCTTGGACATCAACGAGCAGCCGCACTTCGCGAGTACTCAGGGTGCCGCGACGCATCCGCCGTACCCATGTCTCGCCTGTGTAGCGTTCGCCGTACGGGGCGGTTTTGTGATGCAGGACGCTCATGCTTCGCATCACGAACGCGCACCGCTCTTCGCGATAGCGTGCCGGGGGCCAGCCATTTACCGTCGATGCACCCACCGCGAGTTCTTGGAACGCCCTCCAAAGGTCCGCAGCGCGAGCTCGGTCGTGCGGATCGAATGCATGGCGTGGAAGGTAGGCTTCCGCATGATAGCGAGGTTCGACGCCCATCAGCGAGCGCAGCGAAACGGGCGAGGCCCCGGGATCGAGATGCGCGGCGAATCTTCGTCGAGGTACTGCGTGGGAGAAAGCGATGCTGACTCTTGTGCTCGAAACCAGTTAGCGATGCCTTCGCGCATCAAGGGGCCGTTCGTCTCCACGTTGACCTCCACGCCAGGCAGCGATGAGAACACACTCGTGGTGGCCAGGTAGTCGCTTGTTGTGATGGTGAGAACACGCCCATTCGGGATAGGGCGTCCTCGCGAATCAAGAATCCGCACGTTCATTCCTTGTCGTCCACACTGAACGCGGGCTCGAAGCTTCCCAAGAATGAGGGTTCCACCGCTTGAACCAGCGTTGCTGGCAATGACCGAGGCAAGCTGATCGGCACGTATCCGAACAGTCGCGAATAGGTTGTCGAATGGGAACACCTCGTAGAGCGCGCCGTACGTGAGAGGTCCAGCTGGGAAACTTGCGCGAACCCCCCCCGCGTTAAGGAGCGCTCCATCGGCATCTGGGCGGAGGGCGCTCAGCGCGTCAGTGAGCAGGTTGCCGGCGGAGGATTCGGAACTGTAGGAGCGGAGAAACGGCTCGTCGAGAGTTGGCCCAAGCGGCTCCGCGAGACGTTCCGCCGCGGCCGCGAGGGCAGGGGCCACGACTTCGCGAATGGCTTCGCTTTCCCTCACGGTGCCGCCGCCGTATTCGCACGGAGGTGTCTCGCAAAGGTCCGTAGGCGGGTGGAGGTGTCGTTCCACGACGCGGCCATGGTCCAAGCGCAGGTCGACGCGGCCAAATGCGCGGCCCAAGGCCCATGAAGAGATGATGGCTACGCCGTTGACCTCATGTGCGATCGCTTTGTGGGTATGACCGGCCACGATCACGTCCACGAGACCAACCGGCAGGGCTCGCGCCAACTCGAAAATCTCGCTCTCGTTGTCGCAGGAGCTGAGGTCCGTCGCATCTGTGAACTCGGTGCACTCTCCGCCGGCGTGGGCGGTGACGACGACGACCTGTGCGCCAGCGTCGCGAAGCGTCTGTGCTTCTCGCTGCGTTGCGTCCGCCAATGGTTCGATTTCAAGGCCTGCGACGTTTGACGCGATCGTCGTCCCGAGGGTGTCCGCCGTGGTGAGCCCAAGGACGCCGATTTGAATGCCTGAGCGCTCAAACATGACGCTCGGCTGAACGTTCGGCCATGCGATGGGAGCGCCATCCGCTCCTCGAATGTTTGCAGCCAGCACAGCGAATTCTGCTTCCGCGGTGCGTGCGAGGAGAGCACCTCGGGGCTCGTCTCCGTCCGCGATGCATGTCGCCGAAGGCCCCACTGGTCCGTAGTCGAACTCGTGGTTCCCAATAGTGGCAGCGTCGTATCGAAGGGCTCCGTAGGCAGCGACGACGGCGGCGCCTTCTCCGAGGTTTGAAGCGAGCGTTCCCTGCCACATGTCCCCAGCGTCGACGAGCACCGTCGGTCCACTCGCGCGGACCGCTTCGATGTAGCCGGCCAAAAGGGGCAGGCGTTCCATGTGGCCATGAAGATCTGCTGTGCCAAGAATCGTGATCGATTCCGCCGCGGGCTCGACGGACTCGGAGAGCGAGGGAACCTCGGCGAGGCGCGCAGGACTTGGAGGTGGTGCGGTGGCACCGCCACAGCCGAGGGCGACCAAAGCGATGAGAGAGACCAAAGCGCGATGCATAGGCAGACGCCTAGTCGGTTTTGACGAAAAGCGCCACGATCTCTTCGACGCGCTTGGCGCTCACCGGCGAAGCGAGCCCCGCTTCTTTGACGCTTGTGCCGACGATGGCCGCGTCCGCAAGCGCTGCAATGGATTTCGCGTTTGTTGCATTCACGCCAGAGCCCACCCACACAGGTCGGCTTCCGGCTGCGCTTCGTACCTGAGCCAGCCCATCGAGATCGACGGCCTTGCCAGTCCCTTCGCCGGATACGATGACCGCGTCCGCGAGACCGCGGTCGAAGGCTTCTTCGGTGGCTTGTGGGTAGCTAAGAGGTGCCAAGGGCGATGCGTGCTTCACGAGTATATCCGCCGTGATGGACACGTGCGCTGCGTTGAGCGCTGCGCGATACCGCAGACTCGTCGCGGCTTCCCCCTGGATCAGACCTTGGTCCGTGACGTACGCGCCGGTGTGCACGTTGATGCGAACAAACGCAGCGCCAGTCGCGGCGGCGATTCCCAGCGCGGAGATCGCGTCGTTGCGGAGACAGTTGACGCCGATGAGGAAGCCGTCCGCGACGAGTTCCGCGACAACGACGGACATCAGCGCGACCTGATGAGGCGGGAGTCGGCTCGCAGAATCACCCTTCGCGAAAGGCGCTGAGCCAAAGTTCTCCACGACGAGACTCGTCACTCCACCGTCGCGGTAGGCCGTCGCATCGCGTCGCGCGGCAGCTCGGGCTTCGGCGAATGTTCCCCGACGTGGGTCGCCAGGAAGGGGGGGTAAGTGCAAGACGCCAATGACGCCGGTCGCTAAGGTCATGCGGGTTCACCCTCTGTGTCGGCGGCCGCCGCAGCCGCATTCTTTCCAGGCGCAATGAGGATCTCACTGGCGACCGTGGACGACGCAATCCCACGCGAGACGCGTGCAATCTGTTCTTGGAGCGCGTTGACCTGCTCATGGAGAAGCGAGAGCTCCTCAGGGAGGGGGCGCATCTTTCCATCACGTGTCGCTCGCTCAAGCGCCGACAGGTCTTCGGCTTCCTGCTGAGCCTCATCCATACCGCTGATGATGACACCGATGAAGAGGTTCAAGAAGATCATCGTGCCCACCAGGACGAAGGAGATGAAGAAGAGCGCTGCGCCCACGGGGGTCGCTGAGGGTGCTGTGCACATCGCCTCCATCCCGCCGTAGCCGTAGTTGTCGCAGCCATACATCTGGATGTACATCAGGTCAGTCCAGTCCTCGAGCGTCACAGCGCGGAAGAGCGACACGAAGGAAATCTGGAGTGTGCCGAAGTGAACGGGGTCGTTGTCGCCCCACATGAAGACGCTGGCGACGGCGTACACGTAGAAGAGCATCACGAGTAGAATCGACACATATCCCATCGAGGGAATGCTCTTGAGGAGCGCGCCGACGAGCATCTGAAGTCGGGGCAGAGCGCGAACGAGTTTCAACACGCGCAGCAGGCGAAGGAGCCTCAAGACCGTGGCGTACTGCGCCGCAAAAGGCATGAACGCGCCAGCGACAATGATGAAGTCAAAGACGTTCCATCCATCGTGGAAGTAGCGCCAAGGCCGCTTCCCTTGGGCGAGCATCTTGAGGATGATCTCCGCCACGAACGTCCAGAGAATGAGCTGGTCGAGGACATGCAGTATCGAGTGGTACTGCTCGCGAACGGCAGGATATGTCTCCATGCCGACCAGGACGCCGGCGAAGACGATCACCAGCGTAATGAAGTTTTGAAACGCGTCGGACTCGGTGAGTTTCTTACAGAGCTTTACCATCGTGCATCTCTTACGTTGCCGCGCCGGATCTACCCCCCCTTGGGCGTCCAAAATCGTTGGGACGGGAATCTAGTGGCGGGCGGCGGCGCTCGTCCAGCGTTTGATCTCGTCTACAACCCCTTTCCCGATGGGCGTCGGCCGAGCATGTGCCTCGATTACGGCTGCGCCGTCAGCATTCGCGGCGATAATCTCTGAACGGCGTCGAGAAAACGTCGGTGCCTTTGCGATCGGGTCACCGGCTTCGGCGATCTTATCGTACAGATAGGCCACCGGCACGAAGGCGTGCACCGCGAGCAGGACGCCCATGAGCGGTCGCGGGTCGGGCCGAACCGGCGAAGGGTAGGCCTCGCGTGGGTCGTTCTCCAGCACCGCGTCGAGCTCGAGCAACGCATGGAGTTTGGTGTGCGAGAGTTCATGGATGATGGCTTCGGCCATCATCAGCGGGTCTGGATGAAGGCTTAGGTAGACGGTTCCAATGGCTTCACGGTAAGTCGCCGATAGATGGGACTCGTCGTGGTAGCCGACGGGCACGAACTGCTGAATGAAGAGCGAGGCTTCGCGGCGAAGGGCTGGCAGGAAGCGCTCGATAATCGAGAGAGCTTCTCGAAGAGCGGCGACCCAGCTGGCGACGTCTTTTTCACCGAGGTCGATGGTGTTGCCGCTTTTGTCCGGGTGGGCCTCTTCGTGGCGCAGTGGGTTGTTGTCTCCGGTGGCGAGGTAGATCGCGTTCTTGTCCACTTCATCGGACACCCGGGCGAAGAGACTGGACTGGACCTCGAGATCTGAGAGCGAGTTCACTCCTGTGGCGTTGGCGCCGAATAAAGGCGCAAGGAGTAAGGGCACGCGTCGCCGCAAATGAACCTCGGTGCCGAGTGCACCCTGGAGTTGCAGCTGGAAGAAACTCTGATTCACCAACTCCGCGACGCAGGCGTCTCGGTCACCACTGCCGTTGCGAATGCAGCGAAGTGGCGCCGCCACCGATGGGCTTCGCAAGAGACTCGCAATGGCTCCTGGCTTGCCTGGTAGAAACGAAACAAGCGTTTGACGGAGCAGCCGATAGTCCGCGTCTAGGTCGGGAGGGAGTCCCTCCAAACGGAGCTGTTTCAGATCCTCGAAGAGCCGACGGAGAGCCATCGAGAGGATGGCTCGTCCGGTGGTCGAGTTCCCCGTCGGGATCGTCAGGTCCTCCGGGGGACTAGGAACAAAAGACGACACGCGCGCATCGTATCGATTGCAGTGCGCGGGTGCACTCCCTAAGGCGCGAGGAGTTCGAGTTCGATGACGCGTTCGGGGGCGGTTCGGGTCACGCCCACTTCAACGTGGGCGGTACCTTGGGGGCCGCGTACCGTGAGTCGAAGCCTGTCTGCGAGCGTAGGCCACGTAAAGATGCACAGCCCTTGGGCGGTAATCCGTCGCTCTTCGATGGAGAGTCCGGACGGTAGATACTCCGCGTGGACGCTGACGGAGTCCACGGGACGCCCCTCTTTATCGATGATTCGGAAAAGTGCCGGATGAACAGGTTCTGCCGGTTTTCGCAACCACTGGATGAATCGTCGCATTCACACAGTTGGTTGCAAAACCGCTGTAGGCATTCAGAGGGTTCTTCACTTTTGTAGGTCGATGAGGTGCTCAACGAGCGGCGGAACCCACTCACTTGCTGGACCGCGCAGGTGATGCCCGCGTCCGCGAACCGCCTCCGTAAAGCGTCCATCTGCGGGGTCGACGACAACGACTGGAACTCCACGCTTTAGGCAGGTGGACGCGATCATCGAAGGCAGATTCGTGGTTCCTTGGCTACCAACAATGATCAGCGCTGAGGCGTTCAGGGCTGCGCGCTGGGCACTCTCGAAACGAAAGTGTTCCTCGTCGTACATCTCGTCGAACCACAGAACGTGTGGCCGGGCCGGCTCTCCTTCGACGCTGAGCTGTTCCATCTCTCCGACGCTGACCGCCCGTTCTCTCGTCCAGTCATCGAAATACGCTGGGATGGGCTCGAGCCGCCGTCCGCCGACGGGGCGCATCCAGTCGACGTTCCCATGGATCGCGTACGTTCGCGCTTGGCTCTGGCCAGCACGCTCGTGAAGTCCGTCCACGTTTTGCGTGATCAGAAGAAAGTCGTCGCCGAGCGCCTGCTCGGCGCGGACCAACGCATGGTGTGCCGCATTTGGCTCGGCGGCGCGGCAAGTGGCTCGCCGGTAGAGGTACCAAGCCCACACATCCTTTGGCATCCGCTGAAATGCGCTGAAGGTGGCAAGCTCTTCGGGGCGGTAGTTCTCCGAACCGACACGCCAATATCCTTCGGGCCCACGGAAGGTTGGAATTCCGCTTTCGGCGCTGATGCCAGCGCCCGTCAGCCACACCACAGGGCCCGTCGCTCGACGAGCGAGGGCCGCATCAAGCTCGGAGGGAAGGCTCATCGAGGGACGAGGCGGACCTGTGGCTTTTCCGGGTGGCGCCGATACAGAATGACGGTGCGTCCGACCACACCTGCGACGTGTGCGCCGCAGCGCTGGGCGACTTCTTCGGCGAACTCCTTTTTGCCGACCGGGGCGCTCTCGAGTAGCTTGATCTTGATGAGCTCATGCGTGCCAAGGGCTTCATCGATGGCGTCCTTGAGGCCAGCGCTCAAGCCTTCGTGTCCAACGCGAACGAGCGCGCTCAGGTGGTGGGCAAGCCCTCGGAGGTGCTTTCGCTGCTTCCCGCTGAGATCTCCGCGCGGCCTGCGCGTGTCCACTTTGGGCTTTGCCTTGGCCGTTACCTCGGCGACTTTGGGTTCCGCCTTCGCTGTCTCCTCGCCTGGCTGTACCTCGGTCGTTTCCTCTTCGACTGGCTCTGCCGTGGCTGTTTCCTCTTCTCCTGGCTGATTTTCGCTCATGGCCGCACCTTGCGATGCGGTTTCGATCAAGTCCACGCCTTTGAGCGCCCGTGAGGCCCATTGTGTATGGTGGCGAGATGAGACGATTGGCTTCCACTCTGGCATCTTTTGGCCTCGTGATTTCGCTCCTTTTTGCTGGCTGCGAGGAGGGCGAAAACGCTGCGCCGAGCTCTAATCCAACGGAGCCAGAAGTGGCCTCGGCGGCAGACCCGTTCGTAGCGGTCAGCGAAGATGTGCTTCGCGGGCAAATTCAGGCGGCGCTCGCTCGTGCTCGCTCCGGCGGGAAGAAGGTCCTCCTCGAGTTCGTGGCCGACTGGTGCCACGACTGCCGTGAAGTCGTTCGCGTCGCCTCAGCCGGACCCGCCGCCGAGATCCTCGCCAGCGACTACGAAGTTGTCTACGTCGAAGTGGGGCGCCTCGACCGGCACGTGGAGCTGATCCAGCGCTACCGTGTTGAGCGCATTGCGACTCTGGTCGTGCTTGACGGGCAAGGAGAGCGAGTCGCTCAGACCACCCTGGAGCCCCTGTCGAACCACCGCCCGCTAACGTCCGCGGCGCTCGCGGGGTGGCTGCGCCGTCCCATCGACCACTGGCAGAACACGAGTGACGAACCCAGTGAGGAGGAGCAGCCGCCTGTGTTCCCTGCCGAGATCGTGGAGCCAGAGACCGAGGGCTGAGAATTAAAAAAAGCCCCGACCCAGAGGTCAGGACTTTTAGCGGTCGAACGGTGATTTGAAGTTGGAAGAGGACTTGATTTGATTTAGTTGGCCATGACGAAGGAGCCGCGGCTTGCGGATCCATCTTCGAACGATGCGTTGTAGAAGAGCTCGATGGTTCCTTCTTCAGGACCTTCTTCGACGCTTACTTCGATCTCGTCGGCGCTGCGGTCGTACTCCCAAACGTTGTCGCTCGGGCCGGAGCATCCAACCATGGAGAAGTAGAGACCGGCGGGTGCGTCGTAGTCGCGAGCGCTGGAGCGATAGGTCTGTCCAACTTCGAGAGAGTCGAGGCCGCCCTCGATGTTGAGCGCGTTCATGATGACGCCTCGGTCTCCACGAACGCGGATGTCGATGTTGGCCCAGTTACCATCGCCGTAGGCGTTCGCCACGTAGCCTTCTCCGTTTGCCGAGAAGTCGCCGAGGCGGCCTTCGATCTGAGGTTGCGTCACGTTCAGGTCGTTGTTTACTTCGAAGGGAGTGCTTCCGCGGGGAGTGAGGGGCTCATCGATGCCGCCGCTTCCACTACCGAGGTCCATGTAGCAGCCGGGAATGGCTAAGGCACAGAGTAGGGTTAGGGCAAGTTTCGTCTTCATCGGTGTGTCCTCCTAGGAGCAGCTGGGTCAGCCGCGTGTTCACAGGAGATCATAGCACTCTTCGTGCCAGTCCAAAAAGACGAGGATTGAGCATGTATTGGGGACACGTGTGGCCAAGCCTTCACACAAAAGCGTGCCATCTGGCACAGACCCATCTGAGGGGTGGCCCAAAAGGTGACCCCGTCAGCTTCGAAGCCAGGTCCCGACTTGCAGGCCGTCTTGGTGGATGGAGTCCACGACGCCGGGGAGGGCACCCATGTGGAGGTAGCCGTGGGTCCAGCCACTTTGTTCGATGAGGTTCACGGGCACGCCCGCGTCTTCTAAAAGCCTCGCGTACTCCCGTCCTTCATCGCGCAGCGGATCGAACCCAGCGACCACCACGCGTGTATTCGGCGAGAGACCAATGTCGGGGTTGAGCGAGGGAGACAGGCGAGGGTCCAACGGCGACACGCCTTCGGCATAGTGCGACATGAAGAAGCGGATATCCTCACCGTCGAGCCCAAGGCCCTCCGCGAAGAGTCTCTTCGAGGGCGTGATCTTGGAGGAGTCCGTGGCTGGGTAGTAGAGCAGCTGGCCCTTTAGCCCGGCGCCAGGAGAGATCACCGCGGCGAGATTTCCGCCGGCGCTATCTCCCGCGAGGGCACAGCGCTCCCCATCCAGGGCAAACTTTTCGGGACACTCCCGGAGTGCAGTGAGTGCGGCTTTACCGTCTTCGATCGCGGCCGGGAAAGGATGCTCTGGGGCTCGGCGGTAGTCGAGCGACACCACCGCGGAGCCGCTCGCGAACGAGAGGCGCCGGCAAAGTGAGTCATGCGTGTCGAGGTCGCCGATGACGAAACCGCCGCCGTGAAAGTACAGAATGAACGGTAACGCGCGGTCGAATCCCTCCGGGTGGTAGACGCGGACGGGGAGATCTCGATCGCCAACTGAAAGTACGGCATCGCGTACGCTCAGCGGGGCCGTCGGGATCACGTCGGCGGCGGCAGCGATGACTCGGTAGTGCTTTCGCGATGAATCGACGCCTCCCGCGCGCAGTGGCGGGCTTCCGCTCGCACGGCTCAGCTTCATCATCAGCTGGATGCGTGGGTCGAGAGTGCGCTCCCCATCCGTCTGAGGAGGGCCCGCCAAGATGCGTGCTACCGCCCCGGGCATCTGAAGAATGGTGCGGGCGGCGGCTTTCTGGATCTGCTTTTCGAGGTTCACGATCGGGATTCTAGAGCGAAGGTCCTGACACGGCACCTCCTCAAAAAAGAAAAGCGGTGTCAGAAGAACTGACACCGCTCTCGTCGTCTTCGCGACCTCTAGATTTCTGGTTCGTCGAGACGTTCGCAGGAACGTGCGTTCACGCAGGCCCAGCAACCTTCGTATACGATGGCGACGCCCTGCTCACCACACTCGGGCGCGAGCTCGTCGCAAGTGACGGGTCCATCTCCTTCGCACGAATGCGGCCGGCATCCCGAAACACAGTCTTCGCAGACTTCGCAGGAGCCGCGCGCGCAGCTGTCGCAGTATCCGCCGGCGCCGCACTCGCGGTCGCTCTCACAGGTCGGAGGAGGCCCACAGCTGTCGTGCACGGCGTCGCATTCGGCCTGCCCTGCCGGAAGCGAATCGCAATCGCCGCCGATACATTCGCATCCTGTTACCGGATTGCAGGAGAAACCGTTCCACGCGTAGCCAAAGAGAGGTCGGCAGTCGCCTTCGCCTCTGGCGTCGTCCACATCACAGTCTCCGGGCGGCATGCCGCATGTTGCAAATGCGGCCTCACAGGTCGCTTGGTCGCCAAAGGTCTCGCTGCAATCCGCGCCAACGCACTCGCAGCCCGCGTCGCCGACGCACGAGGAGCCGTTCCACCAGTAGCGGTGCGCGGGTTCGCAGCCGCCCTCGAAGCGAACGTCTTGGGCGAAGCACGGACCAACGGGACAATCGAGATCAGGGCATTCGCCCCGGGGGCCGCCGCAGATCACATCGTCATCACAGCCCGCACAGCACGAGAGCGAATCAGCCCCGCAGACTTCGCCACCACAGACTAGGCCGGGGCAGGAGACGTCTGGGCAAGAGCCGCTGGCGTCACTGCAGATGCTGGGTTCGCCTGGACAGGCAGCGCAACACATCGCGGTGTCCGCACACACGTTTCCGTCACACACGACGGGCTCGCCACAGGCTTCCTCTGTGCATGTGCCTCCCGGTGCTACACAGACTCCGCAGCTCGCGTTGCAGCAGAAGTCGTCTTCGCGGCAGGTGTTGGCACCGCAGGCGATCCCTGGGCCCGCATCGAACTGGCCAACGTCAACACGCGGACCGGAGTCTGTGCCCGGCCCGGCGTCTGTTCCGCCACCATCTCCGCCGATGATGATCATGCTCTCGGTGCAGCCGATGGCGGGTGCGAGGGCGATGAGGAAAAAGAAAAGTAAGTTTCGCATTGGTATTGTCTCCCTGGCGATCAACGCCTTCTTCTGCTGAGTGGCCATGTTGTCGGCAATCCATCACAAGAAAGTGAAAAAGTCAGTCACAGCCGCTTCGAACCCGGTGAGCGAGTGGCGATGTGGAATGGTCGCGGAGGAAAGCAGTTTGTGCCCTCGTCGCTTCCACGCCGCGCGAAGCGTCACAGAGTACAAAAACGCGTGTTCCATCACGTTCCGCGGCGAGCAGTCCCGCTGGAAATCGGCGATTGTGTTCTTCGAGGCGGCGCAAAGCTTCGTCGAAGTTACCCTGAATACGTGCTCGCTGAGCCGCACGAAGCAGTCCCAGCTCGTCGCTCAAGGACGTGGTTGAAGCACTCTCCTCGTGAGGTGTAGGGACGACGGAGCGCGTGCCGCTCGATCGCGCCGTCGCTGGTTCAGGCGCCGGAGCTTGGACCTCTGGCCTCTGCTCTTCCGGCGCGGCTTCGTCTGCCGGATCCATGACAGGAAGAGTTGGAGTCGCAGGAGCGTTCGGCGCGACCTCAGGGATTGTGGCCGGTGGTCCCGTCCGAGCAGGTGAGGGCGGCGCGACTTCGCTCGTGGTGACGTCTGCCTCTTCGGGCGCGGAGACGGCGAGCGCGCCGACTCCCACCACGCCGGAAACGAGCGCTATCACCATGATGGCCTTGAGCCCGAGGCTGCCGGTCGCAAGGCCGGCAACGCTGCCCGCCGCCGCGCTCGCGCTCCCTGCACTTGCCGCCACACCTGCAGCGCTGGCGAGCGCAAGGCCCACACCTTTCCGAACACGCTTGCGGTCTGCGTCGGTGGGCGAAACGTCCCCATCCGAGGTAGCGAGCGACAAGAAGTCCTTGGAGTCTGAGGAGAGTTCGTCGTTCATCGTCCTGAGCTCTCGTGAAGTTGGCGGTGTTGGGATGCGGCTTTTTCGAATGCCGCTCGCGCGAGGCGGAGCCGTGAATACACAGTGTTCAATTTGACGCCGCTGGCGGATTCGAACTCCGGTGCGCTCATCTGTTCGATTTCGACCGCGACAAATACTTCACGCTGTTCGTCGGGGAGAGTTTCAAGAAAGTGCTGGAGCACGGCCGCTGCCTCGCGCGCTGCTGTCATCGCATGAGGGCCGTCCGCGGTTTCCGTGCGGAGGGTGCCGCATTCCGACAGCTCCGCCTCCGGGCGACGACGCTTGGAACGATGGTGGTCGCTGACCACTCGCCGAGCGATCCCAAAGAGCCAAGAACGCAACGTCGAACGGCCCTCGAAGCTCGATAGCTTTCGATAGGCGATAATAAATGTGTCTTGGACGACATCATCGGTGGCGGGTGGATGAATGCCCAGACGCCGTACACTTCGCCACACGAAATCGAAGTGCTCCGTGTAGACCTCGTCGAAACTGAGGGCCGAGGCAGGGGTGGGCTCTTCATAGACGCTATGTTGTTCGATGGAGACCATCATCAACTCTCAGTGGCCACCGCGCTGCTCATCCGTCACAAAAAGTGTAACCCAAGAACGAATTCAGCGCGCCCCACAAGAGAAGCGGCTCGATGAACACCCAGAGGACCCCGGAATGCGTAAAGCGGGCGATTGAGCGGAACACGAATGTCCCCACGAAAGCCCAGTGAAACCGGGCCGACGCGAAGGGAAAAGCCTGCCTCGGCGCCCAGCGCAGCCCAAAGTGAGTACCCCGTTTGCGGACCTGCCACGTCACGGCCTCGGCCTCCCATCACACCCAGTTCTACCACGCTGCGGAGGTCGAGCATCAAGCGCCCGTAACGAAGATGAAGTCCAGGCGTGGCTCGAATGGCGCCCAACGCGAGGCGTCCACTTGCCTCGACGGAGGTGGATGCGTTCTGAGGGAGGGCGATGAAAGCGTAGATCCCGAGGCCAAATCGACTTCGCTGATGAAACGCGCCAAGGGCAAATACTGGGCTTGGGACAGGGAGTGCGCCGAAGTCGACGCCTGCGCGCGCGGCGATTCCCCAATGAGGGCGTTCGATCACCTCACGAACGTCTGAGCGTGTTCCAGCTTGAGGACCGGGCTCGCCTCCGTTGCCGCTTCTGTTAAAGGAGTCAGGTGCAGCCTCCAGCGAAGCCGTGTCCTCCGGTTGCCCGAGAGCTGCTGCGTCCTCGATGGTCTCTTCGGCTGTGTTTTGCGGGATCTCGTCGATGGTGCTGGCGTCCTGAACTCCGTTGGCGCTCGTCGGTTCGTCGGCTTCGTTTTCATGATCGGGGGGATTCGGTAACGCCAGAACAGCATCGGGGTCGATGGCCAAGACGATGAGGAGTGCGACGGCGCCGCGCAGTTCTTCGCAGCTGCCAGCTTCAAAGGTGCGCTCGCCCAAGACCGTCTCGTCGTCCTCAAGCCGCACGCCGGCGCTCCACACATCGGTGTGTGCGACACTCACGACAGCCCGGATTGAGGCATCGGAGTCATCGGGGAGAAGGCGCGCAATCTCCGATTCAATCTCTGCTGCATGGGCGCAGTCTGCGGGCCCCGCCCACTCGATCGAAACGTCAGCCTTGGCGCCGGTAATGAACGTGAGCAGTGCGGCTCCAATTACAGAGAACACCACACTTGTTGCTCTTCTCGACGTTGGCCCGTGCCTTGTCACACCAGAGTCGTACGCTTCTCCGCATGGATTCGCACGCCGACGCAGCCTTCATTCGCAGCACGATCCACGAAGACGAGGGTCTGCAGACCATTCAGGAAGACGTAGAGCGTCACCTTGGGGGACAAGGGTTCGATGCGGGTCATGACCTTGCCCACTCGCTCCGTGTGGCAGTTTGGACGTTAAGACTCGCGCCGGAAGTCGTTCCACGCGACGGAATAGCGGCAGCGCTCCTTCATGATGTGATCAATCTGCCGAAGGACCATCCAGAACGGTCCACAGCATCGGCTCAGTCGGCGGACTACGCCCGTCAGCGGCTTCCCGCCGCAGGTTTTGGCGACGAGGCGGTCGCGTGCATCGCCGCCGCCGTCGAGGAACATTCCTACAGCCGTGGTCTTACTCCAACGTCCGACTTGGGTCGCGCGCTACAGGACGCCGACCGGCTAGAGACTCTCGGCAGCATTGGGCTGATGCGTGTTTTCTCCACGGGAACGCGCATGGGCGCGCGCTACTTTCATGCGGACGATCCATGGGCCGAGCATCGCGAGCTCGACGACCTCCGTTTCTCTATCGACCACTTCGCCACGAAGCTCTTGGGCCTGCCTTCGACGATGAATACCGAAGCTGGAAAACGAGAAGCAGATCGTCGCGCGCTACGGCTACGGCGCTTCGTGGTGGACTTGGCGGATGAACTAGCCATCGAGGCACCCGCCTGGCTTGGCGAGTAGTCCCCTACATCGTTGGGAGGACTGGAGCTACTTCGGGCGATTCGCCAGCGCTTTGAGGACCTTGTTGAGCTCTTTGGCGTTGACGCTGACGCGCGTGGGCATTCCGCCATCGAGGCCAAGGATCGAAAGCAGGTCGATGCCTGAATCGAAACGAGCTGCGACGGTGACGGTGGTGTCATCGTGAACCAGCGAGATCGGTGCGAGCTCTTGCCCAAGCAAGAGTAGATGCGTCTTCTCGTAGGGGCCTTCACGCCTGCGCGCGTCACAAACCGCGACGTCGCCTTCGATGTGGTAGCGCGTCGCCAAACGCGACGACTCGCGTTCTTTCGCGACGACTGCACGCGCCGCGCTTTCAAACTCCTTCGCCATGCCTACATCTTCGGCGCCCTCGACGAGGTAACGGATCATCAGGCCCTTGAGGGCCTCGTCTCGTGGATTTCCGCGGAGCGCACGATCGAGAAGGATGCCGCGCGGCGAGGGTGTTCCAAGACGCGTATCGATGGCGTGGGCATCTGCGTCTGCGCCTTCGTAGGGTTCGTGGCCACCACGAATCCATTTGGCAGCGGCGCAAAGCCCATCAAAGTCGACATGGCAGCAAACTGTGTCGACGGGACCCGCGGCTTCAACCATCGCCGGCGTGATGATCTCAGGGCAAGCCCCGTGCTCGGCCTTGGTGTGAAGAATAAAGCGCGGGTCATCCGCGTATTCTATATGCCGGGCATGGTCGTGATGGTCGACCCACAGGGCGAGCCTTGATCCGAGGCCTTCGATGAAGGGCAGGGTGGTCTTCTCAAAGGAAGCACCTCCTGCTTTAGAAGCGAAGGCGACGTCCAGCACGACGACCCGTCCCTCAAGTGTTGATGCCCGAGGTAGTTTTCGAGGAGTGCCGTAGGCAATGGAGGGAAAAGACACGGAGGATCATGACGCTTTCGCGGACGAGGGCAAGGGTCGTCGTCGTCGAAGCAGGTGACAGGGGAAATCCAGACCAAGCGACCAGCGCGAAGCTTGCGCGAGGGACGTGTCGCCACTAACATTCCTAGATGTCGCTACCACTTAGTTTTTTCCAGCGTTTGCCCAAGACCGACCTCCATGTCCACCTTGACGGCTCGCTGAGGCTCTCCACCATCCTCGACATCGCTGACAACGATGGAATCGAGCTTCCGGCGAAAGATGCCGCCGGGTTGAGCAAGTCGATGAACCTCGGTCAAAACACCGGGTCCCTCGTGGAGTACCTCAAGGCGTTCGACACGACGCTGAAGGTCCTTCAGACGGAAGACTCGCTCAAGCGCGCCGCGTATGAGCTGGCAGAAGACGCGGCCAAAGAGAACGTCCGTTATATGGAGGTTCGCTACTCGCCGATGCTCCACACGAACAAAGGACTTCGTGTTGCAGCGGTCGTGGAGGCGGTCCTCGACGGACTGCGCGAAGCCCAGCAGGACCACGGGATCATCTCAAACATCATCGTCTGCGGCATTCGTAATATCTCGCCCGAGAGCTCCTATGAGATGGCCCAGCTGGCCGTCGCATACAAGAACCGCGGCGTCATCGGCTTCGACCTCGCAGGCGCCGAGTACGACCATCCCGCCAAGCATCACCTCGAGGCATTCCAGCTCGTCCGTGACAACAATATTTGGGTCACGATTCACGCTGGTGAGGCCTACGGGCCCGAGTCGATTCACCAGGCCATCCACGTGTGTGGCGCCCACCGCATCGGCCATGGCTGCCGACTTCGCGAAGACGGCGACTTGCTCCACTACGTGAACGACACCCGCATTGCTTTGGAGTGCTGTCCGTCGTCCAACGTTCAAACCGGCGCTGTGCGTGACCTCGCGAGCCACCCCATCAAGTTCTTCAAGGACTTGGGCCTGCGCGTCACTATCAACACGGACAACCGGCTCGTGACCGACACGACCGTGTCCAAAGAGCTCTGGCTTGCTCACACGCAGATGGATCTCAATCTTCCAGAGATCATCAAGATCATTACAAGTGGTTTCAAGTCGGCGTTCTTGCCCTTCCATATTCGTCAGCAGATGCTTCGTAAGGCAGTCGCCGAACTTGAGCAGTACGCCGCGGAGGGAGCTCTTTTGGAGGAGTCGCCCAACGAAGGTGCTGCGGACGACACGTCCGTCCAGGCCTAGTTCGGCGCGTGTTCGACGCGCACGTACACCTTGATTTTCTGAGCGCCGCCGCCGTCGCCGAGTACGTTCGGCGCGCGCGCGGCGCGGGTGTCGCTGGGTTCGCCATTCCCGGAATCTCCATGGCTCAATGGCCCATCGCCGCCCGCTTGGCGGCGAGCATCAATGGAGCCGCGGTGTGGGGGTGCGGCGTTCATCCAGAACATGCGTCTCAGGACCCGAGTGAAGTCGCAGCGCTCATCCGGTGCGCGAAGGAGCAGCGTCCCGACTTCATCGGTGAGACGGGACTCGATGCCCGCCTCGAAGTAGAGTTCTCAAGGCGCCGCCAAGAAGAACTCTTCGTAGCTCATATTGATCTCGCGGAGTCCCTTGAGCTGCCGCTCGTTGTGCACTCAGTGCGCCGGCACCCCCGCGTCCTTGAACTACTCGAGGGGCGGAGCGTGAGCGGCATGATCCATGGGTTCATTGGAAGCACCGAAACCGCCGCCGATTTCTTTTCTCGCGGGTGGATGCTCTCTGCGGGCAGAAGCGCAATGCGTTCTCCCAAGACGAGGCGAGCGCTTGTGAGCGCTCCTCTTGATAGGATTCTCCTTGAAAGCGACGAGCCGAGGGAAGTCAGCGACGTTCCGGAAGTCGTGGACTGGCTTAGTGACGCTCGAGGCGTGTCCCGCCAAATCATTGCGGCACAGACTCACAAGAACGCGCTGCAGCTGTTTGGAGGCTAGAGCACGCCGCGACGGGCCTGGTCGCGTTCAATGCTTCGGAAGAGCGCGCCAAAGTTACCTTCACCAAATGCGAGATGGTTTTCGCGCTGAATCATCTCGATGAAGATGGGGCCAATGAGATTGCGCGTGAAAATTTGGAGCAGGTAGCCCTCTTCATCGCCGTCGACGAGCACCTGATGCTTCTTGATACGGGCAGGATCTTCGCGAACGCCGGGGACGCGATCAAAGACGTTGGCATAGTACTCGTCGTCGATGTCGAGAGTCTCGATTCGCGAGTCGCTGAGGTCTTCAAGGCTGGAAAGAAGATCGCGACTGAGAAATGCGATGTGCTGGACGCCGGGGCCGTTGTACTCGCGTAGGTACTCGTTGATCTGCGACTTCTCTTCGTTTCCTTCGTTGATCGGAATACAGAAGCTGCCATCCGGCGAGCGAAGCGCGAAGCTCGTCAGGCCAGTCTTTGCGCCCTTGATGTCGAAGTAGCGAACCTCTGTGAAGCCAAACACGTCTTTGTAGAAATCTGCCCAGCGCTGCATCGTCCCCTTCACAACGTTGTTCGTCAGATGGTCGACGAGGAGGAAGCCCTTCTCTGGAACCACGTCGGGATCGTCGACGGAGATGAACGCCGTGCGATGGGTACCGACCCAGTGCTTGCCAGCTTTTGCGGCGGTCTCGACGAAGTAGATGAGCGAATCGCCGATGCCATAGATGGCGGGGCATCCGTAGATGCTCTCCCCTTCATACGCTTTGGCGCCTCGCTCTACGGCGGCGCGCAGAGCTTCCTTCGCGTCGTCGACCTTCCAGCCCATAGCCGGAAGGCTGGGGCCGTGCGCTTTGGCGAACTCGCCGGAGAATCCGTTTGGCTCACGATTGACGAGAAACTCGATCTCGTTTTGCTCGTAGCGATGGATGTCGAGGGTTTGGTGGCGTTCGGTGCGCGAGAAGCCAAACGCCATGAAGAGATCATGGAGGGCTTTGGGATCGGGACCTGCAAACTCGAGGAAAGCGATGCCGCGGAGGCCACAGTGGTTGATCCCGGCGGGTGTTTCGGTGCTCATCGATTTACCCTAGGGATCCCACTCGTTCAATGCCAATAGAATACTTCGCGAAAGTCGTTCATAATATCTGAACAAGATGCTTTCCCTCGACCAACTTCGCGTTTTCGACGCCATTGATGAGCATGGCTCCTTCACCGCCGCGGCCAAAGAGCTTCGTCGTGCGACGAGCGCCTTGAGTTATTCCGTACGCACACTGGAGGAGAGCTTGGGTCTGACGCTCTTCGACAGATCTCATCACCGGGCGACGTTGACGGCGGAGGGGCGACTTCTGGTGGCGGAGGCGCGAAAAGTCCTCGAACGAAGTGCGGAGTTTGAGCGGGCGGCTTCCCGACTTCGGGAGGGCTGGGAGCCAAGGCTCGTTTTCGTGGTCGATGGCCTTGTTCCGCTGGGGCCCATTATGAGGGCCGTTCGCTCGTTCAAGGAACTCGGCGCGGTGACGCGCCTGGAGGTCCACGTGGAGAGTGTTCGGGAGGTTCGCCGGCGCTTCTACGAGCTCGACGCAAACTTCATGCTGAGTCTCGACCGCGTCGACGATGCGAGTGAGCGAGCGCTTCCTACGCCACCGATGGAGCTGCTCTTGGTCGTGGACAGCGCACATCCTCTGATGGACGAGCAGCGCCGAGTGACGAGAGACGAACTTGCTCAGCACATTCAAGTCCGCGCATCGGACTCAGTGGTGCCAGGGCATCTGAGCGAAAGTGCCTTTACCTTCTCAGACGTCCGCGCTCAGCGAGAAGCCGTGCTGAGTGGAGTCGGCTTTGGTTGGTTGCCCCGACATCTCATCCAAGACGATATACGCGCGGGCCGGCTCGCCATCGTCACCTTCGAAGAAGGCTTTCGACTTCGGCGAATCCCGCGCATCATTTACCGCCGTGACCGGCCGCCGGGACGAGCGGGTACGGCGTTTATCGATGATGTGCGCGCCGAGATCGAGCTTCTCGTTCGCGGGCCGCGTCGGCGGGAGCGTTAGGCTCGAACTAGCGGATTGCCCGAATGCTGAACGGGTACGTCACATCGAAGTGTGTTCGCTGAAAGCGTGGGAAGCGTGCCGTTTGAACCACGCGCTCCATGCACGCGCCTTGGGGTGTGCCGCCGAAGGGGCTGCCGCCAATGTTCGCGCTGACGACCTGGCCGTTGTTATTTACACGAATGCGAGCCGTCGCCATTC
The DNA here is from genome assembly GCA_047619315.1 of Polyangiales bacterium. GTDB lineage: Bacteria > Myxococcota_A > Polyangia > Polyangiales > Houyiibacteriaceae > JBCCRV01. The sequence continues at coordinate 20,547 of JBLHKB010000043.1, forward strand.
CGACCTGGTCGCCTGCGCACTGGCGCATTCGGGCCATCAAGCCGCCCAATGCGCGGGTGACCGCGGGACGCGAAGGTGTTTCAGGCAGGCTGCTTCGGTCCTCCATGGCGACTTCCATCGTCGCCTCGGTCATGGTCCCACCAGCGGAGGGGGTTCCGCCGAGCGCACGAGTCAGGAGATCGTCCATGTCGTCCATCGATGACGATTGTTCCATCGTGGGTTCAGCGGCCATCGTCTCAGCTTCCATCGAGGGCGCAACAGCGACTTCCATCGTCGCTGTGTCCGTCGCTTCTGGGCTCTCCATCGTCGCAGCTGCGCCAGCCATTGATGTCTCGCGTCGGCGCGCTCGGCGGTCACCCGTCGGCTCGGCTTCCGCCGGCGCTGCTTCTGTTGTCGCCGGCTCTGCTTCGGTTTCGCCCTCTGTTTCGTCGGGCAGCGGAGCTTCGACGGCTTCGTCTGCAGCCGCTGGCTCCGGCGTCTCTTCGGGAGTCGTGTCCTCTACGCGCGCTGGTTCGCGCTGTGTTGCAGTCGTTTCCGATGCCGGCGGGTAAAGAGAGGCTTGCTGCTCAGGCTCGGCGTTCTGTGTGAGGGCGAAGACCACGCCACCGATGCCCAGGACGGCGATCAAAGCGATGAGCATTTTTCCGGACCCGCCGGACTGAGGCTCTTCCACGGCCGCGGCAACGGCAACGACGGCCTTCTTCTCATCGTCCTTCGGTTCCGCGCTCTTGCCCGAAGACTTGCCCGAAGACTTGCCCTTCGAGGACTTGCCCTTCGAAGACTTGCCCTTGGCAGACTTGCCCTTCGAAGACTTGCCCTTCGAAGACTTCGTTCCCGCTACCTTCGCTGAGGACGAAGAGTCGGCGCTCGTCGAAGATGCGCCGCTCGCGGCCGCCATCGACACACGAGCGTCATCGTCGTCGTCATTATCGTCTGCGGGCTCGTCGCTCGCGGCGGGCGGGACCATCGACGCCGTGAGTGCCTTGAGATCGAGAGGGCCGTCGTCATCATCGTCATCGTCGTCCCGGTCCTGGGTAGGGGGCAATGATGGACGCGCGAGAGCCGCAAGCTGTTCGGCGTCGAAGGCGTTGTCTTCTTTAGTTCGATCTTCGCTCACGTGTTTTCCTGTCTCACGGAAGGGGGGAGCAGGCGCTCCGGAGGCGCTTCCCTAGCACGGCCCGTGAGCTGGCGCCCGGCGGCTGACTGAGGGGCCCAAAGGCCAGGTTTTCGAGACTTTCGCATCATTCTCTTGGACACCCCATGTTGCCTCGTCTTGGGTGCGAAAGTCACAAAAGCCGCTATATCGGCTTTATGCCACTGCCTCTCATCGATTCCGGCGCACCTGTTGCAGAAGAGCGACGCTACCGAACGCATCGGCGCTTCGACCGCGCAGCGCGGCTCTTTGGCGAGCCAGCCCTTCACTCGCTGATGGACGCGCGCGTTCTGGTCGTCGGCGTGGGGGGCGTTGGCTCCTTTGCCGCGGAATCGTTGGCGCGAAGTGGGGTGGGAACGCTCACCCTGATCGACTTTGACCGAGTCTGCATCACCAACACCAATCGACAGCTTCATGCGATGAAGGGGACGATCGGAAAGAACAAAGTGGAGGTGATGGCGGAGCGCCTTCGTTTGATTCACCCCACTTCGACGATCGAGCCCATCCAAAAGTTCTACTCCGAGTCACTCAGCGACGAGCTTTTGTCCGGTCGCGTCGACTACGTCGTCGACGCCATCGATAACATCACGGCTAAAACGCATCTCCTGGCGGCGTGCTTTCGTCGAGGCATTCCCGTCGTTTCCTCCATGGGTGCGGCGGCGCGGCTCGATCCGACCTCTGTCCGCGTGGCGGACCTGGCGCTCACGACGAAAGATCCTTTCGCCCGGGCCGTTCGGCGGATTCTTCACAAGACCTATGGCATCGATTCGACCTCTCGGGAGGCCATCGGCGTCCCGGCCGTGTACAGCCTTGAGCTGCCGCGCCTTCCTATCCCGCCTCAATATGATGAGGGCCAAGGGTTCCGTTGCGTGTGCCCCGGCGGGAAGAACGGACTCAACGACTGCGACAAGGGGAGCCGAATCGACGGCAGCGCGAGCTTTGTCACCGGCGCATTTGGCCTCGCCGCAGCGAGCGTCGTCGTCCGCCACTTTTGCGCTCTCTAGCTAAAAAAATGCGCCAAAACGC
>JBLHKB010000044.1:0-22683 GCA_047619315.1 Polyangiales bacterium
GCGGATGCTTTTGTGGGCGACGTCTTCCACGCGCATGTGGGTCTCATCGGCGGAATCTTACCGACGACGCTCTACGTAGACGACATCGTCGTCAGCAACGAGCGCATACCGTGTCCGTAGTCGAGCCGGCGCCTGCGCCGGCCTTTCGCTTGGTGCGTCCAATTGGACGCGGCGGTATGGGAGAGGTCTTCTTAGCCATCCGCGAAGAAGGCGAGTTTCGACGAAGCTACGCGGTCAAACGGCTTCGTGCAGAGATTCTTAGCGATGACGTGGCGGTCCGCGCTTTTGTCGACGAGGCACGCCTCATGGGGTTGCTGCGGCATCCGAACGTGGTGCGCGTCTTCGACGTAGGGCGTGACCAAGAGGGCCCCTTCATGTTGATGGAGTACGTCGACGGGCTCTCCCTGAAGCAGCTCATCAAGGGCGCGCTTCGTCTCGATGAGGTCATCCCGCCGTGCGTGGTTTTGGAGTTGATGCGGGATGTCGCGCTGGGCCTCGACAGCGCGCACCAGGCTCGTGACTTCGAGGGTCAGCCCCTGGCGATTCTTCATCGCGATATCTCTCCGGACAACATCCTCGTGGGACGGGACGGTGTCGCGCGACTCACGGACTTTGGGATCGCCAAAGCGTTTGGACGGATCAGCGAGACCACACGTGATCTACTCAAAGGAAAGATCTCTTATATGGCGCCGGAGCGCCTTCGCTTTGGGGAGGGGAGCGTTGAAGCGGACATGTGGTCTTTTGGCGTCGTCCTCTACGAAGCTCTGACGCATATGCGGCTCTATGGCGGCGCCGATGGTCCACGCCGAGCTCTCGACGAAGAGCCTCCGGACATTCGCGAGGTCGTAAGCGAAGCGCCGGACATCTTGGTGCAGCTCGTCTTTGCGCTGCTGGCCAAGTCGCCTTCAGCGAGACCTAAGCGAGCCCGTGACGTGGCCAAGTGCCTCGACGAGTGCATCGCCGAGCTATCCGTCGAAGACGACTCGGGCATGGTGTCTCTCGCCAAGGACTTCGTCGCGCCGCGAATCCCCCACGTCCGTTAGGGTGTGCTCGTTAGCGTGCGCGGAAGGCGTCGATGGGCGCCGGTTCACCGCTGAGCGTGTACTCGCCGGAGGCCACAAGCGCTCCAGACGGGTCCTCCACGAGGGCGATGCGGCGGGTAAGAGGCCAAGGCAACCAGTCCGCGGTAGATGCGTGTCCCTCATCACATGCCTGCGCGATGGTCTCTCGATCGACGGGAGCATCGAAGGAGTCGGCGTCGATGGAAGCGTCCGACGAAGCCCCGGCGTCTTCAGCCTCGGGAGCGTCAGAGTGGTGGCATGCGCTGAGGAAGAGCCATGAGATCGCGATGACCCCTGAAGTTCCGCGTTGCACGAACCCAACGTCACCCACTGCGCTCGCTTCGTCAAACGTTCTAAAGCGCGTCTCCGAGTCGCCACTCGCCCTCGCTCGGTCCAAAGTTCACGGCGAGGCGACCGAAGTTCTCGATGCGAACCCACGCGCTGCCTTCGATGCGATAGGGGATCACAAACGAGGGGACGCGGCCGCTGCGTAGTTCGCCCAGCGTTTGTTCGCCGGTTTGCTGCATCAATTCGAGGAGCTGGACGGGTTGAAGGCGAAGGCGGATCACAACACGCGCACTCTCGCCCGGCGCGACGGTCTGAAGTCTGAGATCTTCGACGCTCGTTTGTCCCGCGGCGGCGCGCAGAAGAAAGTTGGCGGCGGCGCCGGCGAAGCTCTCCAGGTCGCGAATCTCTGGGTCGTCGCTTTGGCACGCGCTCGCGGCATCTTGGGGGCAGCTCGTGGGGACTTCGCAGAAGCTCACGCAGAGCGCGCCGAGGTTTTGTTCGGCTTGGCCCGGGTAGGCGGTGAAGCCGACGAGCGCTTGCACCACAGGCAACGGAATGCGGTTTGGATTGGCCACGTCGAGCTCGAGGTCGAAGGCGAAGTTCAAGTCCGACGCGGACACGCTCGGGCCAAAGGCGCGGCAGACCACAACGTTCATCGGCGCCGGCACGTAGCGTTCACACAGGTAGGCCGCCAAGAGGGAGCCGGTGGGCATCTCCGCGACGCGGATGTTGGCGATGGACACCTCTGGGGGGATCGGCTGCATCGCCGTCGTCGCCGTCGTCGGAAACTGAAAGCCAGCGCAGCTCAAGTTCAAGAGCACAAAGCCAAGGGTGAGGTTGTATGAGCGTCTCATAGGGTTTCCCAACGTAGTCTCTCATCTTCGACGCGTGATGAGAGGCGTCATTCACTCGCGAGCACTTCGTCTGCTCGAGCTAGGGGGCGTCGAGCATGGAACGCAGCCAGGTGATGCTCTCTTCGGTGCGGAGCTCGTCCGTCGCGACAAAGCCGAAGGCCACGTTGAGGTGGGTGCCGCCTTCGACCACTTCGTATTCGACGGCGACGCCGCCTCCTCGCAGTGCCTCCACCATCTGCGCGGTGTCCGCTTCGAGGACCGTCTCGTCGTCGTCGCCTTGGTAGATTCGAAGGGGCGCTGTTTGGCGAAAGGGCACGATGCGGTTGGCGGCAAAGTGCTCTGCAAAAGTCCCGTACTCGCCCCAGTTTCCCGACGAGTACGCACTGAGGAATTCGGCGTTGAACAGCTCGGACCGCACGACGGGCACTACCCGCCCGAGGACCTCGTTGTCTCGAATGTTGAAGATGCACGCGTTCGACAGCGCGGCAACATCGAAGTCCGGCGCCCAAAGGGAAGGCCCGTCGTAGGCGTAGTGTTGCGTCCACGCGCCGAAGAGCAGCGCGTGGTAGACGAGGTGCTCTCCATCGAAGCTGGCGCCGGGGCGCCAATGTTCGATCCATGCGCTGGCGGGCGCGGCGGCACTGAACGCGCGGATGTCGAGCTCCGGCGCGTACGTTTCGTGCTCCATCGCGGCGGCGATCGTCGCGTGACCGCCCTGGCTGAGCCCCGTCGTCGCAAAGTGGCCACTGAGTGGAACATCGAGCCAGCGGCTGAGCTGCTCCGCTGCGCGAAGTGAATCAAGGACAGCGCGCCCCTCGCTCTCCGCGACGAGGTAGGGGTGGTCGCCGGTGGTTCCAAGGCCGGGATAGTCCGGCGCTACGCCGACCATCCCGCGTGCGCCGAATAGGCCGGCGAGCCCTGTCCCGTAGATAGTGCCAGTGAGGCCGCACTCTTCGCCGATGCCGGTCGTTCCGTGGTTGTTGCCCACGATGTGGTAGCCGTTGAACGGGGCACGTGCGCGAAACGGGATCGTGACCGTCGCGAGGGATTCATCGTGTTCCGTCGCGTAGGAGAGGGTCCACACCGAATAGCCGTTGTTGATGCGAACGCCGGCTTCCAGGAATGGTTCAAGGTCGTCCTGGGTAAAGTCGCCGACGAAGGTGGCGCTTCGGAGGCAGCCAGGCGTATCGCAGGAGTCGTTTGGTTCGAGGTCGGACCCGTCAGCGTCTACGAAGTCAGCATCGAGTTCCGAGCTCGCATCGAGGGACGTGTCCGGCGCGGCGTCGACGGCGGCGTCCGCGCGTTCCAGCTCGGGTGCGTTCGCTGAACCACAGCTGGCCAGCATCAGGAGGCAGAGAATACGCACGCTCAGAACGTAGGCGACTTCACCTTGCGAGGCATCTGAACGTGGGCTTCATGTCGGGATGTGGTCGGGGCACTAGATCGTCAGCAAGAGCAGTAGGTCGACGAGGTGCATGAACGTGCGTTGGCGCTGCGCTCGAGGGATGAGACATGCTGTCGGGGATTTCCATAAACCGGTAGCGCGGCTGGGCTCAGGGCGGGAGGGTTGGCGGCCCACGACTGGGCGACACTCGCGACGGCGTGCTCGGTGCCGGGTGCGGCGACCAAGCAGTGCTCTGGGATCGGACTTTATCGATTAGATTACATTGTGATACAAAGTGTTGACTGCCGTGATACGTGTGTTACAACGTGTTCATGGCCGATGAACAAGACTCAAACCCGCGAAAAGAGAAGGTTCTCCACACAAGGGTGCCGGCAGTTCTCGAACAGGAACTGAAGGCCCTCGCCCAGAACCTTCGGGTGCCTGTCTCCAACGTGGTTCGCACCATCCTCGAAGACGCGCTCAAGACCGTCGATGTGATCGGTCGCCGTGCGGAGAGCGAGCTTCGAGATGTCGCTGCGCTCCTGGGTCCAAAAAAGCCCTACGCCCAGAGCGCTGGTGTCGCGCCCGCCGCTGAAGGGCCACCGCTTGCGGCGGTCGTTGGCTACCAGGCGATTCGCTTGGCCCGTGACGAGGCCTGCACACTTTGCGGCGGCGAGCTCTTACGCGGGAGCGAAGCCCACTTGGGCATTCGCGATGACGGCGGAGCACGGTTGCTACTCGGACCAGAGTGTCTGCCCTTTCGGGCCAGTCAGGAAAAGGAAGAAGACCAATGAAGGAGTCACAGATGAGCAACGAACAATCTCAGCGAAGCAGCAAACGCGTTCTGAGTGAAGAAGCGGAGGCCCTTCAAGAGGCGTTTCCCGGGCTCTTCAGCGTGGGCCGGCTTTGGGTTCAACATGGACTCCGGGTCGCAGAGCTGGCGCTTCAAACAAGCGCAGAAACCTTGCGCGTCACAGCCGAGGTTTTGAGGCAAGGTTCGAGTCGCCTGGATACTCCGACCGACGCTGAGTAGCGCACTCTGCGCTGACTAGCGCGCGCAGGTGTTTGGTGTCGATGAGCGTCGAGTCCCGCGCCACTCGCCGACTAAACGCCGGCCGTTCGCAAACCGATACGATCCATAACCGTGACGGACGCTCGAACGCCACAGACCCTCGTGGTGGTCGCCGTTGGCGTAGGTGTACTGTCCGAACCCGGTGCGGTTGCCACTTTGCCAGCTTCCACGGTAGTGGCTGCCTCCTACGTACCGGTACTCGCCCAGACCCTGGCGGTGGTCACCTACGAAGGCGCCTTCGTATTCATCGCCACTGGCGTCTCGAACCCGTGCCCTTCTCGGCGGTCGTCGGCCCAGTCGCCGACATAACGTCTGCGCCCTTGTGTGTACACGCCCTGACCGTGCCGGTCGCCGAGCCGCCACATGCAGCGCGCTGCTGCCGTCGTCGAGGCGCTTCGCGCACGCGGCGTCACCGCGGAGCTTGAGTCCAGCGGTGCCGGCGAAATCGAGCCTGTCTGCCAGGAAGACACGGACGAGTGCCACGCGAGCAACCGCCGCGTTGAGTTCATCATCGTTCCAGCGAGCTGAGCTCGGCGTATCGGTGCTTCGGCGCCTCAGGAAACCCGCAGGACCTCTAGTCGGCGGGTTTTCTTTTGTCTGTTTTCCGCGAAGGAGCGGGCGCTGGCCGAATAGACCAGGGTGGTCCACACTCGCGCGGTGAAGGACCCTTACGTCAGCACCAAAGAGCGCGCCCCGGCTCGCCGTACGAGGCCTCCCTTTTCCCAAGTGGAGATCGCGGAGTCGTTGCCAACGCTGGTGAACTTGGTCGCCGCCATCGCAGGAGCGCCGACGGATGAACACGGCGCCGTGGCCGAACCGGACATGCAGAAGCTTCTGCAGACGCACACGCGCGTGACCGGCGGCTTCTTTGGTAAGTCACATATTCTTGCGGGCTATCGCGCGTTTCAGCAGGAGGAAGACCGCGTTATCCCCGAAGCGGAGCTCATCGAGCGGCTTCGCTTTCGTCCGACGCGAACGCAGAGCGGAGTGACGCCTCTGACGGTTTTGACGAAGCCGTTTCCGTGCCCTGGTAAGTGCATCTTCTGCCCGAACGATGTACGGATGCCGAAGAGCTACCTCTCTGACGAGCCGGCGGCGCAGCGCGCGGAAGACAACGACTTCGACCCCTACATTCAAACGTGGGTGCGGCTCTTTGCGTTTCACGCGATGGGTCACTCCCTCAGCAAGATCGAGCTCATCGTGCTCGGCGGCACGTGGTCGTACTACCCGGAGACGTACCAGCGTTGGTTTGTGAAGCGTTGTTTCGATGCGCTGAACGAGTTCGACGGAAGCGAAACACCGAAGACGAACGAGCGACCCTTCGCCGTGCTTCCACGGCACTTCGAGGGGCGGACTCTCGGGAAGACGGGCGCCGAGACGTACAACAAGATCGTCTCGCGGCGGCTCAAGACCTTGCAGAACGGCTCCATCGCCGCGTCGCAGGAAGACGCGAGCTGGGAAGAACTCGAAGAAGCGCAGCGTCTCAACGAAGACGCAAAACAGCGCGCCGTAGGCATCGTGATGGAGACGCGACCCGACCACGTGAGCGAAGACGAGGTGCTTCGCTTGAGGCGGCTCGGCGCGACGAAAGTTCAGATCGGTTTTCAGAGTCTCAACGACGGTGTCCTCGAGATGAACAAGCGCGGTCACAACGTGGCGGCGGCGGCGCAAACGGTGGGCCTTCTTCGTCAGGCAGGCTTCAAGATTCACGCGCACTGGATGCTCAACCTGAAGGGCTCCACGCCGGAACTCGACAAGGAGGACTTCCTGAAGGTCACCCAGGACCCACGCTTCATGCCCGATGAGCTGAAGGTCTATCCTTGCTCCTTGGTTGAGAGCGCGGAACTCATGGTCTCGTACGAGGACGGCAGCTGGGCTCCGTACACCTCGGAGGAGCTTCACGATGTGCTGGGGCACGTGGTTCGCGCGACGCCGCGCTACTGCCGGATCACGCGCATGATCCGCGACATTCCGGCGACGGACATCGTCATCGGGAGCCGGCGCGGAAACCTTCGTCAAGACGTCGAGGCCGCCAACGCGGGCAAGAGCGTAGAGATTCGCTCCCGGGAAGTCCGAGACCGCGCGCTTCGCATCGACGAGCTGAGTTTGAAGTCGAGTACTTACGAAACGAGCACATCCGAAGAGCGCTTCCTCGAGTGGGTGACGCCGGAAGACAAGATCGCGGGATTCTTGCGGCTCTCTTTGCCGAAGGGCGAGTCCTTCGTCGACGAACTGGGTGGCTCGGCGGTGATTCGCGAAGTGCACATTTACGGCCGCGCCGTGTCCGTCGGCAAGCGTCAGGGCGGCGCGCCCCAGCACATGGGGCTCGGCCGTAGGCTCATCGAAGAATCGTGCACGCAGGCAAAGGCGGCGGGTTTTACATCGATGGCGGTGATCTCGTCCGTGGGGACGCGCGCCTACTACCGGAAGCTCGGCTTTGAAGACGGAGTGCTCTACCAGCATCGCTCCCTCGCCGAATGAATTTTCGCCGCTAGAGGTGCTTGAGCGCTTCCTTCTTGGAGAGCGGGCTCAGACGGTCTACGTGTTCATCCACAAAGGCGATGACCCAGTCCGGGTTGGTGCGGCCATAGTGTCTCAGCATCCATCCGATGGCCTTGCGCAGCCAAAACTCGCTGCGTTCGAGGTTGGCCTCGATGCAGTACGTGAGAAGCTCTTGGTCGACGTCCCTCTTTCGAAGGAGTTGGCAGATGATGGCAGCGCGGCGGATCCAAACGTCGTTGTCTTTGGCCCACGATCGAATCACGGGGGTCACGGTTTCGGCGTCGTCGTCGAGGATATCGCGGATGCGATGCGTCGCGATGACGTCGACGTAGTCCCACCAAGCGCCACTTCGAATCATGTGTTCGAAGAGCGGAAGCGCCGCTGGCGTCAGGGACTTCTTGGGGTGAGCGATCCCCGTGAGCTCGATGGCGACGTGACGTTCTTCACGATGCGTAGCGCTGTCCCAGAGGACTCGCGCGGTGTCACGAGCATCTTTCCACTCGAGCTTCTTTTCGCCGATCGAGTCTTTGAGGATGGCGCGCATCGCTTTGGCCTTCACGCCATAGCTGGGCATCTCGGACTTCATATAGGCCTGCATCGCCTTTGCGTCTGCCGCGTCGCTATGGTTCGCGAGCGCTTTGCGCAGCTTTTGAATCAGCACCTTATCCACCACACCATGTAGAGTAGTGGTTCCCGTGCAGATCGAATACAGCGACGACACACTCAGCGCAGGTACGGATGGCGTGCTCTTGGTGTTGTGTTGGTGGAACGCGCCCACGTTAGAGCAGATGTTGATCATCGACCAAATCTCGGCGGCGCGGGAAAAGCGCTTGAGCCAGAAGACCGCGTACACGCAGTTCGTCCTTGAAGGCACACCTGTCTTCACGGCGGAGGTGAGAGCGATCGCCGAGCGTATTACACGCGACTACTACGCAATGCGCGATGGGCTCGTTCGCGACCACGAGCACCGTACCCCCAATCAACATACCCCCTAACGCCGCGACCAGCGAAGGTATTGAATGCCGTAGTAGATGCTGACTGGGAGTCCGGCTAAGGCCAGCGCCATGGGCACCACCATCAGTACGCCGTCCGAGAGGAGGGCGAAGCTTAGAAGAGCGCCGACGCCAGTGACGCCAAAGCCCGCGAGGGTCAGCGACTTGTAGTAGCTGGCGCGCGACCTGGGGTCGTCCGACTGGCGGCGCTCTTCGAGTGCCTGCTCTTCGCGTCGAAGCGAGTTGAGTACGCCTTCGCTGCGCATCTGGGCGAAGTCTTCGCCGAGGGGCGTAAGGCCAGATTTTTGCCTCAGGGGCAAGAGCGCTACGGCCCATACAAGGACCGCCACAAGAGCGCCGAGCACATATCCGAGGAGAGTCAGGAGGGCGCTGATGTCGGGGCTCAGCGATGTGAGGTGGGGCGCGATGAAACGCCCGATGACGAACGCCAAGACCGCCGCGAGCGGCAGCGTAAGCAATGCGATTCGCTGAAAGAGTTTTGTCGTCATCAGCCCGTGGCTAAGCAGAGAGGGACAGTGCCCAAGCTCCGCCATCGAGAAAGTGTATCATCAACCCCGGATGAAGAGCCATCAAAGCCCGAGCGGTCGCTACTGTCTCCGCGTTGAGATTGTCGAAAGGTCCATGGGCTGGAAGTACTCGCGCGGAACCGTTGTTGGCGAGGAACGCATCGCTGAGGTGCTACGCAACTACGCCGCGTTCCCGTTCCTCTTCGTCGAAGAACACTCCGACGGTCACGACTATCTTGTTTGCGGCGCCGACTACCAGGGCCAAACGGTCATCGACCTTTGCTGTGGACGTCGACGCGATTATCTGCCGCCGGAAGCGGAGAAGGGGCACGGTTTCTGTTGGTCTGAGTTTGAATACCAATCGACTGAAAAGCTCCTTGTTGTTTGCGGCTGCATTTGGGCGTGTGACTACGAGTACCGCTTCTTTGATTTTTCCTCGCCGCAAGAAGGGTGGCCAGAGTTAGGGCTCAGCGATGAGGAATGGATTGAAGCCGGTGAAAAGGCGCCAGAGGTTCAACGCGATGGGAGCATTATTTGCTTCGATACGCGGCGCGATGGAGACAAGGCGGCTGTCGTAGCGACGACGACGCTCACTCGAACGAAGGCTGGGTTTGAAGTCGCCGGCACTTGGGTGGACCCCGCGGAGCAAGACCGACGTAACGTGGATCGTCGGGCGATGGAAGCGCGGGCGGCTGAGGAAGCGCGCTACAAAGCTGAGAATCCTATGTACGGATACGTCATCACGCGAAGCGCCAAAGCGCCCTTTGACCTTGAAGAGCCACGAGTGCGAATCGGCCGCACGTTTGACGCCTGGTGCCCGGACGCCGTCTACGACGACGCGCGAATAATCCTTCGCCTCGCGGAAGGAAAAAGCGACGACGCTGCTCTCACGCTGGACCTTGAGTGGGGAATGCGTGAAGCGCCGGTGAAGTTGGTGGTCTTCTACGGCTCGAAGACGGAGACCCTATGGTTTCCGCACTCCGTCGATGGCATCGGCGACGCATTGGACGTGGCGGCGAATCGGCTTATGCCTTCTTTACGATCGAGCTCTTGAGCTTCATCGCGCCGAAGCCCGGAATCTTGCAGTCGATGTCGTGGTCCCCTTCGACGAGTCGGATGTTCTTGACCTTGGTTCCGATCTTGAGCGGGCCCGTCGCGCCTTTGACCTTGAGAGTCTTTACGACGACCACGTCATCGCCATCCTGAAGAACATTGCCGACGGAGTCGCGAATCACGCCTTCTTCTTCGGTGTCCGCAGCGGCGGATTCGGAGGACTCTGGAGACCACTCATGCGCGCACTCTGGACACACGAGGAGGGCGCCATCTGGATAGGTGTAGGCGCACTCACATTTCGGGCAGGGTGGCAGTTCGTCGCTCATAGCGCAGAGCCTAGAGCGTAGGGTAGGCGTGGTCGACCTGTACCCGTGCCAGTGCGACTTGCTGTTCAAGACATGTTGAGGGATTCTCTCTGCAGATGGCGCAGAATAAAACGGACTGGTCTACGTGGAACTCATCACTTCTCGCGCCGCGCATTATTTGCTTCGCGCTCACGATGTCTTGCGTGCTCTACGCGGGGATAATGCTTGGCGGATTAGTCGGAGCAGAGGCCACTGGACCAGTTAGCGTCGTGGCGTACATTATTCCGGGCATGGGGTTGCTCATGCTCCCTGCCTCGTTCCTCCTTCCGCGACTGCTGCCCTTTCCGAATCTCACGTCACCCACCAAGGAGGTCGACGGCGTCTTCGGAAAAGAGACCGTGCTCGCGGATCCAGCGGACGCCCGCGCGAAGTACTTCGGCGCAGCCTTCACAGGCTTCATCATTCGCGCTGCCCTTAGCGAGAGCATAGCGATTTTTGGATTCGTGGGGTTTGTGGCGCTCGGAACTCCGCTGCCGATCAGCGTTGGACTCTGCGGCGTCGCGGCGCTTGCGATATTGACGACGTTTCCGCGCACCACCGACTGGAAATTGCGCGCGGAGACGAAGCTCGGCGCCCGTTTTCCCGAAGAATGATGTGAAGGTTCTCGGCGGGGCGTGTTGAGCCGCCACCTGGCGAGTGTTGCCGAGAGTGGTAGCGTCGCCGTTATGACTCGTCTGAACCACTTTGTTGGCTCCATCTTAGCCGCCTCCCTGATGACAGGGTGCCCTTCGGACCCCGAAGCGACGGACGGCGGTATCATCGTGGGAGACGCCGGCCCAGGCTCCGACACGGGCGACGACACCGGCGCAGGCGATGACACCGGCCCTGCGGACGGCGGCGTGGATGCTGGATCAGACGCTGGCGCCATGGACGCTGGCAACGATGGTGGTCCGGACGCAGGGCCCACTCACTGTGAGCCCACCGCCGGCACGGCGTTGGACACTGAGGTCATCGTTCGCGGCTTGGACAGGCCGGTGTTCGTGGGCGCGCCCGTGGGAGACGCTCGTCTCTTTATCGTCGAACAGCCCGGCGTCATCCAGCTCGTGAAAGACGGCGAATTACAGGGCACGCCTTTCCTCGATATTCGTGAACGCGTGCAGATCGGCGGCAGGGGCAGCGAGCAGGGTTTGCTCGGCCTCGCGTTCCACCCCGACTTTGCAACGAACGGTCGCTTCTTCGTCCACTACTCCGAGCGCCCATCCGGCGACACGGTGATCGCCGAATACGGTTCCGCCGTGGGTGCAGACACCGCGGGGATGGAAGAGCGTCGGGTCATCGAGGCAGCTCAGCCCTTCGCAAACCACAACGGCGGCATGATCGCGTTCGGCCCGAACGACGGCTACCTCTACATCGGTCTTGGCGACGGTGGCTCCGGCGGCGACCCTGAGAATAACGGCGAAGACAACACGACGCTTCTCGGTTCGATGCTTCGCCTCGATGTGGACGGCGTCGAGCCCTACGCGATCCCCAGCGACAACCCCTACGCGGATAGCGCCGACGGCGAAGGTGACCCTCGTCCCGAGATTTGGGCGTACGGACTGCGCAACCCATGGCGCTTCTCCTTCGACGCCGACAATGGCGATCTCTACATCGGTGACGTTGGGCAGAACCGTTTCGAAGAGATCGACTTCCAGCCTGCAGCTTCAATCGGTGGTGAAAACTACGGTTGGAACACGATGGAAGCGAGCAGCTGCTACCCAGGTGGCAACAGCTGTGACCAAGGTGGCCTCGAGTTGCCCATTGCGGAGTACGACCACGACGGGGGCGCTTGCTCCGTAACCGGTGGGTATATCTACCGCGGGAGCTGCCTGACGGACCTTCAGGGACTCTACTTCTACGCCGACATTTGCTCCAACCAGATTTGGACCATGGACCGAGACAACGGAGAGGAGCCCGTTCTGCGCAGTGAGGTTTTGGCCAGCAGCATCAGCAGCTTTGGCGAAGACGGCTTCGGAGAGCTCTACATCGTGAGCCTTACGGGCAGCGTCTACAAAGTCATCGTCGAGTAGACTCGACTAGAGCGCGGAGGGTCCGCACCGCTTCGCTGAACTCGGCGACGAGCTCATCGGCGCGCTCGCCGGACTTGGCGCCGCCCCAGCCGAGCTCGAGCGAGCCCAGTCCAAAGCTGACGTGGAGCGCCTCGGGGTCCATCATGTCGCCCCAGCCGTCGACGAAGAGAGTCGCGGCGTGGTCGCTGTGCCACACGCTCCACGGGAGGAAGCCGAAGAGGCGCCGGGTGAAGCGTGAACCTTGGCTGGTGACCCAGAGCTCGACGCGGCAGCCGAGGGCTGCGAGAAACGAGAGCGATGCGCTGAGGCATCCGGCGGCGACGCCGAGGCTCAGAAAGAGGACTGTGGTGAGCACGGTTCCGCCGGCGACGAATCCGATCATCGTCCACGGGTCCACGCCGTCGAGGTAGACTTCATCTTCCGATGCGACGATGCGGACCCGGCTTAGAGCGTAGAGCATGACGAAGAGAACGCTCATCTCGAGGAACGGCAGAAAGCATACGAGCGCGCTCAAGAGTTGGAGTGGCCAAGGAAAAGCGTCCATGGCTCCAGGCTGGGACCGGTAGATTGGATATCCAACCAATCTACGCCGGTGTTCGCGTCCATAGGCTCAACGCCTGTGCATGTTCGCTTAGCTTGCTTCGATCTTGTCTTGCGTCTTGGTCTCGAAGTCCGAAGCGTCGTGGCGCTCACGGAGCTGACCCTCTGGCGGACCCCACGTGCGATTCACCTGGATGCCGCGCTGGACGGCGGGCCGCTCGGCGATCTGCTTTGCCCAGCGCATGACGTGCGTATACGTCTCCGCCTCGAGGAACTCCGCGGCGGAGTAGACCTGGTCCAGAACGAGGGAGCCGTACCACGGCCAGATCGAAATGTCGGCGATGCTGTACTCCGCCCCGCCGATGAACTCGTTGTTCTCAAGCTGGCGGTTGAGGACATCAAGCTGGCGCTTCGTTTCCATCGTGAAGCGGTCGATGGCGTACTGGATCTTCATCGGCGCGTAGCTGTAGAAGTGCCCGAAGCCGCCACCGAGATATGGCGCGCTTCCCATCTGCCAGAAGAGCCACGAGAGCGCTTCGGTCCGCGCCCCTGCCTCCTTGGGAAGAAACGCGCCGAACTTCTCGGCGAGGTAGAGCAGGATCGAACCGGACTCGAAGACGCGCTGCGGAGGCGTGACGCTGTGGTCGAGGAGCGCGGGAATTTTCGAGTTGGGGTTGATGCCGACGAAGCCGCTGCCGAACTGGTCTCCCGCCCCGATGTTGATCACGTACGCGTCGTACTCGGCGCTCTTCCCGATAGCGAGGAGCTCTTCGAGCATGACGGTGACCTTGACGCCGTTCGGGGTCGCTAGCGAATGAAGCTGCAGCGGGTGCTCTCCACGAGGTAGCTCCTTTTCGTGTGTGGCCCCGGCGACGGGCCGGTTGATCTTGGAGAAGGCGCCGCCGTCTTGCGATTCCCACTTCCAGACTTTGGGCGGCTCGTAGGTGTTGTTGTCACTCATGGTGGCGATTCTTTAGAGACAGGAACCGCTACGTCAATAGTGAGAAGAGCGTCGGCGCCTCGCACCTGTGGTCAGCGCTTTTCCAAGGACCAGGTGTGAACGTAGAAGTCGCCTTCGAGGACGCCCGGTGTACAACGAAGGTGTCGCCTCCGACCAAGAAGCGCGTCTCGCCGGAGCTCGCGAGGCATTCGAAGGACGTATTGGTCAACGTGTTGACGGGGTAGGAGCCGCGAATACTCTGGAGGCTCAGTTCATCGGCGGCGGTCTGCACTCGGAAGTCGTAGCGTGGCATGTCGCCGGAGGGCCGGTTGTCCGCGCCAAAGAAGATGACCGTCGTTGAGCCGACGCCGGCCAACGACGCCGGCGTTGAAGGGTTCTGGCGGGCAAACCACAGGGCGCCAACGTTCATCTCGCTGCCGCCCCGAGAGATGTTGAACTCCACCCAATCACCGCCGGCGGATGACTCTGTGACTTCGAGGGACGCTTCGTAGCAGCCGACGGAGAGCATGAGAGGCATTCGTATGCCGACGGGTACACCGGCGACGGAAATATCGGACATCACGCTGTTTGCGCCGAGCCGAATGTGGGCCGGGTCATAGTCGTCGACCTTGGAGAAGATGACGCCGGGAACGTCGCCCAGGTCGAAGGTCCGGTCGCGAATACCGTAGTCGAAACCGACGCCGTCGATGTCGCCTAGGAGAAACTGAAAATACATGCCCTCACCAAAACCGTTCGCTTCCGAAGGGACCTCGTCGAAGCAAACTGTTTGGCGAAGCATCTGCGCGCGCTCGTCGAATCGCCACTCGGCGTTGGCGGTGACGGTGGACTCGAAGGTCCCGTGGGTGACGGTGCCGGGGGCGCCGCAGGAGAGACGGGCGCCGCAGCCGTCGTCTGCGTCCCGGCAAATCTGGCCAGAGTTTCGCAGGTCCACGGCACACATGCTTCGGTGGCGTCGGCCAAGACGTCCGCATCGACAGGCACCGTATCGGCGGTTTCCGCATCGACGGGTCCTGTGTCACCCGTCGAAGCACAGGTTCCGTTGACGCACATCCCTCCTCCGCAGTCCCGGTTGGTGATGCAGGAAGCGCTGTTGCTGGCACAGCCGGCTAACGTGAGCATCGAGAGGATAAGCAGGCGCATGCGGCAGTCTGGCGGAATGCCCACGCGATCTAAAACGATGGCCGTGCTGCGGACGCGGCTCTGGACAGTCCGGCACAATACACGACGTCGGTCGTGGTATTCTCCGGTTCAGGGAGAGCACATGGACCGAGCTGCAAGAATTGAACAACTTATCGATCGCTGTGGCTATGGCGCGGCGGCGTTGACGATCATTCCGATCCCCGGCACCGAAGTCCTCGGTGTGATGCCTCTTCATGTCGGCATGGTCATCGGTATCGGTGATGAGTTCGGCAAGAAGATGACGCGTGAGTCGGCCTTCGAGCTGGTGACGCAGATCGCCGCGACGGTTGGCGTCTCTCTCGTGGGAAGTCGCCTGGCCATGACCGCCGGAAAGATCCTGCTCCCCGGCTTTGGCGGGCTCCTTGCGGCGCCGTTTATGTACGCTTCTACGAAGGGCATCGGTCATGTGGCGACGCTCTACTTTGAGCAGGGTTCACTCAGCGAGACGGAGATGACGCGGGCGTATAAGCGCGCTCAGTCCGAGGCGAAGAGCGCCTTCGACCCGACGCGAGCCAAGAGCGCAGACGCGCGAGACATGGCGGAGAAGGCGCAGGAAGACGCGGGCCCTGACGTCGCCGAGGCAGCAGCGCCGACGAAGGGCGCCAGCGTGGATGAGCTCGCGGACAGGTTGGCGAAAGTTGAGACGTTGCTGAAACGCGGAGCGATCACGGACGCCGAGTTTGAGCGGCGTCGAGAAGCGATCCTCGACGAGATCTAGTCTCTCAAAGCGAAGGCTCTTGAATCCGCTCCGGCGGATCAAGCTGCGTCGCGCGGCTACTCGAAAAACGACACGACCACCGGCAGGAAGCTCTCTGCCATGCGACCGGCCCCTGCCGCGTTCGGATGAAAGGTGTCCCGTTGATGTGTGTCTGAATCCCAGCCTGTCTGCTGGTCGACGATGACGACGGGGGAAAAGTCCGTCGAAATTGTGGCTCCCCAGGAGGGTAAATCGGCGTTGAGAGATGTGACGCAGCGATTCAAAGCGCTGTCTCGAGAGGCGATGATCTGTGCGACCGCAACCTTAACGTCCGGCACCGCAGCTCTGAGCTCGGCGATGATGCCGCCGAGCCGTCCTTGGATTTGCGCAGAGCTCGCACCGCCCCGACAGTCATTCGTTCCAAGGTGGATAATGGCAATATCCGCTCGGTATGTTGGGGCCCAATCGCGAATATTGCCCGCGCCGGCTGGCGAACAATCATTCACGGGCATGTTCCCATCGAGAATCTGCGCCGAAGTCGCGCTGTAGAACCCATTGTGGTCGGCGTCCCAGCCATCACTCGTCCCTGCGTTGATGTTGCCGCACGTACCTCTATTGCTTCCCACAAAGTCGAAGGACAGGCTGGCGGCGACTAGATCAAAGTAGAGGTGAGATCGGTAGGTGTTCCCGGTGTTACTGCCTTCGGAAATTGAGTCGCCTATGCACATGATCCGCTGTGGGCGAGCCGGTGGTGCATCCGGCACGGGTGATAGGGCGTCGGTCAGCGCCGCATCCTCCGCCGAAGTCGCATCGGCGACGTCGCTCGCAACATCAACGACGGAGCCGTCTTCAATTACGGTCGTATCCTCCTCGCCGGAGGCATCCGACACATCGCGGGTTCCCGCATCGCTCGTCGAGCTGGCCCCGCCGTCTTCGGAGGCCTGACTCTCGCCACATCCCCAAAACGCCAAACCGAGAAGCACCAGGTGGAGGTTGGAGATGCGCATTCGAGACCGATCGCAAACGGCGGTGCTCCTGTCAATGATCCGCATTCGAATCATTGGTATCAAGGGGAGTGAGCAGGCACTGACGTCCGCTCTCGAAGGCGCCGACGACTTCCCAGAGTGAGACGCGTGGCGCGCGAAGCTCTGAGCGAGCTAGAAGGGCACGAGTCCATTGCTCATGTCCTCGACGAATGCCTTTACGTCCTCGCGGTGCTGATGCCGCTGGAGCCCGGGAAAGCCTCCCCACCGAACACTGAGCCTGAGATAGTCGACGAAGGCCAGCTGATTCCCCTCGTTCATGAAGACGGGGTCGGCGCCATGAAACGGAAGCTCGATTCCATAGGGTGCTCCACCGCTGATGTTTGCTTTGTGCAAACCGTCCGCTGCGAGCGCGACGTAATAGGGATCCAATAGCTCCGGATGAACACCGGTATGGGTGTCATCCCACTCTTCGAAGAGGTAGGTGCAGCTCTTTGCTGAACCGACGGCAAGTGGATCCATCTCCTCCATGGCGAGTTCTACTCCGAGGTCAGGCGGCTCGAGGTTGTGGTCCCAAACGAAGTCGATGCCGCCGACGATCTTCCAAAATGCGCGAACGCTTGGAGGCACCGGCATACCTGTCCTTCGCTCGATCTCCTGAAGAGTCGCTGCGCCCTCCGCAGAAAAGCTCTCGCGCATGGCTCCGTTGACGGATGCCCAACCGCGCTCTTGCAGTCGTTGAGCGAGAACGTTCGCGGCGTTTGCAACCCGGGTCATCGTCGCTTCGGCAACGGCATTTGCCTCCGCCAGGAGCGCGCCGCCAAGAACTTGGTGGGTCCTTAGTTCACGCCAGACATTTGTGTGCTCGCCGTTCAGGTACCGCTGAAGTAGGTCGCCGTCGCTTGCCGTAGAAGGCTGTATGGTGGTGGGCGGGTTGGCATCGATGTCTAGCTTGATCGCGGTCTCGACGATGTCTTTATCGGCATAGCGGAGCGCATCGCGCGCCGTGGCTCCGAGGGAGCGGTGTCGTCGGAGGCGGACGCATAGGTTCAACCATCGATGATCTTCCACGAACCACGTCGGCGCGTTTGGCTGGTGCCATGAGGGAACTTCAACACCCGACCGGTAGCGGAAAGAGCTGGGGGTGAAGGTGCGAAGGATCACCTCCGCGATTCGCCCGCCGGCGCTTGAGCGCAAAGCCGATTCTTCGAATCGAGGCTCGCATCGGTCAAACGCTGTAGACGGATCCTCGTCAAAGAGCGCTAGTACGCCGTAGGGGAGGGACCTGTGGTCCGCGTCCTCGAGCGTGGCGACGAGTGCAGCGCGTGCTTCATGGGTGCCGATGTCTCGTAGGGAACGTCCCGCAGCATCTCGCACGGGGACTAGTCCGCACGTGTTCCAGAGTTCCACCAAGGACGAAACGGCGGCTTCGTGCTTGGCTTCGCCCAGCTCGCGCACGAGGTCTACGAGCTCACGACAACCTGGCGCGCGCTCGACTGCGGCCTGTCCACCGTTTTCGTCCTGACGTCGAGGGAAATCGTCCGCGAAGAGAACCGATGTACGTAGTTGTTCGAGGATGCGAGTAGCGGTCATGCCTTGTCCGAAGTGACCATTGTACTCCCAGCGTTAGACGTCGATCAACCGTTCCACGGTCGTGGCGTGCTCAGAGAGTGCCGCGCTACGAGGAGAACGAAACTAGGTCATCGACGCACCGGACTCGCGGGGAGTTTGGCGTCGTCCTCGCTCGGGTTGGCCAAGGGCCCGAGGCAGGTGTACCGTTTGTCCATGTCGAAAGCTCCTCGCGCTTGGACGCGCCTGCTCGCCGCGCTCTTGTTTTTCGTTAGCGGCGCGCTGCTGTGGGCGCCGAAAGCGCAGGCCAACGGGGCTTATACGCACGCGCACATCTCTCAGCTCGCGCATGGTTTCCTGCCGCCGGGCGAGTTGCGCGATCTGTTCGACGACCCCGAGAACGTCGCGGCCTTCGAGAACGGTTCCTTGTTTCCGGACTCGGGTTACGCCATCAGCCATCCGTACGGAGAGTTCGCGCACTGGGCGCGCTTTCGCCTCGCGTTCTTGGATTATCTGCGCGGCACCTACGGGGGCGACTACAGCTCCACCGAGGCTCAGCGGAGCGTCTCCTTCTTTCTGGGCTTCTGCAGCCACGGCCTCGCGGATCAGAGCTACGACACCATCATCCTCGCGCGCGCCTTCGAGGTGGACGGTCCGGAGCCGGACGGCTTCGCCATCGATCAGTACGCCGACTACTTCATCACCATCGATGAGAATATCGTCTTCGCCATGGATGGCTCCGGCCCCTTTTCCGAGCTGGCTGCTGTGCTGAGCGAGAGCATGGATATGCCCATCGAGGCGGGCGTCCCGATGCAAGGCATGCTGATCATGTCGGGTGTGGCGACGTTCCAAGGCACCCCGGCCGGCGTGGGCGGCAGCCTTTATCAGAGCGCGTGGGCGGAGTATCCCTGGCTCGGCACCCATATCTACAACGACGCTGCGCTCGGCTCGCTGCCGTGGCTTGGGGCCTTGGTCGCTGAGCAGTGGCAGGTGCTTTGGCGTCGCCTGCACTACACGGACGACATCGACGAAGATCTGGTGCTGCGTACGGTGCCTGAAGACGGCGGCGTCAACTGGGCCGTCGATCACGAGGAGAGCGAGGCCTACAGCCGCATCGCCATCTTCACCGGCTATGCGATGGACATGGACGCGGCGCGGGCCCGCATGCATCTGCGCGACGCTTTGGGCGCCGAGGTGCCGGTGACCTTCGATACCGCTTACGGCGGTCGAGAGCGCAGCCTGATCTTTCTTCGTCCGAGCGACACGCTGGACTACGACTCGACCTACACGGTGGAGATCGAAAGTGGAGTGACCACGCTGGAGGACTTGAGCACCACCGCGCCCATCAGCTTCTCCTTCCGCACTCGATGCGCAGACGAAAACTTGGCGGACTGCCCACCGCTGGCTCCGTCCTTGGTGACCGGCGAGATGCCGCCGCCGCGCATTCCCGACGCAGGTCCCCCGGGATCCGATGCGGGTCCTCCGGAAACCGACGCGGGTCCTCCGGGATCCGACGCGGGTCCAACCTCAGATGCAGGTGGTGCTGACGCTGCTTCGACCCCGCCAACCTCCTCGGGAGGCTGCTCCCTCGCACCCACCTCGAGCGCTCCGACGCTGTGGCTCTCGTTCGGCCTGGCCTTGTTGGCGATTCGTCGCCGCCGCTGACAAAGAGAGACCCCCGTACTCAGCAAGGTCACCTACGCTGCGCTTCCATCGCTGACCAAGAAAGGCTGGAGTCCCTAGGCAGATTCGTGGATCAGCACTTACTTCCAAGAGCTTGCCGAACGACGTCAGCGTTGAGCTGCATTTCGAACCAGGGTATTCGCCCATCGCTTTTTCCGAACTCGTTCGCTCTATGCACTCGATCGTCTCATGACCCCACAAACCTCATCGACAGCCACGCTCTATGACGCGGAAGCTTTTGCAGCCGAGCTCGATGCGCTGCGTAAACGTGTGCGCGCGGAGCTAAGCCACGAAGACCTTCGGCACCGCAACAAGATCGAGCGGTGGGGCCGGCTGTGTTCCCTCGCTGGCTATTCGACTTCCTGGATCGCACCCAACCCGATCTCGGCGCTGCTCATCAGCCAAGGTCGGCTCACGCGCTGGGCGATGATCGCACACCACACCTCACACCGCGGCTACGACCACGTGCCCGGCGCGAAGCCGCACCAGACGAGCAAGGGGTTCGCCAAAGGCTGGCGCCGGGCCATCGATTGGCTCGACTGGATCGATCCCGCCGCCTGGCACCACGAGCACGATGTGCTGCACCACTATCGGCTTGGCGAGGTCGAAGACCCGGACCTGTTGGAGCACAACCTGGACTGGCTGCGTGACTCCACGATGCCTCGGCCGCTCAAGAAGGCCATCGTGGGCTTCTTCATGGGGACCTGGAAGTACACCTACTACGCGCCGAACACGCTCCGGGCGCTCCTTGAGGACGACCGCGCACTGGGCGCGATGTTCTTGCATCCGGAGCTCTGGAAGCGCTGCCTCTTGCCGTATGGGCTCGTCCACTTCGTCCTCATCCCCTTGCTCTTCTTGCCGCTCGGAGCGTGGGCGGCGGGCAGTGTGCTCTTCAACTCCATGTTGGCCGAGCTGTTCACGAACCTGCACAGCTTCCTGGTCATCGTCACCAACCACGCCGGCGACGATATGCATCGCTTCGACGACGCGATGGGCGACAAGGCGGAGTTCTATCGGCGCCAGGTCGTGGGCTCGGTGAACTTTCGCACAGGTGGCGACTTCAACGACTTCTTGCATGGGTGGCTCGGCTACCAGATCGAGCATCACGTCTTCCCGGACTTGCCGATGAGTCAGTACCCAAAGATTCAGCCCGAGGTGAAGGCCATCTGTGAACGGCACGGCGTGCCATACGTGCAGGAGTCGGTGTGGAAGCGTCTTCGGAAGACCATCGCCGTTGCGATCGGTGATGCGACGATGATCCGCGAGCCGGCGCGGGTGTAGCTTTCTAACTGGCCGAGGCGGTGGGCTGGACATTTTGAGCAAACACACCAAAGAACCCACTCGGTATGAACCACGTCACAGGATTCTTTGCGCCCTGGATCTTGTGCGCCGCCATTCTCTTTTTGCACCTCGTTCTCCCAGCGCGGCATGTGGTGGGCTACGTGGACGGCCCGGACGGTGAGAAGCTCCGCTATCGCTTGAACGGCCTCCTGGTTTTCATCGTGTGCGTCGGCGCGTGGTACGGCCTTGGCCACTTCGATGTGCTTCCATTTGGCTGGCTCTACGACCACCGCTACGAGGGCGCTCTCGGCGCCATCGTCATGGGCCTCGTCTTTACCTTCGCCATCGTTCTCCCAGCACCGTCCACGGGCAAGAGCTTGCTCGTCGACCTCTTCCTCGGTCGCTTCAAGAACCCGCAGTGGTTCGGTGGGCGCGTCGACGCGAAGATGTTCCTCTACCTCTTTGGCGCCTCGGTCCTTGGTCTGAACCTGTTGAGCTTCGCGGCTCATCGCGCCCTGCGCTTCGGCGTCGAGCCCGGCGTCGTGCTGCACGTGGGGCTCTTCTTTTGGTTCCTCCTCGACTACCTCACCTTCGAGCGCGTTCACCTCTACACCTACGACATCTTCGCCGAGCGTGTTGGCTTCAAACTCGGCTGGGGATGCCTCGCGTTCTATCCATACTTCTACAGCGTGGGCCTGTGGAGCGTCGCGGACCTCGAAGGCTACTCGGCGCCAACCTGGCAGCTCGCGCTCGCGGCGCTCGTGTTCTTCACGGGCTGGTCCTTAGCGCGCGGCGCGAACATGCAGAAGTTCTACTTCAAGACCGACCCCGAGCACGTGTTCCTGGGCTTCCTTCGCCCCGAGTCCGTCACCGACGGCAACAAGTCGCTCTTGTGCAGCGGCTTCTGGGGCCTCTCACGACACGTGAACTACCTCGGCGAAATCCTCATGGCGACGGGCCTCACGCTCAGCCTTGGTTTCGCCGACGTTCCCTGGCCCTGGCTCTACCCGCTCTACTACGTGCTGCTGCTGGTGCCGCGGCAGTTCGACGACGATAAACGCTGCGCCGAGAAGTACGGGCCGCTCTGGGATGAGTACGTAAAACGGGTTCCGCGACGCATCGTCCCTTGGCTCTTCTGAACACGTTTCCGAACGGGTGATGCGACAAGCGGCGCCGAGGATGCTGTGGCATACAATGCGCCATGGCGAGCGAAGGAATGAGCGCTGGCGGCGATGGGCTCGCCACAGGACCAAGAGGAGCTGGCTTGCTCGATGATGTGGACCCGTGGCGTCCCTTGAACTCTGAAGGGACGGGCCGCTGTGGCGCTGACCATCGCCCCGAGTGCCGGGAGGCGAGGCGTTACTGCATCGTTGCTGTTTCGTCGTCCCGCCGGCTACGGATGGGGGACGGCTTCGACTTGTCGAGTTTCGACCCCAACCCTATTGCTGAATCCGCCGAGAACCGGCCGCTTTTGGTCGATAATTCGCGTAATATCGCGTACGTACACACAATTCGGACCCGTGCGTAACTTCGCCCCACTTTTGATCGTCGCTTCCTTCGCCGTGCCGTCGATCGCTTTCGCGTCTGGCGGCGGCGGCGCACCGAAGGACTCGCTCTTTACGATCGTGGGCTTCTTCTTGGGTGTCGCTGCTGCGTATCTCTTGGCGAACCTCGTCATCGACA
>JBLHKB010000045.1:0-22392 GCA_047619315.1 Polyangiales bacterium
CGATGGGGATGAGGTCACCGGACAACCTCGTCTGCTCGGGACACGGCAGCTCTTCGAACTCGCCCGTGGCGCCTCGAAGAACGATGCAGTCGTCCACGAGCTGGAAGCCCGCGCGCATGCCGCCGACGATGTAGAAGTCGCCGCCGTAGCTCGCGCTCGCAAACGCGCGTCGCGTCGCAGGCATCACGAGGCTGTGAGTCTCGAAGGAGAGCGCCTCGGCATCGGCCTGCAGAATGGAGGTCACGTGGTCGAAGGCAGCTTCTCCTTCTCGGGACGGGTCGTAGCTCAGCCCGCCGACGATGGACACATGGCTGTCATGCGCGAAGATGCCGAACTGCGTGCGGCTCTCCGGGATCTCACCGACCTGCGTCCAGCCGCCTGCGCCATAGCGGAGAACTCCCCGCTGACTGACCGCCGCTTCGCCGTCATGACCAAACCCCCCAATGGCGATGGGCGTGGTTCCGACGCGTGAGACCACCATCGACTGCCGCCGACCTGGAAACGCCGGCTGTGATTCGATGCGCATGCTTGGCAAATGAACGCGCCATCCTTCATCGACGAAGTTCTCGGCCTCAAAGTCATGTTGTCCGAGGCTGTTGTTGCCGCCGAATAGGTAGAGGTACTCGCCCTCGACGAAGGCGGCCTGGCGGTTCTTTGAGGTGCCCGGAAACGCCAAGGACCACTCGCTGATGCGGAGCGCTTCGGGTGCGAGCTCGACTCTCTCCACGTGCCGTACACGCCCCGCCGTGTGCATTCCGCCGATGCCGCCAAGCGCGACAAGTCCATCTCCGGAGGCGACGAGCTGATGGAAGAAGCGCGGATAGGCGAGCGTCGCCGCCGCGCTCCACTCCGTATCGCCTGGCGACCAACGGTAGACGACGCCGCTCGCCGCGGATGCGTAGACCGCATTCGCGACCGCCGTCGCGCTGACGCCGAAAGCGGTCTCCGGGAATTCAGGGCCGAGAGTCCACTCTCCGCTCTCGAGATTGAGAACGTTCACCGTGCTCACGACGTTTCGCTCGGAGTCGAGTCCGCCGATCACCAGGAGTTCGTCGCCGACACCAGCCGTCGCGAGAGCACGACGCCTGAAGGGCGCCTCATAGGAGCGCCATTCGCCGGGCTCTTGGCTGTTCCACTCGCGACAAAGAACATCCTGGCTCCATTCGCCATCCGTGGAACCTTCAAGGGACCAGCCCCCGGCGACGCACACCTTCGAGCCAACACGTGCTGCGTCGAAAGAAGAGCGCGGCGCGGGCAACGCTGGGCTGTCTCGCCATTCGCCGCCGGCGAAGCATGAGACGTCGGCCACGGAGTGCATGCTGAGGTCTTCCCCCGGCGCGTTGTCGATGCGCGTTCCGCCGAGTCGACAAGGCTGACCCGCGACTTCCACGAGGGGCGAGCCCTGGAGCCCGTGAGATAGGCGCGCGACCTCGTTCCACTCCCCCTCGGCGAGACGCCACAAGCTCCGCGACTGGCCTTGTCGGTTGTACTCATGTGGGCGCCCGGCGTAGCCGCCAAACACGTAGGTTGCGTCGCCGGCGTGGACCGCCCCAAAGCTTGTGACGGCCACAGGAAGAGGGGCTCGGAGTGCGCCTCCGACTTCGAGGCCCTGGTCCGCCGGCGCGACGAAGAACTCATTCACCGCATCCGCGCTGCCCGACGTCACCGAAAGAGGCGCAGGCGCAGGCGTGACAGAACCTCCGCACGCGAGTGTAAGAGCCGAGAGAATACTGACGCGCTTCATTGAAATACTTCCTGCCGAGGACCGGCGTATCGAATGCGGAGGGTGTAGTTCCCGTCATCCCACGATGTGATCTGTAGGGCCGCGAGATCTCCGCTGCGAGTGCGGACCATGAACACGATGGGCTTCGGCGTCACGACGCGCGTCGAAGGATCGTAGTCGAACCAGTCACCGAGAACCGCGTTGCCCGCGTACGCGACTTGTCCAGGCCGCGTCGGCTCGATGATCGAGTCCGCCACGAATTCAACGGCGCCGGCGCCAACGAGCGCCTCGAGTTCGACATCCGCGACGGAGACAGCAGCCTGACCCGCGCCCGTGACTCCCCCGTTGCTACGCCACAGGGTTCGAGATGCGCTGACGTCCCAGCGGCGAGTGACGGGCTCCGCATCTTCATCGATGTAAGTTTGAGTCAGGTCCAGATCCACCCAGGCCTCCGCGTCCGAAGTCACGAAGGTGACCTCGCGAATCGTCGCCTCGAACTCGATGGATTCGGCGCGGAACGTATAGACGCCGCTCACCCAGCTGAGGATTTCCAACTTGTAGTAGGCCCCGTCTCCGCCGCGGACGATGTAGCGGAGGTCCTTCGGCGTAACCGAGTGAACGCTTGGATCGTAGTCGTACCAAGAGCGGAGAATGGGGCTGAGGCTCGTGGGCATGGAGCCCGGCGCCCCGGTGTCGATGATGGCGTCGACGGCGAAGTCGAAGGTGTCCGTCGTGGCCATCGCGTCGAAGGACGCTTCCACGGCCTTGACCCCGCCCACGCCGACGCCGCTCGCGCCGGAGTTCGTGCGAACCTCGGAGCGGCGGAACGCCAAGTCCCACGCATCGCTGGACTCAGCGTCGTCAGTCGTGACGAGACCCGTGCCGAATGAGAAGTATGTCCACGCGCCGGAATCACTCGCGTCGACTCGGGAGGCACCCGGCGGCAAGCCGGCGTCGGTTTCCGGCGGGCCTGCGTCCGGCGTGGACGCGTCAAAGGTCACACCCGCGTCGGGGTCGCCGCTAAATGGTGCGTCGATGCTCGTCCAGCGAAAGGAGACCTGAGCCGGTGAGCCCGCGCCGTCGTAGTAGTCGACGAACTGCAGCCGATAGTAGCGTCCGAGACTTGAGCGAAGCGCATACGCACGTGCCCTTGCCGTCAACGTATGCGTGGTGTCGTCGTACGCGTACCAATCGTCGGTGCCGTTGTTGAAGACGTTGTCGGGCTCATCGTCTTCGTCTCCAGAGCCATCGGGTTCGGCGCTCGACCAGGCGCCGTCGGGGGCTTGTGCAAGACTCTCGTAGCTCTGCGTTGAAACCTGCGCGAGTACACCCGCGTTGCCCGTGACGCCTCCGTTGACGCGAACGAAGAAGCGGCGAAACGCGAGGTCCCACTCGGCGGGGTCGTCCGTGGAGACGCCCGTGTCGAGGTCGAGGTACTGCCAGCTTTCGGTGTCGGAGGCGTCGACGTTCGACTCGATGGAGCTTCCCGAAGTGTCGTGTGTGAAGTTGCCGCTCGCGCTGGGTACACTCATTCCGCCGGTATCAGGCAACATAGGTATGTCGGGCTCGCTGGGACCGGCATCGAAACCACCGATGGGGTCGGCGCAGGCCGATAGGAGCAGAAGCGAAAATAGGGTTCGTGAAGTCATGGTTTTCTCGTGTGATTAGTATCGGGCGCGGACGCCGCCGTAGAACGTTCGGGGTTGAAGCGTGGTGAAGCCGTCGCCGGCGTCGGCGACATTGTCTGCGCCGACGAAGACTTCGAGCTCGTCGAGGAAGCGGGCGTAGACGCGCGCGTCGAGCTGGTAGAGCGGCTCCGCCGTCGTCTGACCGTCGTCCGTGTAGTAAGTGCGGCCGAGTTGAGCGACGCCGCGCACCGTCGCGCCGAATTTGTATTTCGGGTGCTGGAAATTCGCGGACATCTGTACGCGGTGAAGGGGCCGCCCTTCGAGGCGTCGCCCTTCCCCGGTTTCCGAAAGCGTCAGCGTGTAGCTCGTCTGTAGGCGGACCGTTTGCTCGTACTGAAAGCGGATGGAGCTCTCCACGCCCATGGTCCAGACGCGGTCGATGTTGTCGTAGGAGAAGAGAGTCCCATTGACGTTGTCGTCGCGTGTAACCGTGGCGATCATACCCCGGACATCGTTTCGAAAGAACGAAGCCTCAACGCGAAGCCACTTGGCGGGTTGGACCGAGCCACCGACGTCGACGCCGTGACTACGTTCCGCGCCGAGCTCCGGGTTGCCTTCCACGACGTAGCCTACGGAGGGGTTCTCGAAACGTAGGAGGAGCTCCTGAAACGAAGGCGCACGAAAGCCGCGACCGTAGCTCGCATGAAGAGACCAGCGCTCCGCATGCGTAAAGCGTAGCGCCAGCTTTGGGCTCAGTTGCGCACCGAACTGGGAGTCCGTGTCACCGCGAGCGCCGACGGCAACGCCGAGTCGCCGATCCCCCTGCTCGTAGGCGGTCCAAGTGTATTGACCAAAGAGCCCTAGTCGAAAGCGCCGGCCTGGTCCGGAGAGTCTCTCCGAGCGAAGGGATTGAAAGAGCTCTTCGAAACCGAAGGTGAGCGCATGACGTGGTCGAACCTGCCAGCCCAGCACCGACGAAATCTGCCCAAGGGTCTCGCTGTTGTCTTCGAAGCGATCCAGAACGTCCGCGCCACGCTGGTCGAGAAGATACTGTTCGCGATAGGTGCCAAACGTCGCGCGACTGCGCATCGACAGGTTCCCGCGCTCGAGGCGGTAGTCGAGGGCAGTCTGGGATCGTTCTTGAAGCTGTCGCCGGTCGAAGATGGCGCGGCCAGCGCCCGGGTCGATGCCTTGGAGGTCCGTACGAACGTACTCACCGCTCAAGCGAATACGATTCTTCGAGTTGGGATCGACACGAACAGACCCGTTCAGACTCCACTGCCGGCGCGCGCTACCGTCTGTAAGCGGAGTCGTGTCGTTCGAGAACGAGTTGACGTTGTGCAGCGCCCCGCCCGCCGTGAGGCGAAGAGCATCGCTAACGCGCGCGGCGACGAACCCTGTGAAGTCGTAGCGGCCGAGCGAGCCACCGGCGGCGGAGGCGGACGCGCGAAGAGGCTCGTCGGAGTCGCGCGTGATGATGTTGATGACGCCGCCGATGGCCTCGGAGCCGTACAGAGCGCTGCTTGGTCCTCGGACGATTTCGATGCGCTCGATGTTCTCAATGCCGTAGCGCTGAAGGTCGACGGCGCCGCCGGTAGCGCCGGGCTGCCGATCGCCATCGATGAGGACCAAGGTGTACTCGGGATCAAGTCCACGGAGACTGATCGCTGCGCCGCGAAACGTGCGCTGAATCTGCAGGTTTCCAAGCTCTTCCAGCGCCTCAGCCGCATCGCGGGCGCCGGAGCGAAGGAGACTCTCGCGGTCCACGATCTCTGTGGTGACGATGGCATCTCGAGCGTGAATAGGACGGCGCGCAGCCGTCACCGTGACTTGCGCAGAGCCGTCAACGACCGGGAGGAGCATCGGAGACCATGCGGACTGTGGGACTCGGACTTCACCCTCAAGTCGTTCCATCGCCGGCGCTTGGATCAAGAACTCGTAGCGTCCTGCGGCCATATAACCAAAGTCGAAGGTTCCGTCGTCTCCCGTGACCCGGGTCTGTTCACCGACGCGCACCGTGGCGGCGGCCACCACGAAGCCGAAGTCGTCGGTGGCAACCCCTGCAAGACGCCCCCACGTATCCAAAGACGGCTCGGCGACAACCTCCACCTGAGCGGACGCTGTATTGGAAATGGCAAACGCCAGAATCGTGCTGACGAACCTACGCACTGGAGGTCCCCCAGGAATGGCCGGCGACAGCCACATGGGAGAACTCTTCGGCGAGGCGTCGAATGGTCTCCCCGGCCGGCGCATGTTGCGACACCAACCAGAGGACCGCAGCGAGCTCACGCAACGTCATCATCGAGCGACCCTCACAAAAGAGCTGCACAAGCTCGGCGCAGGTTAGGCTGGTGAGGCCTGAGAGCTCCGGTTTGAGAGCTTGGGCGACCGCATCCAGAGTTCGCTCTTGGACCGCTCCACCTTCGCAGTGAGCGCGTGCCAGGTTGGCGTAGAGAACTGAGGGCCAGAGCTCGCTTGGGTCGGAGGCGAGGCCTAAGCAGCGGCCGACACACGAAGGCCGGAGAGCCACGGAGAACACGAGTCGGAGCGCCCAAAACTGGGGATGAGAGATTCCAACGTGAACATTGCGGGCGCAAACCATGAGAACGCACTCGCATTAATGATAATGAAAGTCAATTTCATTAAGGCGAGTGCGTTCGTCGGGGGACGACTAAGTCTCTGTAATTATTGATCTATTTTTTTCGTCGTCTCCGAGGCCGACATCACGCTCGACTGGCTACGAAGCGTCGAGGTCGAGGCGACCCTGGGGAAGCAGACTTCCCATCGCGTTCATCGCGGCGGCGGCGGCGGCGAAAGCGGCGTGGGGCGACGAGGCCGTCGCTGTGAGGTGCCCCATCTTTCGTGCCGGACGCGCGACGCGTTTGCCATAGATGGTCACATCGACGCCCGGAACCGCGAGGGCTTCTTGCACGTCGAGTTCACCTTTCTCGTTCCACCGTTCGCCAAGGAGGTTGGCCACGACGATATAGGGCAACACGCTGGCGTCGCCCAAGGGGAGACCTGTCACAGCACGGACGACCTGGTCGAACTGGCTTGAGCGCGCGTTGTGAAGCGTCGAGTGGTAGCTGTTGTGCGGGCGCGGGGCGAGCTCGTTGATGAGCAGCGAACCATCCTCGAGGAGAAAGAGTTCGACGGTGAGCAGGCCAACGAGGCTGAGTCGTTCAGCCACCCGCGTGGCGAGCTGGACGGCGGCGCTCTTCGTCTCTTCGCGGATCGGAGCCGGCAACATACTCCATGAGAGGATCTGGTTTTCGTGGTGGTTGTAGGCCGGCGGAAAAGCGGCGATGTCGCCTTCAGTCCCGCGTGCGATCTGCACGCTGAGCTCTGCGACAAAGCCGACGCTTTCTTCAACGACGCACGAAACGTGACGCACCATCTCTTGGGCTTCTTCGTGATCCTCATCGCTCTCGACGCGCACTTGGCCTTTGCCGTCATATCCGCCACGGGTCGTTTTAACGAACGCCGGTCGACCGACTTTTGCGAGGGCGGCGTCGAGCTCTACGGCGGTGGAGACCGCGATGACTTCGGGAATCGGAAAGGAGTGACGCCGGAGCCAGGCGCGCTGCGTGTCGCGGTCTTGGACGATGGCCAACACATCCGCGCTTGGCCGAACCGGCGCGTGCTTTGCCGCGGCGCGCATCGCATCCAGGCCCACGTTTTCAAGGTCCACTGTCACCGCTACGCAACCAAGGGCTAAGCGCTGCGCTGCGATGGAGTCATCAAACGCCGCCGTGATCAGCTCGTCACACACGGTGGCTGCTGGGCAGTAGGGATCCGGGTCGAGGACGCGGACGTTGAAGCCAAGGGCTTGGGCGGCCACGGTGGTCATGCGCGCGAGCTGTCCTCCACCGAAGATGCCAAGCACGGGTGGTCGGACAATGACGCTCATGTGCCTGAGCCCGGGTTGAACGTCTCGATCTCGCGATTGGCGAGAACCTTGTCCCGCGCACCACTTCGCCGCGAAGCTAAGCGCGTGCGAAGAGCGGGGTCGTGGTTCGCGAGAATCGCCGCGGCGAGAAGCGCGGCGTTGATCGCCCCGGGTTTGCCGACGGCGAGGGTGCCGACGGGAACTCCGCCGGGCATCTGAGCGATGGACAAGAGCGCGTCCACGCCAGCAAGACGTGTCGCATCGATGGGAACGCCCAAGACTGGCACCAGCGTTTTGGCGGCGAGCATGCCGGGCAAGTGCGCCGCGCCTCCAGCGCCCGCGATGATGACCTCGAGGCCACGTTCTTCCGCGCCCTCGGCGTATTCGAAGAGCCAATCCGGCGTTCGATGCGCGGAGACGACCTTCATCTCGAAGGCGACCTCGAGCTTGCGCAGGGTCTCCGCCGCGTGCTCCATCACCGGCAGATCTGAGCGGCTGCCCATCACGATGCCAATACGCACGCCTTTTACGGAGCTTCCCGCCTCGCTAACCATCGCTCGCGTGTAGCGAGATGAACGAGATCTTGCAAGAGGCGGTTTCATCCCAAGAGCTCTTTCACTCTGCGGCGCTCTGTTTTACATGAACGGTATGACTCGTCTCTCGATGCTCCTTGCCGCCCTCCTCGCCGCCTGTGGTGGGACCCCATCCGCGGAAACACGCGTGGCCAGCGCTACGAGAGAGGCTCCTGGAAGCTTAGGCATTCCGAACGAGCGTCATATCGGCGCGATCGTCACCGGCGGCCCGCCCGATGCCGCTGCTCTTGAGCGCGCCCAGGCGGCGGGGATCACGACCGTGATCACGCTTCGCCTCGAGCTCGAAGCAGGCTTTGACGTTGAGCGTGCAAAAGTCGAAGAGCTGGGGATGCGCTTCGTGTCCGTGCCCGTCGATGGCGCAGCGGGCGTGACGGAGGCGAACGCGCGCCTCGTCGACGAGGCGATCGAAGCATCCACCGGCGGCATTCTACTTCATTGCGGCAGCGGCAACAGGGCCGGAGCGATACTGGCGATGCGTGCGTTCTACGTGCAGGAGCGGACCCTGGATGAGTCGATGCAGATCGGGCTCGCGGCGGGACTGACGAATCTGCAGAGCGCCGTACGCGCCAACATCGAGGCAGCGTGTGAAGGCGAAGACACCCCCGCTGGCTGCTGAGGGCGCGTCTGGACGGGGCGCGTCTGAACAGGGTTAGGGAAGCGCGGCTCCTAGTCGCAACCTAAACGTTCGTAGGCCATGCCGATATCGTCGACGTAGATGTCGTAGTCCTCAGGATCCGTTTCATCGCGATAGGCCGCGCCGAGGCGAACGAAGGGAAACGCGTTTGGAAGAGGAACCTGCATCTCCGCGGCGGGTGCGCCGTCGATGAAGAGCTCGACGGTGTTGGGATCGTCAACGCCAAGATCGCAACCTCGGCGTGAACCGAGCCTTCGAGAAGGTCCTCACTCGCGCGGATTCGCACCTCGTACTCCGCGGAAGGGGACCAGCCAGCGCATAGTTCCAACGTAGCACATGGGATCTAGGCCTGAGGGCGTCGGCGAACTCGCATCGCGTCGATGAGCGACAGAATCAGCGTCCGATGCCGGGTGTGCATCGCATCCGTCATCGAGTGCTTATCCCAGGGGAACACCTCGAGGCGGATGTCGACATTCCGGCGTTCAAGATCATCCACGAGCGCTTGGGTTGGAGCGAGCGGCACGATGGGGTCACCGCTCCCATGCATCGCACGGATGGGGGGAAAGTCGTCCGACTCCGAGAACGCTTCGTCGACGAGAAACGCCGGCAACCACCCTGCCACGGGGACGGCCCCGTCGATGTGTTGCGGATGAAGAAGAGCGAGTGCAAACGCCATCATGCCGCCCTGGGAGAACCCGGTCACGAAGGGTTCGCCTTCGGTGGGTCGCTGCTCCGCCATCACGCGCAGGACCTTCGCCACTTGGGAGGAGCGCTCCCGGATGAAGTGACCCAGGACCTTCTCGGGCTTGTCCCGCTCCGTCACGCTGAGCGGAAACCAGGTAAAGCCATCACCAAGAGCGTCGGGAGCCCAAGGGAAAAGCAGCCGCGTCGCCGGGGTACCGCCGTGGTCACCCTGGGGCAGGTGAGGTTGGTCGCCGCGACCGTGGAAGTGCACGAGCATCGGCAGCGTGTCGTCGATCTCGGCTGGACCCAGGACCACTTCGGTGACGCGGATTCCAAAGATTTCGTGTTCTCGAACTTGCACGTACAGCGACCCTTCAGGTGGCGCGACGAGGCGACCGCGCATGGACTTGAGCACCAGCGAGGCCTCGGCGCCGAGCGTCGAAAGAAGCGAGATGCAAAACACGAGGAGCGCGCGTAGTGCGCGTCCTCGTGTTGCGGCCAGGGAAAAGCGAGAGTGTTTCTTCAACACTCAGATGAGCGGCGGGAAGTTTTGGCAGGCGACGTCGAAGGTGTCGAGGGCCGTCATCAGCGAGCCGGCGATGTCAGCATCACAGATGGAAGAGAAGACAACGTTTTCGCCAGCCTGGCTCACAAACTCACTGAGGCGTGTGGCTTCAGCGGCGTCCCCGAAGGACGAGCTACAAGAACCGGGTCCAGGACCCGCGATGATCGCGGCGGCCCAGCGGCCTCGCTCACCCTTGACGGCGTCGAGGCTGTTGATGAAGTTCATCGTCGGAATGATCGTGTCGCCATCGGGGTCACAGGCATCGGCTGCACCGGAGGCGCCTCCGCTGAAGTCGACGGTCGTCTCGACGCGGTCTTCCGGACGTGAGCAATCGTTCTCATCGGTGAGCATGATGACCGCGAGAAGCGCGTCCTCACGCAAGAACCCGGCGTTCGTTCCGTCGTCGACGCGATCGGTGAGCGCGCGCTCCGTCATGAGCAACGGCATCTCCACGGACGACCCACCGGTGCCCACGTTGGCGACGCACGAAAACGTGCTCGCGACGTCGGGGTCGGCACTTTCGATCCAACGACGAGGCATGCTGCATTCGCTCGGCTGGAGGAGCGCACCGTTTGGCCCGGTCTCGCGGATCTCCATGGGAGGAAAAGGAAAGGCCGGAACGTTGAACGTCACGACGGTGGTGATGTCGCGTCCGGTGGTGGTCACACCAAGGCGGTAGTCGAGGGGGTTGCCTGCATCGGTCCGGTAGTTGTCGAGGACCTCGACGAACAGAGGGAAGTTGCTGATGAGGTTCGACTGCTCTTCGGACATGGAGCCGGAGTCATCGATGATGAAGAGGATGTCCATCTTCTGGCACGAGTCCTCACGGTTGTCCGGGATGTCCGGGAAGGGAGCATCACGCCCGTTAGCGTCGAGGCCTTCCGCGTCGGTCGTGTCGATGCCTGTATCGCGCCGAACGCGATCATCGTCGCCGCAAGAGACGAAGAGTGGGACCAGAGTGAGGAAAGCTAAAAGACGCACACGAAACCTCCAAAGATTACGTTTTGTGCGTCTAGAGTGCCCGAAGTTCAGCCCAAACGCACGATTCGGGCGTTAGGCGGGCGCGAGGATTCGCGAACCCGTGGCGATGGCCGCGTCGACTGGCTCGACGATCAACGTCAGAGGTGGACTCTGTGCGTTGAACGCGGAGCCCCAGGCGACCTTCTTGACGGTGATCGCTGTGTTGCCAGCGGGGAGCTCGACCTCGATGACGTCACCGGCCTCGATATCACCCTCGTAGCTTTGCATGATGAGGACTCGGTCCCCCTGAAGCACGTATGTACGGCCAACGATGCCCCGAAATTGCCTGTTGTCCATGCGCTCATCCTCACCTGAATAGCCAAAATGGGCAATCGGCAATGAGGGTTTGGCGTACGGGAGCCCTCGAGAGAGACTAGAACGCTCGTCGGACCGTCAACGACCAGTCCCCGGTGCCACCAGCGCTATAGGTCGACAGAACCGCTTCGATGCGATCGCCACGGGCGACGTCAACGGTCACGGCGCTGGCGCTGGTCCCGCCTTCATCGTCGTCGCCCGCCAGGCAGCCCGCCTCTGGTGATGCAGGGTTGAAGGAGCCGTCGAAGGCGTGAAGATATCCGTCGAAGGCGGCCCAGTCCGCGTGGAAAGTGAGAGACGCGGTGTCTCCGCGCCAAACGAATCCTTGCGTGTCGTAGTAGTGCTCACCTGATCCTTCGGCGCATGTGGACGTGTTTCGGCTCCAGGTTGAGTCGGTCTCGGAGATCGTCCCGGAGAAGATCGCCGAGAGGCAGTCCGATGCGCACTCGGGCTCACCTTCGCAGACCTCGTTTCCTGTGATGAGTCCATCCCCGCAGCGGGAGGCACCGGCATCGGGGAGCGTCCCGACGTCCCGCGAATCGGCATCGAAGCCTGGGCCAGAATCGAAGCCAGGGCCTGCATCATCAGGCCCGGTGTCCGACGAGCGCATGCGGCGCGGCGAGCGACTATCGAACACGCAGCCCATCATGAGAGTGAGGGCGAGCAACGTAAGAAACCTCAGGTGCATACCCATACCCTACGGTGGCGGGCCAAGAGTCTCCCCTGACAAATGCGCGCTACTCTCGGCGACTCTGGCAGAGGAGACAGAGTGGTGCCTCGGGACGCGCGTTGAGTCGCCGTTGGGCGATGGGCTCCTCGCAAGAAACGCACGCCCCATATTCGTCTCGCGTCATGCGTTCGAGAGCGCTCCGGACCTGGCTCAGGCGAAGCTCTTGGCCACGTCGCCCCGCCGCTGACATTTGCTGCTGCTGAATCGCGTCGATGCGGGAGAGGCGGCCCATGCGTGTTTGGTCCAGCTCAACGGCCTCATCTTCGACGTGCTCCAGCGAGACCAGAAGCGACGCTTCGAGGGCTAAGAGTGCATCGCGAAACGCGTGAAGCTCTTCTTCGCCCAGCTCCCCCGGCTCCACGTTCTCTATTCCTGTTCCTCGATCTCGATCGCCATATCCAGACCGAACTCATCGGGGCCGATCGCGGCGGAGATGGCGCTGGAAATATCGTCGGGGAAGCTCTGCGGCATATTCGATGCCGGGGAGGAGGGCTCGCTGGCTGCGCGGAGCTCGGTCAGCGACAGCCGCTTCGGCGTGCCACGAACGTCGGCGCACACCTCGATAAGCGCAGCAGCACGCATCGTGATGACCTCGATGGCCGCGGGATCGTTCGTCTCCGGAAAGAGCCCCGTGTCGACGATGGCAGCGCAGGCGTTGAGCTCTAAGAAGGTTGGCGCGTTCTCGACGCCGATGCCTCCGCTGACAAGAATCCGTTTGTCTGGAAAACTCTGAATGACCTTCTTGAAGTAGGCCTCGCCGCCCACCATCACGCCGATGGGATGAAGCGAGACAAGGTCGGCTCCAGCCATGAACGCCGTGTGTACTTCGGACGGGGTAAATGCACCCGCGATGACGGAGAGGCCGCGCATCTTTGCCTGTTCGATGATGGCCTTATCGGCGACGGGGCTCAGGACGAGCTCCGCTCCTGCGGCCACGGCGACGCTGAGCTGCTCCGGTATTCGAATGCCACTCACACCCACGATGAGCCCTGCTTCGTCCGCAAGGTCACTCACCACTTCGGTGACATTTGGTAGAGTGATGGGAACGCCAAGCACCGCCATCCCGCCCTTGGATACGGCCATCGCCCACTCAAAGAGGCAATCCTCGATGGGGGAATCGATGACGGCGATCAAACCGTGTTCGAGAATGGCGTCGACAGCGTCAGACATACGGACTGTTAAGATAGCTCAGAACAACACCGGAGTGGAAGAGCGTTTCAACGCTGGAGGGACCGACGAGAGCGCTGTGCAGGCTCCGGGCGCAGAAGTGGGCTCGCGACTGAGTAGTCTTGCCCAAAGATGTCTTCGACGATTTGTCGGGACAGCTGCTGTAGGGCCCTTCGCGCCTCATCGTCATAAAAGCCTGGGGGCGGATAATCCGGGTCAGGAGTGATGTTGGATTTGTGAAGAGGGTTGGTGCGGTACTCCAGAACATACGGCTGTCGCCCTGGCACCTGCAGAGTCACTTCAAAGTCCATGTGAAAGCGCTCGAAGACACGAAAGCCAACCTCCGCCGGGAGCCCATATGGAACCAGCTGGTAGTGGATGTCGAGAGAAGGACCGACCGCCGGAGTCTGCTCATGGCCGCCGTAGCTTGCGACGAGCACGTCGGTTGGATAGTGCATGCCAAGGCGCCGGTTTAGCTCATCAACCATCCACTCTTCTCGAAGCCGGGCACGCGCGGAGGTCATGTGAGGGGCGATGCGGACGTACCGATGGGAGCGTGCGTCATTTCGATGTCGCCGGTCGATTCGCGCCGATTCAACGTGACGTGGTGGTGAGAAGCGAACGTGTAGCTCGGCGCGTTCGTGAGCTTGTAGAGATGCGATGAGCGCTCCGAGGGTCTCGCGCGTCTCCTCGGGAGCCGACGCAGCAGCGGCGGCGGCGGCGGCGTAGCGTTGCGCGACGAGGTCGCGAAACTCGGCACTCTCTTGGGCACCTGGGTAGCTGGCGATGAACGCTCGATAGGCCGCCACGGTGTTGATGCCGCGGGTATGGGCGACCTCGAGCACTAGCAGAGTCGACATCGCCTCGACGTGTTCTGGATACGCGGCGGTGAACGCCACGAGGGCTTGACGACCTTGCTCTTGAGCGATCTCGAAACGTCGGTCGCGAATGCGCGCGCCCCAGCGCCCCTCGACAAAATCGGGATAGCTCTCGAGGAGCGCCACCAGCGCGCCGGTGTCGCTGGCTCGTTGATACTGGTGCTCCATCCATTGCTCGTGGACCGCCGGCGCGTGAGCCGACTTCGACTCGAGGGCGTAGCGATGCATCATCTGCAGATCGCTCGTGTTCTGAATGTTCGCGAAGAGCGCCTCGTCACTGAGGTAGTTGCGCACATACCAAGTGGGCACGGCCAGCAGGGCTGCGCCCACGGACACCACAAGCGCTCGATACGACAAGCCTAGAGCGCCGGAGTCGCCCGGCTCCAGACTGTCAGAGCCGTTGCCTTCATCGGCATCAAAGAGGTCCGAATCGGGAGGGTTCGACTGCAGCGCTTTGATGCTCTCGAACTGACGCGTGGCGACACCCTTGTCTTCTTCGACGAAGAGCAGCTTCGTATCGTCGTAGGTGAGGACGAGGTGGCTAAAGCGCTCCCCGGCGCGAGGGTTCACTTGATGCAGCTCCACCTTCGCGTCCGTGAGGGGATAGATCGTCAGAGTCCCATCCGGCTTCGCGACGACGACGTCGCCTGTAAAAACATACGTCCCCGTCGTGTACGGAAGCGGCGCGCGGGCTCGGTTTCTCGCGTAGGAAAAAAGGGAGTAGGCGAGGGTCACGAAGAACACGCCGTAGAGCGCCAGGAAGCTGAGGTCGGCTTGACCTGAGCTCCGCGGCGAAGCGAAATCATTCGCAAGAGCGAGGAGCAGACCCACCCCCGATGCAAGCATTCCAGCGATAGACAACGCGGAGACTTGGAGATTGGGCCCGGTGCGAAGCTTCGTCAGAAAAGCGCGAACGAAGAGCGGCGAGGCGTTGTCCGTGGCGCCGACGAATCTCCTCCGCTCATCAGCGCTCAGGGAGTTGAACTGGACTGCACGCATGACGTGAAGGAGCATAGCGCCCCAGCGACATGGAGGGTCCACCGTGTGGCGATTTTCGTCCACACGAGGACAAAGGCGCCTGCCCTGCGTACGAAGAAGTGGTGACTAGGGCATAATCACGACATCCACATCGGATCGGTCTGACCAGGTCGAGCTGCAAAGAGATGAAACACCTCGAAATAGAGGGCTCACTATTGCTTCCGGTACAGGCCGGGGGTAGCGTTAAGAGGTGTCCACACTGCCGAAGATTTTCGTACTCGACACCAATGTTCTGATTCACGATCCCGAGGCGATCTACAAGTTCGAAGAGAACACAGTCGTCATTCCTATTTTCGTGATCGAAGAGGTGGACCAGTTCAAGAAAGAGCTCTCTGAGCGTGGGCGCAACGCTCGCCAGCTAGCGCGGACGCTCGACGACCTACGCGAATCGAACGGAAACTCTCTGCAGGATGGTGTCGACCTCCCGGACGGCGGCCGCCTCGTTGTGGCCGTCCCGAAAGAGCACATGCTCGAACGGGCTCGCGACAACCGGCAGATGGACCACGCCATCATGAACACGGCGCTCAAGCTCCGCGACAATGAAGATGAGCGCGAGGTGGTCTTCGTCACGATGGACTCGAACCTTCGTATTCGAGCCGATGCACTCGGCCTTCAAGCCGAGAACTACGAAGGTGGTCGAATCCACTCCACGGAGCTTTACTCAGGTATTTTCACCATCGACGCGGACAAAGCCTCGGTGGACGCGCTTGGAAAACGAGAGCCCGTCGCCCTCGCGAACCTCGACGCCCCTGAGATGCACCCGAACGCCGGCGTCGTTCTCAGGGAGAGAAGCAACCCGCGTCACACTTCCCTCGGGCGCTACGATCCTGACAAGTCTCAGATCAAGCCGATCCGAGTTTCCCGCGATGGAGCCTGGGGAATTCGCCCGCGTAACCTTGAGCAGTACATGGCTCTGGACGCGCTCCTCGACCCGGAAGTTCACCTCGTCACGCTTGTCGGCAAAGCCGGAACCGGAAAGACGCTCCTCGCCGTCGCCGCAGGTTTGCAGATGGTCCTCGACGAACGTGCCTTTGCGCGCCTCGTTGTTTCACGTCCGATTTTCCCTCTGGGCCGTGACGTGGGTTATTTGCCTGGCACACTGGAGGAGAAGCTCAACCCGTGGATGCAGCCCATCTTCGACAACTTGGAGTACATTTTTACGGGTCGACGACGACCCGATG
Organism: Polyangiales bacterium; assembly: GCA_047619315.1. Taxonomy (GTDB): domain Bacteria; phylum Myxococcota_A; class Polyangia; order Polyangiales; family Houyiibacteriaceae; genus JBCCRV01. The sequence goes on from JBLHKB010000045.1 coordinate 16,046, forward strand.
CGGATTACCGCGACTACCAAGACCTGATGACTCAGGGGATCTTGCAGATCGAACCGCTCACGTACATTCGTGGACGCTCGCTGCCCCAGCAGTACCTCATCGTGGACGAAGCACAGAACCTGACGCCGCACGAGGTCAAGACGGTCATCACGCGTGCGGGTGCGAATACGAAGATCATCCTCACGGGCGACCCGGACCAGATCGACAACCCTTACGTGGACGGTTCCAGCAATGGTCTGTCCATTGTCGCGGAGCGATTCCGCGAAGAACGCATCGCAGCGCACATCACACTTGTGAAGGGTGAGCGAAGCGAGCTCGCCGAACGCGCGACGCAGCTTCTCTAGTGCCACGAGTGGATAGTTTTACCTATGGACGCCGCGCTTCGCACTCAGCTTGAGCTCGATGCGTGTCTCAAGCGCGTCAGTCGCGCCGCACGCGTTCTCCCTGGGCTCACCGCAAAGCATGGTCCAAAAGAGCGTGCTCGGCTCGTCGATGCTCTCCAGCGTGGAGATGACGCAGCTCTGCGCCCGAAATTTGAGAGTGAACCCCAAGCGATCAAGCGAGCGGTCTGGGGAGACCTCCAAGAGGCGCGGCGCATCAGTCACGATGCGGAAGCCGGCAAGCTCTACCGCGACCGCCTGGATGAGCTCGAACTTGAGCTCATGCTCATCGAAGCGCTGAGCCACGCCAAACGCGTTCGCCCTCTCGCGGCTCGGCGCTTTGGGGATGGCCGAGAGCACTTCGAGCTTGCTCTTCGAATCCTTGACGGCGTGAAGGCAGACGCGGAGGACACGGAGGAGCGGCTGCCTGCTCAAGGCGCACGCTCTCTCGAATCGATTCTGAGGAGCATCGCCGGAGCCGCCGGCATCGACATCAAGGTTCAGGTCGAACCGAAGCTTGTGTCGAGCGCCGCCGCCGGCGAACGAACCGTCTTCATTTCCCCACGGCCCGTCAGCGCCCGCGAAGCGCATCGTCTCGCGGTGCATGAGGTGCTTGGTCACTTGGTCGCCGCCGCCAACGCCCGCGCGCAAAAGTTAGCGATCTTTCGCGTAGGCAGCGCCACCGCCTTCGCCGATCAGGAAGGACTCGCGCTCCACCTCGAAGCGGAGTCAGGCCTGATGGACTCGCGGCGTGTGCGCACGATCGCAGCACGCGTATGGGTCACAAAGAAGATGCACGAAGGCATGAGCTTTCGCGACGCCGTCGTGACGCTCCACGGCGAGATGGGCTTTAGCGCCGTGGACGCGGTGACACTGGGGGAGCGAGCTTTTCGTGGAGGCGGCATCGCGCGCGACGCCTGCTATCTACGTGGCTGGGTGCGCGTTCGTCGGTGCATTCGAAGTGGCGAAGGGAGCGTCGACGAACTTCGCTCCGGAAGGGTTTCGACACGCGACATTGGGGCCCTGCGCGCGTTGCGCGAGCGCGGGCTCGCCTGCAAGCCGACCTATCAGCCGAGTCTCTCGCGAAGCTTGGCGGCGACGGGCTGGGGCACGAGCGCTTGGACGTCTCCACCGAGCTTGGCTGCTTCTTTGATGATCTTAGACGAAACGTAGAAATACGCGTCGTCCGCCATGATGAACACCGTCTCCACCTCCGAGTTGAGGTGACGGTTCATATTGGCCATCTGAAGCTCGTATTCGAAGTCCGCGACAGCACGCAGGCCGCGCAAAATCGTTCGGGCTTTTCGCTGACGACAATAGTCCACGAGGAGGCCATCGAAGGAGTCGATTTCGATCCGGTCCGGTTCGTCCGTGATCTCTGGCAGCGACGCGCGGATGAGCTCGATGCGTTCTTCAACGCTGAAGAGCGGGTTCTTGCTTTCGTTCTGAAGCACTCCGACGATGATCTTGTCGAACACCGTCAGTCCGCTTTTCATGATGCTGGTGTGACCGTTTGTGATGGGGTCAAACGAACCGGGATAGACGGCGACGCTCATGGTCGGTTTCCTACGTGGTTGCGGGCAAAGGTGACGAGTGTGTCACCATACTCGTACGTGTTCGTGGACGAAAGAGAAGGATCACTCTCAAAGTCGAAGGGGTCGCTTCGTGCCTGCTCCACCACGATGATCGCATCCTCGCTGCACGCCTCGGAGAGCACCGCGAACACAGGCCCGAGATCGCCCACTCGATCGTAAGGTGGATCGACGAAGACGAGGTCGAAGGGCCCTCCCGTGATGGCACGCTTGGGGTGTCGGTAGACATCTGCGCGTATCAAACGCGTGCGGCCCGAGAGGCCGAGAGCATCAGCGCTCTGTTTGAGAACCTTCTGGAGGCGTGCGTCTCGCTCCACCAACACGGCGCGCTCAGCGCCCCTCGAGAGAGCTTCAAAAGCGAGCGCCCCTGTTCCGGCGAAGAGGTCCAAGACCACGGCGCCGTCGATGGCACCTCTGGAATTCAGCGCACTTGCGATGGCCTCGCGAACCCGATCCGCAGTCGGTCGAGTCGCGTTTCCTTTGGGGCCATCGAAACGTCGTCCTCGAAGAGCGCCGCCGACGATTCGCACAGGCTACCAGGTCAGCGTCATGTCGACGCCGCCGTCGCGGCCGGCCATCCACGGTGAGATGCTCAAGTCGACGGTGGACTCGTCCTCTCCACCATCACCAAGGGAGCGAAGCAAGAGGAAGGTGCCGACGCCAATGCCGACAGCGCCAATGCCGTAGAGCACGTATTGAAGAATCGCGTGCCGGTTGTGGTCACTGCAGGTGTCGTCCTGCCAGCGCTCGTCGCCCTGGCCGCCACCACAGACGTCACCGGAGCCGCTCAGCACCAGCGACTGTGCGCGAGTGAACGTCTCGGAGCCACATGTGACGGACTCAGCGCCGCCGTCGAGTGCCTCTCCGGCCGGCCCATTCAGGCAAGTAGCGAAGCCTGTGATCTGTACCGGAGTGAAGCCGCTCTCGCGAACATCGTTGATCTCGCTTTCCCAGCCTTGCACCTTCAGCCCTGAACGAATGCCCATAGCGAAGGAGATAACGCCGCCAGCGATCACAACCGCACCGGGGATCCACCCAAGGTTCGCTCCGCCGCCGGCGCCTGGTGCGTTGAGATTGACGCGGACTTCTGTCTGGTCGTCGGCCTCGATGGAGACTGTGGTCTGGAAGGAGTCGAAGCCTTCTGCGTCTACCTCAACTTCGTGATTTCCTTCGGTGAGGTCCTCGACGAGGATGATGCCGGCGGCGTCCGTCACGCCCACGGCGTTGTCGTCCACACGAACGGTCGCGCTTGGCTCGCCGACTTCGAGTCGCAAAGAACCAAAGCGAGCCTGGCCGCCGAGCTGCGCTGTGTACCGCTGCGCACGAGGGCGGAGCACTTCCATGCCGATCTCGCTGCTTGGAATCGTGTCCGTCAGCTGGTCGACGATGGAAGTACTGGCGTGGTCGTAGAGGTAAAGCGTCAGCCCATAGCCTTCGCCAGAGCGACCGATGGTTCCGTAGATGATCTTGGCCGCGCCAAGCTCCGTGGCGATGTTGCTCATACACTCACGGTTGGGTTCGTCGCAGGCATGCATCATCGTCATCTGCGAGAGCGTCACCTCATCCGGCGCGACCTCCCATCCAGGAATGCTGCCCGCGGCGACGCGAATCACTCCAGAGAGTTCACGAGCGAACTCGTCATCCCCTTCAATGGATCGAAGTCCCAACACATAGACCGAAGCCCCTTGGGCTTCGGCGGTGGAAGGAACAACCGAAACAACAGTCGCAAGAGCAATAAGGCCTGCGGAAAGACGGAGAAAGGAGCGCATGCGGGGGAGGATACCGCTCGCAGGGCCAAAGGAGCAACGATCCGTTTGTCCTTTTGAGGGGTTCGAAAGTCGGGGAAAGCATAAATCTTTCCTCCCTTTGGCCCGTCAGAGAAGAAGGCACCCTTTCTATGTCGCGCTATGCTTCAGCCCGGAACGACTCCGCTATGGCCCCAAAGCCTTCAAAGCTATGCCCAATTTGTGGGCTTCGGTACGACGCGGCGGCGGCCTTTTGCCAAAAGGACGGGGCGCGCCTCACCGCCGAAGGCACCATCGACCCGTTCCTCGGAGAGATCCTTCTTGGGCAATTTCGCATCGACGAGGCCATCGGGGCGGGTGGTATGGGCACCGTCTATCGCGCGCACCAGATGAACCTGCACCGGGACGTGGCGGTTAAAATCCTCCATCCGGAGCTGACGAAGAACCCTGATGCGGTGCGGCGGTTTCATCGTGAGGCGAAGGTCGCGACCTCCCTTGAGCACCCGAACTTGGTGCGCGTCTTCCTTTTTGGAGAGCTCCCAGACAACGGCGGCCTCTATTTGGTCATGGAGCACTTGGAGGGGCGCTCGCTCCAGGAGCTTATGCGCCAAGAAGGCGCACTTTCACTCTCACGCGCTCTTCATCTCTCAGCCCAGCTCTGCGAAGCCATCGGCGCCGCTCACATCAAAGGCATCGTCCATCGCGATGTGAAGCCCGAGAACATCATCGTGTTGCCGCGTCATGGCGACCCAGACTTCGTCAAGGTCCTCGACTTTGGCATCGCTCGTCTCCTTTGGGATGAGCAGAGCCACCTGACGCAGAGCGGCGTGATCTTCGGAACCGCGCGCTACATCTCGCCCGAGGGCGCCGCCGGTGAGTTCACGGACGCGCGCAGCGATGTGTACTCCATTGGCGTTCTTATCTATCAGCTGATGGCTGGGGTCACGCCCTTCGACGCGAAGTCACCGGTGACGATGTTGATGAAGCACGTCAACGAGGCCGCGCCGGACCTGCGCACCGTCGGCCACGGACAGCTGGTGCCGGACCCGATCGCAGACGTCATCATGCGCTCCCTCGCAAAAAATCCGGATGCTCGCTACGACACCGCCAGTGTGTTTGGCGAAGCCCTAGCCGCCGCTGCGGAGGCCAGCGCGGTGATTCTTCCGAGAGCGCGATACAGTCTCTCACCGGGCGACTCGATGTCTGCTGTGCCCGCTGTTGTATCCGCCCCGCCGGCGAACAACACCATCACCGGCATGAACGTCGCCGGGCTCAACACAAAGCGTCGGTGGCCCGTCATGTTAGCGGCGTTCGCGATCGGCGCCGCTGTGATGGTCGGCGGGGTGATGGCCATGAACGAGTTCTACTCCGAAGCTCCTGAGATCGCAGTCGCACGTGACCTTGAAGCGCGCGCTCGCGAGGCTCTCGCCGCAGGGCACTTTGAAGCGCCGCCCGGCGACAACGTGGCGGAGCTGACGCTGCGAATTCTTGAATCACAGCCTCGCCACGAAGGTGCCTTGTCCATCCGGCGCGAAGCCGCTTCGCTCTTGCGCGAACGCGGCACGGAAGCGCGCTCGCAAGACGACCACGACGCCGCACGCGAAGCCTACCGAACGGCGCTCGTTTTTTTACCCAGGGATCCCGCCGCGACGCAGGCTCTGGAAGCGCTCGAACACGAAGAAGAACATGAGGAGCCTGGGCTTCGACTCGCGCCCGAGAGCGCATCCGTGGGGGACCGCATCACGTTTCTTGGGATCGTCGATCACGAGGACGAAATCCATGGTGAAGCACGCTTCGAGATTCACTCGAGAGGACGCGTCCTTCGCAGCATCGAAGCCGTCGTCGTCGCCGACCATCACTACGTGGGCGGTTACGCGTTCCGCACCGCCGGTGACTATATGGTTCGATTCGTGGCGCCGCTCCAAGAAGGCGAAGTGAGCTTTGATGTCGAGTTGAATATCGGACGTCGAGGCCGCGTGGCGCGCAGGCCGCCACAGAACAATCCACGCACTCCAATGATCGTCGTCGTTCCAAGGGAACCCGTACCGAACCCTTGGGGTTCACCCCAACAAGGGACGGTGGCTCCGCCCAACGTGCAGACGATGGATAATGGCAACATCGACTGGTCCATACCCTCGTCAGGGATGGGGACGACGATGGGGACGACCATGCAGGACGATGGGGCGCCTCCGCCTTGGACCGGTGAAGGCAACGTTATCTAAGGTCTCCAGCCCAACGCTCTGTGTATCTCTAGAGTGACAAGGCAAAGTCTTCGCCCGATGGCTATCTGGAGTGGGTCCTCGCCCGGAGGCCGAGCCTTCTGTCCACGTGTAAACCGCTCATGCACTTGGACACAGTTCTGAACTTCTGGACCCCCGCTTTTTTGACCACCACCCCGACCTCTGTGCATGTGAACCCATGATGCGATGGCTAAAGCGCGCGGTTTCGGCCCTACTCCTGGCAAGCCTCGTTTGGATGATCGCCACGCGTGAAGGTCTCGCAAACCTCGGCCCGCGCCTCTTGGAGCTCGACGCGTTCTTTCTCGTCTTCGCCCTCGCGCTCCCATGGGTCGCGCTGAGTGCGGGCGTGCTGCGATGGAAAACGTTGCTGCGAAATGAAGGCATCGAGCT
>JBLHKB010000046.1:0-22237 GCA_047619315.1 Polyangiales bacterium
TGGGCAGGAACGGGACGTGCGGCGCTCCAATCTTCGAAGGAAGGCATGCCCGGTTCATCGTCGCCACAAGCCAGCGCAAAGAGCGCCACAAGAATGAGTCGTTTCGTCATTGGTTTCTCAAGGTGCTTGCTGCACGTACGGACTCTGACGAATCACTGTTCCCTGCATGTCGGTCAGGAAAGGTTCGTAGATTTCGTAGGCCGCGGGAAACATGATGTTGTTGCTACTCGCCTCGGTGTCGACGAGGTTATCGTCAAGGTTGAGGCCGGGCTGGACCGTGTGCATGAGCCCCAGAAAGTGACCCACCTCGTGGGCCAACACCACGGACCAGATATCCGGGAACTGGCGAAGGAGCTCTGTGGACAGGACAAGAGCCTCGCCCTCCGTGGAGTACACGCCGGGAATCCCAGGCGAAAATCCGCCGATACCCTGCCCTTGGTTCGTGATTTGGCCGCCCGAACTCCGCACCTGACAGATGAAGCCGCCGATCATCGCGATGGGCACATATCCGCCACGCACCGACACCTGACCCGCGATGTCACGCACCACTTGGCTCTGGTCACAAGTCTCTGGAACGAGCGCCGCCCGTGTGGGGAAGCTCGCTACGTCCTCAAAGAAGACCTCTCGGACGCGCACATTCTGGAGCGCGAACACTCGGTCGACGATGCCCAGCGCGCTCATCATTACTTCATCCGCAGCCGCCGTGGAGGCTTCGAAACCGGTGCCCGGACCGAGGAGGATGTGGAGGTCGATGACGCCTTCGCTGAGCTCGCCCATACGTGCGAAGGCTTTCACGTGAAGCGTGTCCGAGACGCGCTGACGCCTCGCGCTCAGCACACGGAACTCGGGGTCGCGCACGAGGTCCACGTCAAAGGACGTCACGGTGATAGACCAAGCTCCAGGCTCGAGGGTCGTAAACGCGTCATTCGGATAGCGAAACGCCGCACTTCCGCGCCGCGCGATCGTTGGGTTCTGCGCCTGGTGCGCTTCCAGAAAAGCCTCCGTCACATACGAGCGCGAATCGCTAAACGTGGCGTCCTCAAGAGGGACATGCACTTCGCCCGTGGGCGTCCGTATGGATGTGACTTGCAGATAGAGATCTGAGCGCGTGGCGGCGCTGATCTCGATGCTTGTCGCTCCGGCGGGTAGCTCAAACGCAAGGGTCAGCGAACCGTTCTCCGACACGTCACGCGTGTCTTCGCCGAGAAGCACGAAGCCCTCAGGTTGCGGATGAGCGGCGCTCCATTCTTCAAAGGGCGGCGGTGCATCTGCAGGGGGACCACAGGCGACAAACGCTACGAGCAGGTTCAATCCGAGGAGGCGCCGCACGACTAAGCGTCGCATGCCACCACGACGAGAGCCACCCCGAGACTAGTCAGCGCTTGCGGGCGGCATGCCCTGCTCAACGGTCCAACCGTGGCTGCCCGTACGGCCCGCGCGACGCGTGGTCGTCGTTCCCTCAACGCCTGCACCTTGAGTCATGATGGTAAACTCGTCGGCGGTATACTCACGGTGCGTGTCCCCGTCGGGAGTTTCGAAGCCATCCGGGGCAGGTCCTCCGGTGCCCACGTGCCAAGTCTGTGTCGTCGGCGGGTAGCGGTCTTGGCTGGTTTCACGACGCATCACCCGCGTCCTCACATCTTCGATGATGCGATAACGTGAGACCACAAAGCCAGGTACGCCTCGCTGCGTCAGCACACGAACGCCCGTGGGGTAGGAGTCGTCTTCAATGGTCCGCTCTTCAAACGGAAGAAACTCGTCGATGCGTCGAACAAACTGAACGCGATCATGTCGCTCATCGCCAAAGATCTGCGCGATGGCCCGACCACCGTCGATTCGCATACGAACGAGCACCGGCGTCTCGCGATTGTTGCGCATTCGAAAGTTGAGGTTGGGGTAAGACACCGCCGCGTCGAGCCCGAGCTTGATGTATGAGCTCGGCCGCGAGTGCGGGTGACGCTCAACGATTTCGAGGCCCGCGAAGAACGCGGCGGCGTGAAGTGTGCCCGCGTTCTGGCAGGCACCTCCGCCAACTCCGTCCACGAGCTCGCCGCCTGCGATCACTGTGGCCGGTCGAAAACCTTCGGCCAAGGAACGTTCGCCGACGACTTCGTTGTAGTCGAACTGTTCACCCGGAAAGAGCACCACCCCGTCGATCTTTGCCGCGGCAACACGAAGGTTGTGCGTGCGCTCCGCCGCATCGCCGCTTCCGTTGTACGGTGTCTCAAATTCGCCAAGGAGAGTGTCGAAGGAGAGTCCCTCGAAGTCACTCACGCCCCGATGTGCGCCTGTTCGGTGAACCACAACATCAAAAGACTCGCCGCTCGCAAGCGCATGGCGCTGGGCCTCCAGAGTTGCCCAGACATCCACCGCGAATCCTTCCTGTTCGGCGACGACCTCGCTACTTATGGAGTCCACGCGCGCGCTATGCGCTGGCCGGTCACGGTCGCGTTTGAGTGCGAGGAGCCAAGACGCTGCCCGCTCCGCCTCGATGTCGAGGGGTGCACCGACCCGAACTTCTGCCCGACGCGTCTCACCTTGAAGCAGTCGCGCGAGGCGAACGCGATCCACGGACGCACCAAGCTCAGCCCACGTCTTGGTGGCGGTGACATCGAAGTAGCGGATGTCCACCGGCAGCGCTTCAATAGCGTCCGCCAGCGTGGCCGCGTTCATCCCCTCAGAAACCTCCACGCCACCCACGAAGAGACGAGAGTTTTCGTCCGCCGCTGCAGTCGGTGCAAACGACAGAAGAAGCCCAAACGACAAAAGACCCGACAAAACACCGAAGACTCGAAACGCACGCATTCGTCGACACTCCGTCGCATCGCGTTTTCGGTCAAAATTTCAGCGTTTGGCGCCGCGGCCCTATAATCCGCTCATGTCCCTTAAGGGAAAAAACGTAGTTGTTGGCATGGGGGGCGGAATCGCGGCCTTCAAGGCTGTCGGCGTGGTGCGCGAGCTCCAGCGCCAAGGAGCTCACGTCCGGGTTATGATGACGGAGGCCGCGACGCGTTTTGTCGGCCCGATGACGTTGGCAGGTATCACCGGCGATCCTGCGATCACGGATCTGTGGGACCCCCACTATTCCGGCGAGGTCCACGTTGAGCTCGCCGCGTGGGCCGACATCATCGTCATCACTCCTGCCACCATGAACCTGATGGCCCGTGCCGCGGGAGGACAGGCAAACGACGTGGTCTTGGCCACCCTCGCCTGCCGTAAGAGCCCGTTGGTGTTTGCTCCCGCGATGCACACCCAAATGTGGAACTCGCCCGCGACGCAGAGAAACGTCACGCTCCTCAAGAGCGACGGCGTGCTCTTCGCAGGGCCCGTGTCCGGTCCCCTCGCCAGCGGCGAAGAAGGCCAAGGTCGCATGGCCGAGCCGGTCGCCATCGTGGCCGTCGTGGCGGGCGCGCTCGCACCCAAAGACTATAGCGGCCGCCGTGTGCTCATCACTGCGGGTCCAACCCTCGAGGACCTCGACCCCGTTCGTTTTTTGGGCAACCGCTCGACCGGAAAAATGGGCTACGCCCTTGCCCGAGCCGCGGCGATGCGTGGCGCCGAGGTCGTGCTCGTTAGCGGACCGACGAGTCTCGCGACACCCGCAGGGTGCCGTCGGGTCGATGTTCGTTCTGCACGCGAGATGCATGCCGCCGTCGCGAGCGAAGGAGCCGACCTCATCCTCATGGCCGCGGCCGTCGCCGACTACCGGCCCGCTTCTCAGGCAGAGCAGAAGCTCAAAAAGAGCGAGGGCCCGACCGTGGTGCATCTCGTGAGAAACCCCGACATCCTGTTGGATCTCGGCAACAGCCGTACCGGTCGGCGCCCCGTATTGGTGGGCTTTGCCCTCGAGACGGAGAACGTCATCGAGAATGCGCGCTCAAAACTCGAACGGAAGCGGGTCGATCTGATCGTGGCGAACCACGCTTCGGATGCTTTCGGCAAAGACACCAATGTAGCCACGCTCGTGGGAGCGGATGACGAGATCGCGCTGGGTGAACTCGGCAAGGACGCTCTCGCCCACCGCATCCTCGATCGCGCCCAGCTCTTCTTCCGTTCAAGCTAGTGCCCCGACCACCTGATTTTGACCCTGTGCTCGCGGCCCTCGCTCCCGATCTCGCTTCCGTTTCGACTCGAATGTGCCAGGTCGGGGCACTAGTACGCGGCGGTCGGCGACGAAGCCCAACTCTTTCGCTGCGACCCTTGTATTGTCTCGCGCCCCTGACGACACTGGTGTGGCATGAGTGAGCACGAAACGGGCCGTTCTACGGTCATGAACCTGATCGGTGCCCACATCGATGGCCGTTACGTCCTTGAGTCGCTTCTTGGTGAAGGTGGCATGGGAGCGGTCTACCGCGCCACGGACCTCGAGACCCAAGGTGCCGTGGCCATCAAAGTGCTTCTCGAAGAGCTTGAAGACCAGCCCGACATTCGCGAGCGATTCGAACGCGAAGCGAGGGCACTCTTTGGGCTCTCGCACCCCAATATTCTCGCGGTGCACGACTTTGGACTCGTCGACGGCCGCCCCTACCTCGTGATGGACCTCCTCGAAGGTGGAACGCTGGACGCTCTCGTGGAAGAAAGCCCGGTCTCTCTCGCTGATGCACGCCCACTATTTCGTGACCTCCTCGAAGGACTCGCCTTCGCCCACGCCCAAGGCGCCGTTCATCGGGACCTCAAGAGCGAAAATGTACACGTCGGCACGAAAGAGAATCCCAAGGTCATCATTTTGGACTTTGGCCTCGTCAAGTTCACCGACGACGAGCGCTGGGGTTCAGGCCATAAACTCACGATGATGGGGTCCGTGTTTGGCACCCCCGCATACATGTCCCCCGAGCAGTGCACCGGCGCGCAGACCGACGCACGAAGCGATGTGTATGCCGCCGGCGTCATTCTCTTCGAGATGCTGACGGGCGAGTGGCCCTTCATGAAAGAGACCCGCCTCGAAATGTTCAAGGCGCAGCTCATGGAGACGCCACCCAACGTGAGCGACTACCTCGATCAGCCGGCCCCCGGACTTGACGAGTACATCGCCCGCTGCCTGGAAAAGCTCCCTTCAAAGCGTTTCGCGGATGCCGGCGAGATGCTTGCTGCCCTGCCCGACGGAACCGCACTGCCGGCTGCCCCGCCCATGGAGATGGCCGTGGAAGCCCCCGCCCCGAGTCCAGGACCTGCTCCAGCGACGCACATGCGCAAATGGCTCATTGCAGGCGCCGCCGCCCTCATAGTGCTCGTCCTCGCGGTGATTGCCTTCGTGCTTATCCGCTGATGTCGACGCTCGCCGACCTCTTGATAAGCGGGGACCAAGACGCACAAGCCCAGCTCGACGCCGTGTGTGTCGAGTTTGGCGTCCGTCTTGTGCCGGATCACGAAGGGGCACTGCTGCGTGGAGCCTTTGTTCAACGAAGACGCGTGCCGCCGTCCCAGTATCTGGAGCTCGCACGCAGCTGGGAGCAGTTCGACCGTGCATTTGCACCCGCAGAAGCAGCCACCCACACCTTCGCGATGGGTCAGCTCGAGGGCTTCGTGAAGAGTACAGGAATCGCCGGCGACCTCGGCGACCACATCCTCTTCGTCGTTGAAAGAGAAGGCGCGCCGGACGTTTTGATCAGCCTTGGGGACGACGCCTGGGACGAATGGCTCGCGTCCATCCAGCGAGGCCGCGTAGACGGCCACGCGGCGGCTTCACTCCTTAGAGAATACCTTCAACGGGACCCGCACCCTCACGCACGATCTCAGGAACAGGGCCCGATAGGTCGATGATCGTCGAAGGGTCGAGAGCACCCCAGCCGGCGTCGATGACGATGTCGATCTGCTTGAAGCGATCCACAATATCGTCGGGGTCGTTGAGCTGCTCCCCCTCCCAAGTACATGAAGTCGAGACGATGGGGTTCCCCAGCTCACGCACGATTTCCAACGCAATCTCGTGATGAGGAACACGAATCCCGACGGTCTTTCGCTTCATCATCATGATCTTCGGCACTTCGCGCGTTGCCTGAAGAATAAACGTGTACGGCCCTGGAAGAAGCCGCCGCATAATGCGGTATGCTCGGTCGTCCACGACCGCGTAGCGAGCGATGTCACCCAGGTCCGGGCAAACGAAGGCCATGGGCTGGTCCTTCTTCATTCGCTTCATCTGATAGATTTTGTCGATGGTCTTCTTGGCGAAGATATCGCAGCCGATCCCGTACACGGTGTCCGTGGGATACGCGATGCTCGAACCACGTTTCAGGCCGTCAACGACCTGCTTGATCTTCCGCGGTTCCGGGTGAGTGGGGTGAATCTCAAGACGCATGGCGGCCTTACTACCCACTTTCGGCAAACCTTCAAGCGGACGCACGAAAGTTAGCGGCGTCGTCGCGTCGAGAGCGACTGCCTAAGGCAGACAGCTCATGAACACCCACGTCAGGCGGCGCGCTGTGTTCAAGGCGCGCAAGGCGACGGCATCTGTAGATGCCGAGCCGCACTGCAACGCAGAGCACAACGTGCTGGGCGGAGAATCATCGGGAGTGGACGAGCTTTCGGACCGACCCGTCTTCAAACGAGCACTCCATCTGGCCCTGAGCAGGCAGTCCAATGACCTTGCCGACTCCGAACTTCGGGTGCGTGAAGAAATCGTTCTCAGCATAGGTCGCGCGCATATTGTATTTTGCCGCGCCGCTGTTCTCGTTCGCCTCAGCCATTGAGAGTCCCGTTGGCTTCTTCGCCTTGGTCGTCTTGGCTTTGGATGCTCCTCCCGCCGCGCGGCGGCGAACGGGCTTCTTCTCGCTCGGCGGAGGAGCCGGAAGTGCACCGACCTTCACCATGTTGCGGACGCGACTGTGAACGTTTCGAAAGACCGGTGCGCTCGGAACGCAAACAATGACCTCTTCGATGCCAAGAGCGCGCCCCTCCTCATAGGCCTTGTCGTAATACGCTTGCGCCGCTTTGACGATCGTGACGAGGCGGTCCTCGACGCTCGCTTCACCAGGACCTCCGCCGAGTGCTGGAAAAGCAATCCGCTTCACGTGCCGCTCCAGAGCGAAGTCCAGGGACATCGTCACAATCCGGTCGATCATCTTGAGGCCGGGCGCGGGAGAGCGAGTCGAGCCGGGCTCCGGCTCACGAGTGGCCGCCCAAAGAAGGAAGTTGCAGTGGAGTCGCCCCTGATGCACCCGAATCACGGATGGGATATCGAGCATCCGACCAGGCACTTGTTTGAGCTCAGCGTCGAGGGCGCGCTGAAGATCATCACCGTAGTGCTCGCGAATCTTCGCCTCGAGACCCGGTCCCGGCCAGATTTGCATATCCCGGGCCCCATCGAACACGATGGCATCGACCCGCTTCTTCGAGGGAATCGTGTATGCCGAGCGGTTCAAAAGCGTAACTTCCATATGCCAGCGGAGATAACACAGCTTTCGAGGGACGCTCCCTGATTCTCACGCGCGATTGCGCACGAGAGCCGTCAGCGCTAGCGTCCGCGCCCATGAGTGAAGAGACAACCACCTCGGACGCCACTGAAAGCGCTCCAACCCCCGATGCGCCCGCTGTGGAAACGGCAGTAGCAACGACCACCGAAGCTGCACCAGCCGAAGCTGCACCAGCCGAAGCTGCACCAGCCGAAGCTGCACCAGCCGAAGCTGCACCAGCCGAAGCTGCACCAGTCGAGCCAGAGCCGGAACCGGTTGTTCACCCACCGACGGACCGACCCTTCCTCGTCGTGACGGCGCTGGTCGACGCTGGTTCACGCGCGGCTCCGGCCACCGTGAGCCACGGAGACGCCATGGAGCGTGCCTTAGGCGCGTCCGCCGGCGTCGACCTGGCGGGTCTCGACCTTGTCGAACTGTCAATTTCGCCGGCGCCCTTCGGTGCTCTTCGCAAAGCACTGAACTTGGCCGAGGACACCGTCGCACTCTACGACGTCTTTCCTCTCGCGAGTCATCTGAGCCCTGAAGTCCGGAAAGTCGCGGGTCAGTTCTTGGCGGCGGAAGCCGTCTGGACACTTGAAGACCAAGGACTTCTCGGCGGCGTACCGCTCAACGCACGCCTCTCCCTGCCAAAGGGATGGGAACGGGACCCTAAGTCCGTGCATGGACGCTTGGTGAACGCCCAAGCGCTCAACCTATCGGCGAAGGGCATCGACGCCTTCAAGGCCGTCAAGGGCGCCTGGGACTCAACCGCCGCTTCGTAGCGCTGAGGTCTCAACGAAAGGGCCGCTCCTTGGAGCGGCCTTTTCTTTTTCCGTCCAGCGCTACTTCCGCGTAGGCTCCGGGCCATGAAGGAAGCCGAGTCATTCTCCGACGCGATCACTGAAGGCGTCCGTGTCTCCGTCCAGAGCGAATACCTGCCGAGCCAGAGTAATCCTCAGACTGGCCGCTTCGTTTTTGGCTACCAGGTGCGTATCGCCAACGAGAGCGCGAGCACCCCGGTTCAGTTGAGAGCTCGTCACTGGATCATCACGGACCAGATTGGCGAAGTCGAAGAGGTCAAAGGTCCCGGCGTCGTCGGCGAAGAACCGCTCCTTCAGCCAGGCCAAGCCTTCGAATACGCGAGCGGCGCCATCCTCACGACGCCTCGTGGAGTCATGCACGGCACCTATCAAATGGAGCGCCCCGATGGCAGCGAGTTCGACGCGGAAGTCGCGCCCTTCGCCCTAGCGATGCCCTACTCGCTCAACTAGCTGCGGGTCGGACTACCTTTCGCGAAACTTCGCTGGTTGGCGCCAGCGGGGCACCTTTCGATGCCGAGCCGATGGGCAACGGAGACCACGGCGGGCTGGGCCGTTTCTTCGTTCAGCGCGTCGTGATCAAGGCGCTCCAGGCGACGGCATCTTTCGATGCCGAGCCGATGGGCAACGCAGACCACGTGCTGGGCGGAGAGACGTCAGAAGATGACAGGGATGAAGCAAGTAGGCGCAGTTACCACGCCACCCTCAAAGATGTAGTCACAAGATGCGCCCCACTCCGTGCCATCGAAAGCCGTGGCCCTCACATCCATCTCGTACGAGCCAGGTCCGAAATCTGGGTAGTCATCGGAATGGATAACGACCTCTCGGCCGCAGGCTCCATCGATGATCTCCGCGAAAGGGGTCACGCGTCCCGCGATGTAAATCTCAATGGTGATGCCTCGGTCGACCATCGCGTCAACACAGTCGGAGAACACACCGCTGGAAAGATCCGTTTCCCAAGCGAGGGGAATAGTCAGAACGTCGGCGAAGTCGACGATAAAGTCCGGAGTCGCGACGATGGCGTGTACCGGGGGGTTGTTGAGCAAGAGATCGAGAGGCGATGTCATTGCGATGACCGCGCCACTCGAGTCGAGCGCCTCCCAGAACGAGGTGTAGCGTACGTTGAATGAGATGGTCGGTTCGTCGATGGCGGTACGCGAATCGAAGAGTCCGTTTTCACACGGAAGCGTCCAGCTAGCTCCGTCGGTGCCGTCTACTGCATCGACGTTGAAACGCACATCGCGAATTCCGGCGTCTGCACAGGAGACGCCGTCCGCTAAGAAACCGTTGATAAGCCACTCTCCACTCAGGGTTCCGACTCCCTCATCGAATAAACAGCCGGTCCCATCGACGATTTCGCCGGGTAGCGAAACACATTGATCCATGTCGTTGTCTACGCCGTCGCCGTCGTCATCGAGTGTTGAGCATCCAGCCACGTTGACCGGCTCGCCGGAGCGTGTGCCCGGGCACACGTCCGTCTCATCGTCGACGCCATCACGGTCCGTATCCACGGGTTCGCAGCCGCGACTGTTGACGACTTCACCCGCCGGGGAGCTGTCGCAGAAGTCCATGTCGTTGTTGACACCGTCTCCGTCGTCGTCGAGCGTCGAGCAGCCCGCAGCGTTGACGGGCTCGCCCGCGGCCGTTCCGGAGCAAACGTCGCTTTCATCGTTGATGCCGTCGCCATCGGTGTCGACAAAGGGACAGCCGCGGCTGTTGACAGGTTCGCCGGGTGGGGAGTCGCAGAAGTCCATGTCGTTGAGCACGCCATCGCCATCGCCATCGAGCGTCGAGCACCCGCTTGGGTCGATGCGCTCGCCACGTCGTGTGCCGGGGCACGCGTCGCGTCCGTCCTCCACGCCATCGCCGTCAAAGTCCGTGGCGACGGTACAGCCTCCGACCATTACTGCCAGAATCAAGATTCGTGTGTTCAACGACTGGTTCATCATCTCTCCCCTAAGTTCCCGACTCAAAGATGACTTGAATATTCAGCGCGTGGGAATAATTCTTCCTGCGACAGTCCCTTAGGCTTTAACGAAAAAAGCCGACCTCACGGCCGGCTTTTTTACGCGCGATGCGTGAACGCTAGAGTGCGGAAGGCATGAAGGTGGCGTCCTCGGTCAGACCGATGGTGAACATACCATGTTCTTCGGAGCTGAAGCTTCCGACCCAGACCTTGTACTCGCCAATGCCGTAAAAGCCTTCAACCATTGGGTTGTAGCCGTCGAAGTCGTCGTTGCAGGCGAATGTACCGTCGGGCAGCTGCACAACGAGGGTGATGTCCGTGGTGGACTTCGCAACAATGCGAAGGTGAGGGAAAGGCGCGGTTGCGTTGAACACGAGGTCGGGAGACTCCGTCACTGTGCCTCTGCAGTTGGCGCTGAGCGTCGAAGCGTCGGTCATTCCGCCGCTCAGACCGGTGAAGGTCATTGGGGCCACAAAGCCGGGGGCGATGGACGCTGTGTCGGGTGCTCCTGGGGAGCCTCCCATGGCAGCCATAATAATGCCTGCGATAAGAAGGACCGCTCCACCGATGCTGCCGCCCATCATCTTAGTCTTCGTGGAACCCTGAAGTGCTTCAAGGCCCTCACGCGCGATAAGAAGGCGTCCGCCGACGTTCCCCTTCTTCATGATGGTGTCGCCTTCGAGTCGACCTGCGACATAGGCGTTGCCGTCCGCTGGAACGATCTTCTCGATGCAGACGCTGCCTGTGCCCCAGCCGTCGCCCGCGTATGGCGGAACGTTGACCTGGTAGTTTCCGAACGTCAGGTGACCGGCGTGGTTGCCTTCCTGCTCGAAGGACTTCTCCTGCTTGGCGTTTACCTTGCATTCGCTGGCGTCGACCTTGGCCGGGCCTGAGCCGTCGTCGATGTAGAAGCGAGCTCCTACCTCGTCCTTCTTGACCTGGGTCTTGCCCGACACTTTGTTGGACTTGCCATTGGTCGTGACGTGCTTCTGCCATCGCTGGTGCGTCGTCACCTCGTAGTAAAGACAGGCCCTGCCGGAGCAAGGTGCGAGAAGAGGTTCCGGAGTGACGATGGCCCCTTCTACGGAGACAAGGCCCTTTTCATTCGCTCCAGTTGCTGCCTGGCCCGTCTTGACGAGCGGCGCGTCGACGATCATTTTCAGCTTGCGCCACTGCCAGAAGCCAAACCCACCCACGCCCAAGGCAATGAGTATCAACAAGATTCCACCAATCATCATAACGAAAGTCCTCCAAAGGGGTAGTAACCCCACCCTACGCCGGCAGGAGTAAAACCTCCCCCGGAGGCGCCGATCAACCACGAAGACAAGTCTATTTCAAGTCTGAAAATTAAAAATCTAGCTTTTCCATAAATGGGACGGCTAATACGACCGCGTCGGTCGCCAGCCGCAAAAGGAAAACCTCTCCTGCTTTCGCCAGAGGCGTTCAAGGCTTGATCCAAAAGCAAAACCCCTCCCGCTTTCGCGAGAGGGGTTTTATCCGGTGACCCCACGGGGACTTGAACCCCGGTTTTCGGCGTGAGAGGCCAACGTCCTAACCGCTAGACGATGGGGCCCGGTACACACTGCATAGTCGCAAAGTGCCTCATAAGAAACTATTTAGATAAGAAAAGCTGAGGCGTCAACCTCGGCTCGGGGACTAGGATTCGAACCTAGATAACCAGAACCAGAAACTGGGGTCCTGCCATTAGACGATCCCCGAAGGAACACTTTTTCAAGCGGCCGCTTAGTTAGACCTGGAGTAGGTCGCTGTCAAGAGAAGTTGTACATCGATTCACATTACGATGTTTTTAGTCAAGTATCAAAATCGCACTAAAAAGGCATTTTTACCCGCGAGCGGGTCATTCCCGACTCTAACACTTGACTACAGAGATCATGCGAAGCCAAAGTACACGCACCTGACGGCGGAGAACTATGAGCGAACCTACCTGGAAGACCACCCTTGCCGATGCCATGCCCGAAGAGCTGGCTCGGGAGATCGATCTCTTTGAAGGACAGATCGTCCTGAAGAAAGAAGGCAAGATCGATGACAAGATCTTTGCCGAGACACGCCTGCGACGCGGCGCTTATGGACAGCGCTACGACAACGGGATGCGGAACGACGGCACGGGCCAAAAACCGCTGACCTTCCCGGCGGCTGGCGTCACGAAGGGTGTCGACACGGCTTGGGATGCTCCTGGCATGCAACGCATCAAGATCCCGTATGGGAAACTGAGCTGCGATCAGCTCGCGCTCCACGCCGAGCTCGCCGAGGAGTACTCCGACTCCATTCTTCACATCACGACGCGGCAGGACATCCAGCTGCACTTTGTGCACATCGAAGACTGCCCAGACATGCATCGGCGTTTGGCGGCGGAAGGCATCACCACCCGCGAGGCCTGCGGCAATAGCGTTCGCAATGTGACCGCGTGTCAGTTCGCTGGCGTCTGCTCAACGGAATCCTTCGACGTCACGCCCTACGCCGAAGCCACGCACCTTTTCATGCTGGGGCATCCCGACGTTCAAGACTTCGGTCGCAAGTTCAAGATCGCCTTCAGCGGCTGCGAAAAAGAGGCCTGTGGGCTCGTGACGTTTCACGACCTCGGCGCCATCGCGAAGATGAAGGACGGCAAGCGTGGTTTCCAGGTCGTCGTCGGCGGTGGCCTTGGTGCTGTTCCCGTCATCGCGAAAGTCCTGAGCGACTTTTGCCCCGAGGAAGAGCTCCTTCCCCTCGCCCAAGCCGTCTGTCGTGTCTTCGCGCGTCTCGGCGAAAAACAGAGCCGCGCCCGCGCCCGCATCAAGTTCCTCGTCCAGAAGACCGGCATTGAGGAGTTCATCCGCTTGGTGGACGAAGAGCGAAAGCTCCTTCGCCCGGACCCGCGATGGACTTCGTTCCTTGAGAACCTTCACATCACTGACGAAACGCCCGTTCGTCCAGCCGGCGCTCTTCCGACGGAAGGCTCCCCCGAATTCCTCCGGTGGGCGAAGACCAACCTGCGGCCGCAATCCCAAGAGGGCTACTTCGTGGCGACGGTCATGCTTCCCCTCGGGGACGCGACATCTGCTCAAGGTTTCGCCCTCGCTGAAATCGCGCGCCAATACACCGGTGACGCCATTCGCTGCACCGTTGAGCAGAACCTCGCGTTTCGTTGGCTCAGCGGCACTGACGCCCTTGCCTTCTATGAGGCGCTCACTCCGCTCGGCCTGCATGAAAGCGGCGCCGGCGAGATCATGGATGTCACCAGCTGTCCTGGCACGGACACGTGCAAGCTTGGAATCAGCGCCAGCCGCGGTCTTGCAGGCGAACTTCGCAAGCGCCTCTCGGTCATTCAAGACGACCTCGACCCCGCCATCCGCAATCTGAAGATCAAAGCCAGTGGCTGCTTTAACAGCTGCTCCCAACACCACGCCGCCGACCTTGGCTTCCTCGGAGTCAGCCGAAACGTGAATGGACGAAAGGTCCCGCACTTCAATGTCATCGTGGGAGGTCAGTGGTCCAACAACGCCGGCAGCTACGGCCTCGTCATCACGGCCGTTCCCTCGAAGAACGTGCCTCAGGCCGTCACGCTCATCACAGAGAAGTTCGTCGCGGAGCGAGAAGACGCTGAGTCCTTTCACGACTTCATTCGGCGTGTCGGTAAGAAAGAGATTCGAGCGCTTCTTAAGCCCATTACGAAGCCTCCAAGCTACGAAGAAGATCCGAGCTACTACAGCGACTGGCGCGACCCGCGCGAGTACACCATCGGTGATCTCGGCATCGGCGAGTGCGCCGGCGAGATCGTTCCCTTCGTGGAGTTCGGCCTTCAGACCTCCGAGCAGGAGCAGAACGAAGCCCACGACCTTCACGACACCGGGCGTCACAAAGAAGCCGGCGAACTCGCTTTCAAATCGATGTTGACAGCGGCGCAGGCTCTTGTCCGTCATCTTGGCCCAGAAGTCCGCGACGACGCCGACGACATCGTGGGCCAGTTCAAGACCCACCTGAACGAAACGAAGCTCTTCTGGGACCCCTTCGCCAAGGGCAAGTTCGCGAACTACCTCATCGAGCTCCACTCCACAAAACGCTACGCGAGTGACGACGAAGAGCTCACCCACCGCACTCTCGACGAAGCACGGCTCTTCTTAGAAGCGGCACACACATGCTACGAGCGGCTCGTCGCCGCAGCCCAGCCTCAGAACCAAAAGAAGGCAACCACGGAAAACACGGTGAAGCCATGAGCCTCGACCACGCCGAGCGCGTTCAAGTGAAGTTCTTCGTCGCCAGCGGCGCGCCCGAGGCACAGTCCGTGATTCCAATCTTTCATGCCTGGCTTCGTGACAAGCGTGTCGAGGACCCAACGCTCGTCGACGTGGCGGACTACTCCCACGTGCATGATGGCCCCGGCGTGCTTCTCGTCGGACACGCCAGCGACTGGTACTACGACCAAAGCGAAGGTCGCCCGGGGATGCTCTTCTCGCGGAAGCGAAGCTTCGAGGGCGGGTTTGAAGCGCGCCTTGAAGACGCGTTTCGACATGGGCTCAAGGCTTGTGCTGAGTTCAGCAAGGACACGAAGGCCGTGTTCGCTTCAGACGAAATCCTCATTCGCGTTCCAGACCGACTTCAGATCAAGAACGACTACGCTGGGTTTGCTGCTGCCACGCCGATTGTCGAAAGCGTCGCCAAGAAGATCTTCGGGTCGGACTCGAAGGTTTCGATTCAGCGCGAGGGCAGCCCTCGTGAGAGCCTGACTTTGCGCGTCAAAGTCGAAGGTGGCCCGGCGAACTTGCCGAGCTAGCCGCGTTTACGAATAACTGATTGGGCGTGCAAATCTTCGGATGTGCGCGCCCTTTTCATTTTCTGCCTCCTCGGCTGTATAGCGACCGTCGCTCCCACGATTTCCTTCGAGGAAGCCTGCGCTGGTGGGGGACCCATGGCTCTCGAGTACGCGTGGAGTGAGCCCGAAAATCTCACCACCTGGTGGGAGATCCTCGATGGTCGCTTTTCAGCAGTCCTCGCACGTCGAACGACGGAGGCTCAGTTCATTCCTGTGCTGCGAGACCCGAACGCGGAACCAGGAGGCGACCTCAGCTTCCTTGAGTGCAATCGAGGGGCAGAGCACGAGATCGTCGACGGCTTGGGCTGGATCGATGCCGAAACCATCCAAGTGCGTGCGCGGACGCCATAGGCACACTGGGTTGATGCTCAAGGCACGCCATTCGAGCATCCGTGGAACGAGATCATGACCGAGTGAGGCTTCGACCCTCAGATCGAAACCATCGCGCCGGACGAGGATATCTACATTCTCTTTTTGATCCCCAGACCCGATGGCACCTACTTACTTCGGCGACGCGAGAGCGTTCTCGACGGTATCGTGTCTGGCGAACACACCCGCGACGGAGGAGATGTTCCCCTCGACATGTTCCGGCGCTAGCGAATCAGGGAAGCGAGACCACGAGGAGTCCCGTCGACGCCTGCAACACCATCTGCTGCACGGTGATCATCATCTTCACCTTCGGGTCTTTCAGCAGAGCCAGGCACATCTCCGGGGATGGCGCCTCGCGGCTCGCGAGGTAGAGCGCCCGACTAAAACGTGTGCAGGTGCTGGCGTGGAGCTCGCCCACATCACGTCCATCCCAGCCGGTGTCTTCGAGCATTCGATAGTCGTTGGTCACCACAAGAGGTCCGCCGACTTGAGTGCGAAGCGCTGAACGCGTGCTCGTTCGCTCGATGACGACGCGCTCGTCGGGCTTCGTTCCTGTCACGAGGAGCAGGCAGTCCGACGCGAGCGTGATGGTCTGGAGCTTCTCGACGGCGGCATCGAAGCTCGGCGCGGTCTCGAAGACTTCGCGAAGCGTCAGCGCGATGGAGGGAGCAATCTGCGGCTTCTCGTCGCTGATGACTGCGTTGAGCGTGATGGCAAAGCGCCCCTTCGCCACACCGGAGAAGGCACCCAAAAACCCAGGCCATCCGACGGTGCTAAAGGGCCCCGCCGGGCCGCCTACAAAGTCGGTGATCAGCGTGAACTTCGAGAGCTCGTTTCGCTCTGTCCACCAGTCGAGGTTTCGTGCATGAAGCGGCCCCTCAGGGTGCTCCAGGGCGACGGCCGTGCAGCCCATGAGCGCGCGAAAAGCGTCGTAGTAGAGGTTCGAGATGATCACCTCATCTCGTGGCCGTTTGATGAGCGACGCAATGGACTCCGCCTCGGCGAGAAGTGGGGCAGAGATGAACGCATCGCTGTAACTTTGGACAAGCGGGCGCCACTCGTCAGCGCCGCCGAGGTCTTGGAGGTAGCTCGCAGTCATCCGCTGAGCTTGGTCTTTGAACGGCGCGAGCTCGCGCCAGCGTTCCGCGGGTGGATCACCAAGGTCGACGGTGATTCGAGGAGTTGTGGTTGTGGAGCTCATACGAGCTTCTTCAGCAGCGGCGCGTCCGCCGGAGGGAGTGGGTACTGGTGAAGCTCTTCGGGCAACGCCCAGACGTGATCGCTCACACCAAGGTGCTGGACCTCGCCACTGATGAGCGTGCATGCATAAAAGAGCAGAAGCACACTTTTGGTCTCGAAGCGGTGGAAGATCACATCGATGATCTCGCCCACCTCGAGCTCGATGGCGCATTCCTCCTGGCACTCACGGGCCACGGCGTCACGCGGGTCTTCATCCGCCTCGACCTTGCCTCCGGGGAACTCCCAGAAGCCTTCGAGATGCGTCCCCGCCGGCCTCTTCGTGAGGAGAATCCGCCCCTCATGACGAACCACCGCCGCGGCGACGAGGACGCTCATCAGTCGAGTGCGGCGGCGCGACGGAGCCGAGCGTGTTGGAGATGAAGATCGATGGTGGCGTTGACGAGGGATAGACGCGCGCGCGTTAGGTCTGTTTCGGCGTCGGTCAGATCCGAAGCGACGACGGTCCCTGCGTTGAGCTGGGCGACGCGCACGCGTCGCTGCTCCTCGGCGGCCTCAATGCCTGCCTCTGCGGCAACAAGTACAGCGCGACTCGCCTCGAACTGAGCCGCCGACTGGGCGAGCTCCATTCGAACCCCGTCGCGAATAGCGTCGATGTCCGTCTCCATCTGCACAAGCAACGCGCGCGCCTCGGTGACACGGCTTCGTGCCGCGCCAAACTCGTTCGGCGACCAACGCAGGATGACGCTGACGTCCCACGTCGCGTCGAACTCTTGGCGAGCTGGAATAATGCGCTGGTTGGGGTTGGCGTAGTCGACGTTCGCCTGGAGCAGAAGCTGTGGATAACGGCGACCGAGCTCGGCGCGAATGGCTCCCTTGCGGGCGTTGATGGCGCGACGCAGAGCCGCAATTTCCACCCTGTCTTCGAGGGCTCGTTCCATGAGCGCGTCGATGGACTGGGTAATCGGCGGAGGCGGCTGCTGGAGGTTTTCGCCAATGGTGAGTGGCTGGTCGCGTGGCATGTGAAGTAGGACACGAAGGGCCTGCTCTGTGACGGCTACCCCAGCGTTGGCCTGAGCGACACCCACCTGGGCTTGAGCCGCGAGCGCGTCGACGCGAAGGAGGTCAACACGTGGCACCACTCCGCCTTCAACGAGGGTATTCACGCGAGCGCGATTGGCCTGAACCTGAATCACAGCCTGCTGGGCGACAAACGCGGAGGCCCTTGCGCGCGCCACCTCGAAGAACGTCTCACGGGCACGCAGAGCGACCTGTCGCGCCTCGACATCGATTTGCGCTTCCTGCGCTTCGACGGCGCTCTCTTGCGCGCGGTACGCCGGGAGAATCGAGAAGAAGAGATCCGAAACGGGGTACGAGACGGAGGCGCGCAATGCGTACTGGTTGAGTAGTACAGGGAAGCTAAAACCTTCAGTATTTGAGAGACCGTCGAAGAGGTTTGTCCAAAGAGCACGGGCCTCGGGGTCATCGACGGCGGCGATGACCGGCTGCGACATCGCGGCCTGCTCCGGGGAGATGAGGGCGCCACCAAAGTCCGGCTGGGTGATCGCGCTCAAACGGGTGTAGCGAGCGCTGACTTCGAGCTGCGGAAAGAGCGCCTGCCAGGTCCGGCGAGCGCCTGCCTCCGCCACGGCGACGGCAGCACGAGCACGGGCCATCGAAGGCGCTGACTCAACGGCTCGCTCCGCGGCGGCGTCGGCCGTGAGCCCGCCGGGCTGCGTGACACCTGCGAATAGGTCGACAGCTTCTGCAGGCGCTGTCTGCGCAGCCGCCTGGAACGGGAGCAGAAAGCCGAGGGAGAAGACAAAGGCGAAATGACCGAGTCTGGGATAGATGTGCATACGTTCTCGCTTTGGATCAGCGTTCAACCGCTGTGTCGTTTCGAGGCGTCTTGCGTATACACGGGACCCGGCGGCGCCGCACCTTGACGGCTGACGAGGCCCGGCCAAGCTACGCAGGATGACACTTAACAAGCCAAGAATAGCCGTGGTCGGAGCCACCGGCGCCGTGGGACAGCAGATGCTTCGGGTACTCGAAGAGCGCAATTTCCCCATCGATTCCCTCGTCCTCATCGCCTCTCCTCGCTCCGCTGGAAAAACGCTCTGTTTTCGCGGGGAAGAACACGTGGTGCACGCCATCGCACCAGAACTCTTCGACGGCGTGGACATCGCGCTCTTTTCCGCCGGCGGAGAGACCTCCAAAAAGTGGGCCCCCATCGCCGCCGAGCGTGGCGCCGTCGTCATCGACAACTCGTCCGCCTGGCGCAGCGACCCGGATGTTCCCCTCGTCGTGCCTGAGGTAAACGCCGACGCCGCGAATGAACGTCCCAAAGGCATCATCGCCAACCCCAATTGCTCAACGGTTCAGATGGTGGTGGCCCTCAAGCCACTCCACGACGCAGCCAAAGTGACACGTGTGGTCGTCGCGACCTATCAGGCCATCAGCGGCGCAGGAGCCCAGGCCGCGCAAGCCTTCGAATCGCAGCTTGGCGAGTTCGCGCGGGGAGAGGCGTGCGATCCCTCGACTTTCAAGGGCCAGCTCGCCGGCAACCTGCTCATGCACTGGACCCCTGATGTTGAGAGTGGCTACCAGGAAGAAGAGCTAAAGATGGTCTTCGAAACGCGTAAAATCCTTGGTGATGAGACCATTCGCGTGTCGCCCACAGCGGTCCGCGTTCCGGTGCTCCATTCGCACAGCGAAGCGCTCACCATTGAAACAGAGCGCGACCTCAGCGCCGTGGAGGCCCGCCAGCTCCTCGAGAATGCTCCAGGGGTAAAGGTCGTCGACGACTTTGGTGCGGGCATCTACCCCCAGGCGATCGAGGCGACAGGCACAGACTGGACCTACGTGGGCCGTATTCGCGACGACATCGGTAATCCTGGAGGCATCCAAATGTGGGTGGTCTCGGACAACCTTCGAAAAGGCGCGGCGACCAACGCGGTTCAAATCGCGGAACTTCTCATCCTGGAGTAAGCGGTCTAGTGGGTTTTTGGGCTCAGGAGGCCATTGGCGAAGCGACAGCTTGTCAATTCAACCCGCTGGACGAGTACGCGCCTGACACATTGACCTGACGCCTGGCCTCACCCTCCATAAAACGTCCAAAAACAACTGTGTTGGTGTATGGCCCGAGCTTTGCTAGCGCTATCCCTGCGGTTTGCTAAGGCCGCATAGAGACGCATAAATCATGAACCGAATCTCCATTTGCACAGTCTTGTTTGTCCTCACCAGCACCGCCTCGGCACAGGACGTTTTGCTCGTCACCGACATCGGCGGTGAGAGCGTCTCGTCCTCGGACGTCGCCAGAGTCGGCATTGCTGAATGTGAGTCCGCGACGGACGTCGTGGCGACGGTATCGACGATTATGGGAACGGACGAAGTCGATCTTTGGTTCGGCGTCAATCTCGACTGCAGCACCGTCGCAGAACGGGACTCCGTCGATGGCGAATGCGTGCACATCGGTCATGCCGACACGGGGATCAACTCCTTCACGATCAGCATTCAAGACCTCATCGCGGCAAAACCTGCGACCTGCGACTCCAACGAGAACCAGGTCACTGTCTACGCGCTCTACACGACTACGAACCCTGACCGCGCCGCCGTCGACGGCTTCGGCACCGTCACCATTGAGTTCGACGGCGTTCCGCCGGACGCCCCAGACATCTCCGGGGCGGAAGTTGCCGGCGACTCGGCGGTCACCCTCAACTGGGAACTCATCAATGACGAAGATGCTTCGTTCGAGCTCATCAACGGGGGTGAATGCCTTGGCACCCCACCCAGCGGCGACGAAACGGCTTTCACGACGACGGAACAGCGAACGGACAGCGCAACGGTAGACCCAGAGGCGGATCTGGGGCTTGAGCTGAATGAGTCCGCCGCCGTCTACATCGTCGCCGTCGACCTCGCTGGAAACCGAAGTGTGGTGTCCGAACCCATCTGCGTAACACGCGTGCCCGTCGCCGGGTTCTGTGATGTCTTCTCGGAAATGGGCGGCGCCGATTGCGGCGAAGCCGGTTGTTCCGTGGCTGCTCCTGGCTCCGGCGGGTCCGGCGCACCTCTCTTCTTTATGCTCGTGGCACTTCTCTGGACTCGTCGGTCATGATTCGCTTCATTCTCCTCCTTGGCGCCCTCTTCGCGCTCTGTGTTTCCCACTCCACTGCACAGGCGCAGTACTCGGACGAGCACCGTCGGCCGAACGAATCGCGAGAGATGTTCGCGTTCGAATTAGGTGTTGGGCAGTACCGACCGAATGTCGGCAACGGGGCCTTCGAAGAGGTTTTCGCTTCCGACCAGGGACCCGCGGTACGTCTGGAGTTGGACATTCTTCCATACCGAATTCCCTATGTTGGGCGAGTCGGCGTTGGCTTGAACGCAGGCTGGTCCCTTCATTCCGCAGGGGCGTGCCTTCGAGACGAAGCAACGAATGCCATCAACTGCGATCAGCGCGCCGACGAAGAGACGGAGATGCGCATCTGGCCTCTGGGCTTGATGGCGGTCCTCCGCATTGATGTGCTCGCTCGAGAGCTCTCGATTCCTCTTCTCCTTACCGGCAAGATTGGACTCGATGCGGTCGTCTACGACCTCAACACGGGCGCCCGCGATGACGCGAGCGGCATTTCCTTCGGGCTCAAATGGTCCGCGCAGGTCGCACTCGAGCTCGACTTCATTCGCCCCACGCGCGCGCGCTCCCTCGATGAAGAGTGGGGCATCAACCATACTTTCCTCTTTGTCGAGATGTTCGGTTCCACCGCAGCCAGCAACCTCCCCGTCGGCACCGACCTGTCCTGGCTCGCCGGCCTTGGCATGACCTTCTAGGTCCTCGAAGAACGCAGTGTCGAAAGAAGCCCCCGAGTTTCCTTTTGGGGTGCGCCTCCGCATCGCCTATGACGGCACCGACTTTCGTGGTTGGCAGTTCCAAGGTCATGGTTTGCGAACGGTTCAGGGCGAACTGGAGAAAGGTGTCGCGGCGCTTGGACTTCGCGCTTCGCGCATCCGCGGAGCGAGTCGAACCGACGCGGGCGTTCATGCCCAGGGACAAGTCGTCCAGTTTGCGTGTGAGCGCCAGCTCCCCCCAAGCGGTCTTAAGATCGGGCTCAACGGAGTCTTGCCCCATGACATCGTCGTGACAGAATCCACGACCTGTCACCGGCTCTACAATCCGCGCTTTGATGCGGAAAAGAAGCTCTACCGCTACCGTATCTCCGTCGGCGAGTTCCGTGACCCTCTGTCGCGTCGCCAAGCTTGGCAATATGGCCCTCGCATCGCGCGCAGAGACCAAGGCCGAGAGCGCCGCCCCCTCGTCGAAGACTATCTCGACGTGCCGGCGATGAAGGCGGCAGCCGCGAAACTGGTCGGACACCATGACTTTCAAGCTTTCCGTGCTTATGACGATGGTCGTGAGCACACCAAACGGACGATGGAGCGAGTCGACGTGATCGAGGGCTACGGTGGCCAGGCCGATCAGCTTGCCTTCGAGATCGTGGGCGACGGCTTCATGAAGAATATGATCCGAATCTTCGCCGGAACGTTGGCGGATGTTGGCCGTCAGCGTCTTCAGCCGGACGTGATCGATGCCATGCTTGCACCAGATGGTGGACGCTCGATGGGTGGACCCACGGCCCCTCCCCACGGTTTGAACTTGGTTCAGATTTGGCTCATCCGTGGCGACCACAAGCGA
>JBLHKB010000047.1:0-22133 GCA_047619315.1 Polyangiales bacterium
CTGCGTGTTGCAGCGTGAACGAGCCACAGAGGATCGAGGAACGCTCGCCTTGGGTACCTGCGTGCAAAGTGGGGATGACGCCTTCGCGCGTCATAGGGAAGCTCGCGTAAGGATGGGGCTCGGTGTCTTCGCGGTCGGCGATCACATGGGCGTCCCCTCGGCAGATCACGAGGACATCCCCTTCTGCGAGGGGGATGCTGACGTCACCGCTCCGAAAATGCGCGCTGCCTGACACGACGGCGTGGAAGAGCGCGCACGGAAGAGCTTGGCTCTCCACGCCCCAGCGCCCAGCGCCTTCGGCCCGTGCGACGAGCGCACCCTCAAGTCGAAGTGAGCGGAGTATCTCGGTGATCGGATCCATGGCGCGGGGTCAGTCTATCACTTCCGCGACGTTCGAGCGGGTCTCCACACGTGTTCCTCCTCAAGCGTCGCAAGATGGACGACCCGGTGGGCGCCACCGCCGCGCATGGTGCTGCGGGTGGGGTGATCGCGGGAGGAGGCTTTGGCCAGCTTGCTGTTCAGCTCGGAGGCGGCGCGTTGGTCTTGAGTACGGCGCGAGCAGGGTCCTCTGGCAGGCGCTCCGTTCGCTCATGGGCGTGCGAGTGGACGCGTCCCACGAGGACGAACGAGGACGAAGGGGTTGACGTCGCCGAATGCGGGGCGCCGGCGTACGGGGAAG
Source organism: Polyangiales bacterium (assembly GCA_047619315.1). Lineage (GTDB taxonomy): Bacteria > Myxococcota_A > Polyangia > Polyangiales > Houyiibacteriaceae > JBCCRV01. Next base: position 680 of record JBLHKB010000047.1, read on the forward strand.
AGCTCCCGGCGATGTCGCTAAGCTGACGCCGAATCGTGTCGCTGGCGCTTTGATAGGCGACGCAGAAGGATCATCCCAAAGAGCGCCGACCAGAAGCTGGGAGCCTCCGAACGACGGTGCATTGAACATGCGCAGCCCGCCATGGGCGTTCCTCATGGTGCTCTTCGTAGCCCTTCGATGCCGCAAGCAACGCGGAGGAGCGGTTCGACGTGTGCGAGGCTTGCTCCTGAGGTCGCGCACTTGCTTGGGAAGCTTTCGCGTCGTTGACGCGAAGCGGAACGAGCTACCCATGCATAGGACTACAGCGACGATACGGAAGTTGTTCTCCAGCGAGTGGAACTCTCCTCGCCGGCGCGCTCTTGGCGTGCGGCGGTGAAGTGCAGGTTAGCGAAAGCGCGTCGCCACCGGACAAAATACGAGAGCAGAACTCGCGCCCCTTCGTCGCTGTGCCCTTCGTCGCTGTGCCCTTCGTCGCTGTGCCCTTCGCCGCGCCGCAGGTACACCAGCCGGAGGAGTACGCCCTCGATTGCGAGACGATGCGACAGCTCGAGGCCCTCGGCGGCTATGGCGCTATCGGCCCACCCGACTGCGAAGAAGAGTAGGAGCTGGGTAACTCCCTAAAGGTCGTCTTAGGACTTGGCTTGCCTCCGTTTGTACTGCGGCCAAGACGTGAAGATGTCTCGATTTGCGATAGAACACGCGGAGCTACGAAAGAAGCTTGGCTCGGGCGCTGCACCCAGCGAGCTGGCGAATTCTCGAATACGCGCTGCAGCGGATGCTTCGAGAGGGTGAGGTCGCGCTCTGGGTCGACGAGCCCTGGGATGACGTGCCATTCGAGGACCTCGAGGTCGAAGACGGACAACAAGTGGGCTGCGCGGTGTTCACCAAGCCCCTTGATTTCTTGGGCGGAGGACTGGACCCCCGAGACACACGGCTACTCGGCTACTTTCAGCCCCGCGATGGAATGGTCTGGGTGTTCCTTGGACCTGTTTCTTGTTCGGTCTTCACGACGCTGCCGGACGCCGTTTGTGTGTTCGCGCGAGGACTGTCAGGAGAAGGGATCGCGTGCTTCGCGGCGCCGGATGCCACCACCGTGGTGGAGCGAGAACTTAAGGCCGACGTCGTGCTTTCCGGGAGAGGTGACGGCTCGGTGTTGTTGGCGCCCGGTTGCGCCCTGAAGGTCAAGCGCGGCTTTGATTCCTACATAAGTTCCGCTGTTCCTCTCGACCAACTGGTCGGCGCCAAGATGGCGGAACAGCTGGAGAACGAAGCGAGCTGGGAAGTGGTGTCCGAGCTGTTCGACTGAGCGGAGACCGTCCGGCGGAATCAGTGCGCAGAGTCGGCCGGATGTTGTCGAGCGGATCGAGCAGCACGGGTGCCGTCTTTTGCTGGAAGGCCGTAGAACCCCACGCCTCTGCAGCTCAAGCACCGACGCGGTCTGTGTTCGAGCGCCGAGAGCGACGAGCAGGAGAGTGAGCAATCGCCGCCCTCGGTTAAGCCGGCGCGTGTACGCTCGACCGATGGTGCGTCCTGACGACATCTCAAGATATGCGGCACGAGCGGCGTGCTTTGGGAAATCAGGCTGTATTTGTCCTACGGGTGCAAGTCCCGTCTCGGTAAGCGCCTTCGCGCCGAGTAGCAGGCCCTGGACGTGTGGAGAGATCCATGGCGTTCAAGCAGGGTGTCGAAAGCCTCTTCGGAGGGAGCAAGCGTGCGGGCCGCAACATGAAGTGAATCCTGCAGCCTCGTCAGAGAAACAATGTGGAAGTCGAGCCGCTCATTTCACGGCGAAGACCATGTCCGATGTGCTTGTGAAGGAACGCGCATGGGAGACCACCGGGGTATGGGGAGCGGCACGTACACAAGGAGAGATACGGAACAGGAGAGACCCGTCTTCGCGGCTGTTGTCGCAGCAAGGCATCACGAATAAGCAGAATGTGAAATCGTGTGCTGCGGAGCGGGAGTCCGAGGAGGGCATAGTACTGTTGATGCGGGCGGAACAGAACGTCAGCGGAGGGAAGGGCCTCTACTTTGGAAGCGCTGGAAGAGCAGGAACGCGTGAGGGCATGGCCGGGACCACTCGGCCCAACTCCCCCGGGGGGCGCAAGCCACCCGATGTCGAAATCGACAAAGTGCGACGCCTGCAACGCCGGCTATGGGTGGCGGCTAAGCGGTCGCCGGAACGACGTTTTCATGCCCTGTTCGATCGGGTCTACAGGAGTGACGTTCTGTGGGAGGCGTGGAGACGAGTGAGACGGAATCGAGGGTCCGCCGGTGTCGATGCCCAGACGCTGGCGGATGTAGAGCAGTTCGGAGTCGAGCGCTTCTTGAAAGAGCTCGGCGCCGAGCTGCGCGAAGGGAAGTACAAGGCGAAGCCGGTCCGTCGCGTGTACATCCCAAAGGCTGACGGCAAAACACGCCCGCTGGGTATTCCAGCGGTGCGTGACCGGATAGCGCAGATGGCAGTGAAGCTGGTGATGGAGCCTATTTTCGAAGCGGACTTTCGTCCGTGCTCGTTTGGGTTTCGACCTCGTCGCAGTGCGACGGGGGCACTGGAAGAGCTGCGGATGCAAGGAGCGCGTGGCTACAACCACGTGCTCGATGCGGACATCCGCGACTACTTCGGGAGCATCGACCACGAGAGGATGATGAAGCTTTTGGCTCGTCGAATCTCGGACCGTCGGGTGCTCAAGCTGTTGCGGCAGTGGTTGCGTGCAGGGGTGATGGAAAACGGAGCGGTGACAGCCCAGCTGAGCGGCACGCCGCAAGGCGGGGTGATCTCGCCGCTTCTGTCGAACATCTATCTGCATGTCCTCGATGAGACGTGGCATCGCACCTGTCAGCACCTCGGGGTGTTGGTGCGGTACGCGGACGACTTTGTGATCGTCTGTCCGACGAAGGCGAAGTTGAGGGAAGCGACGCGACGGGTGAAAAGCATCCTCGAGTTTCTGAAACTACAGCTGCATCCCGACAAGACGAGGGAGGTGGACCTGAGCTGGGGCAAGCAAGGGTTCGACTTTCTCGGCTGTCATCTGCGGAAGCGATTGAGCGGACGGATTTGGGAACGGGAGGGACGACGTGTCTACTTCTTGCACCGATATCCATCGGCCAGGTCGATGAAGCGGATACGTGCGCGAGTGCATGCGTTGACCAGTCGCAAATGGAACGGCGTGAAGGACATCCGGGTATTGATCCGGAAGCTGACGCCGATCTTGCGAGGCTGGGGTACGTACTTTCGAACGGGGAACGCGGCGAAGAAGTTCAATCAACTCGACGGCTATGTGTGGAGACGTCTGCGCCGCTTCCTGGTGAAACGGCACGGTCGAAACCTCACGGCGGGTCGAGCGGACGGGTGGATGCCCGACTTCTTCTACGCTCATGGCCTTCATCAACTTCGAGGCACCGTCCGGTATCCGGGGGCTGCATAATGCCGCCATCCGAATGTCCATCGGTAAGCCGTGTGCGGGAAAACCGCACGCACGGTTTGAAAGGGGGCCTTATCTTTTCTGCGGCTCCGTCACAGGAAAGATAAGGTCTACCAATGAAACGCCTCTTGTTGCTCGGTCTGCTCTGCGCATGCTCACGGTGTAGCGAGGCGCCAGAGGTCGCCGAGGAAGAAGCCGAAACCGCATTGGAAGCCGAAGCCGAAGCCGAGGTCGCGGCGCTGCCCCAAGCAGACACGCCGACCCCGTCCCCGCCCACCGCCGAGATCCTTGAGGAGGCACGAGCGGCAATTCGCGAAGGACGGAACAAAGCTGGAGCGGAGGACTTCGCAGGTGCGCTCACCGCGTTCGATCGCGCGCTCGAGCTGATCCCGACGGCGGCACGGGTGCGCTGTGAAGCGGGCTTTCTCGCGCACCGTGCCGGCGACCACGCTCGGGCGGCCCGCCAGATCGACCTCGCACTTCTCAGCATGCCGGATGGCGACAGTGTTCCCGACGCCTGGAAGGTGCCCCTTGCGATGTGCCTCTACAACCGTGGTTTGGTCGGCGAAGCGATGATCGAAGACGAAGACGAGTACGATGTACTTGAGCTGTATCGAGAGTCTCTCTCGCTCCGGGAGAACGCGACGGTGCGGGCGCGCATGAACGCTCTCGAAGGGAGACTTGGCGAAGACGTCACTCCGGCAGCGGGCAGCCTGCAGCAGGTGATCCAGAGTGTGGGGGACGTGTGCGAGGGCGAACCGAACTGCAGACAGGCCAACTACTTCTCGGGTGTTCAGAACGCCGACGAAGACGACGAACGCCCGTGCTGGGAGAAACGCGTCGAGCGCAACGAAGAACTGGGTGACGATCGTGCCGTCATGCTGGAAGTCGCCTCCACCGAATGTCTATTCGATGTGTCCAGCCAGTACCTCGCGCTTGAAGGGCAGGAACATTGGACGGCCTATCTGCTCGGCTCGACCAATGTCGCAAACACCGACAGCTTCCATCGCGAAGAGTCAGACGACAGCGATCGGGTCGTGTTCTCGCGCGTCGACGACACTCTTGTGCGGGTCGACTACACGAACATTCGCGCGTCCCACTATGGTAGTGAAGAACGGGACGAAGACGAAGACGAAGACGCGGAGTCCTGCTACGTGGACAACTACACACGCTCCGTCACGCACAAGCTCCTGCTCTGTCGGCAAGATCGTCCTCACGCACAGTGCGGAACGATCGTATTGGGGAGCGCAAGCGGAACCTCCTGGGACTCCAGTTGCGGCGGAGGCGAGGAGTTCCCACACGGGCTCGAAGACATCGACGGGTCGCTGGCAAGACGCGTTCGCTTCGAGGACGGCTTCGTGATCGTCGAAGCGACCGCCGCCGCCTCAGCGAGCTACGACGGCCCCGAGCCTGGTCGCTACTCCCTCGACGCGTTCTTCGGCATGCTCGCGGACATGCGACCCGAATCAACCTAGGGTCGCGACAGGGTCGGGGGACGACGGACCAGTCCAACTCATCGTCCTCAGAATCAATCATTAAGCGCCGCTTCTTGCGCGCGAGCAATTGCTCGGCGAGGGTAGCGGGAGGCTCTGGCTCCTGGGGAAGGCTCGTCGTCGTCGTCAGGTGGAGGCGTGGATGCATCTGCTCGTGAGCTCGTGGAGCCCAGCACAGAAGACGTCGCGCGGGTCGCGGCGTGGACCCACGCGAGCCTACTCCGCTCAAGCGCCATGGCCGAAGTCTCGAAGGCATCAGCGATACCGCCGACTCCTTCGCGACTGACCAGCCAGTCCTCGCGTCGTGCTACGGCGCGTCGGCTGCCGACGTTCAGCTGCTCGGCCCGGCGGCGGGCCGTAAGACCGACAAGCTCGTCCGCCCACTTCGCCTCATGCAACAGACGGGAGCTAGGGCCCTCGCCGAAGTCGGCGGACGGTCGCGACCGCCAGCGTATCGAGCGCTTGTGCCGGTACATTGCTCGCCCGCCGCTCTCCCTTGAGCGCCTCGAAGAGCATCCGGACGGCCGCGTTCGAATACGCTTCAAGAGCGCGTGGAAAGACGGCACACACTCCGTACTCCTCGACCCGCTCGACAACATTCGGCCGCCCGAAGGAGATGGAACGGGCGTTGCAGTCGAGCGGGGGGTCAGAGTGCAGTCGAGCGGGGGGGGCCAGAGTACTTAGGATCGATTCTGACGCTTTGACGAGCCACTTGGACAGACCGTGTGATAGCCCACGCCGTATTTGGCGATGCCTGGTGTGCTGAGCTTTTCACGAGGCGCCACCACGGACGACCGCGTGGAATTTTCCTCCGCGGTTGGCTAACGTTCTCACCATGACCGATGATGAACCAGCGATCTCACTCCGGGTTCACAAGGTCGGTCGTGAAAACGAGATCATCGCGTTCAGTCTCACGATTCGTAACGACACCGAGCGGGCGCTGGCGGCGGGTATCGAGGTTCATGTCTATGGAAAGCGAGGAATGCACGGCGCCGAGCGGCTGCGTTTTTCGGTGACGACGCCGCTGCCCCTCGAGCCCGGTGAGAGCCATCACCACTCGTCCTCCTCAGGGATGCTCAAAGAGGAACTAGACATGGAGTTCGTTGCGCGTCTCGCTGATTGACCGGCTGACTGTCGGCGAAGTGGAAGCGGACGGCCGCGGCCTATTGAGGATACAGTTCCACGTGTACCCGCTCGCCATATTCGTTTCTGAGGACTCCTTGCCTACCGGGCTCCGGGAGCTCTTCGAGCCACCGAAGCCTCTGAGCGCAACGTCGTATCGTGACGCGGTCGGCCCGGATGAACTCGCTCACATTGACGCGGCAGGGTTGGGGTTCGGCTGCTTTAGTTTTTTGATTGGTGGCGGCGCTCTGATGACGTGGTTGCTCGCTCTCCAGCAGAGGGGGTGTGTTCCTGAGCAGTGGGCGGGCGTTGGAGAGGTGCCCCCGACCTGGCGAACGACGACACTCCTGGTGCTCGCGGCGTGTTCAACGCTCTTCGTGTTGGGTTACTTCATTCGCGAGCTCTGGTGGCGTTGGCGCTTGCCACCAGGCCGCTATGGCATATTCCTCCTGCGAGATACCTTCGTGCTCCGCGCGCCGCTCCGCCCGGTGCGCTGCGCGGTGATCCCACGGGACGCGATCGTGCACATCGGGCAGGTGGGTGGAGGCGCAGCCAGTAAGCCGCGCGGCCCCCACAAACTCCAGTACCGCCGCGAGGACGGCAGCATTGGGTCGCTCCCTCTCGGCGGCCTGACCAGAGTTTCGGGTGTGGTGTTGGCCGCGCGTCTGATGGAATGGCGCGGGTGACTCGGACTTCGGGAGAGCGAGACTCGTGGGTTTAGAGGTCCTGAACGGGAAGCCCGCACATTCGGCTCTCGCTCGCCTGGATTCGTTAGAGCCGCGTCCGTCCAGCCCGGCTCACGGACGACGAAGCCAACACGTGAGAGTCTCCACACCTCTCGGGAAGCGTTGCTCGCGCTCGCGGGCGCGGACACCGAAATCGTCACCGGTGAAGCGACAGCGCTGCTCTCTCTCGCTGCAGCGGCGCCACAGCCGGCCACCAGCACCAGCGCAACCATGCACCTCATCGGACACTCCGGACCTGAACGTGCATGTCGGACAATACGACGACGCCTTACCCGACACAATCAAGCGGACCGCGCTTTCACGGGCTGCGCTACCACGCGTGGACGAAGAGCTCCAGGTTGGGCAAGCCTTGCTGCGCGCATCATTTGAGAGAGCCGATGATCCGCCAAGTAGTCGCTAGAATCCGCGCCAGGAAAGTTCGCAACTAAGCTCCTCGTACAACGCGATCGCGTCGAAGCTCGACGACCAGCCGATCTGCGCCCAATGGTCCGCTTCGACTTCTCTGAGCACCATCCCCCAGCGCTGCGACTCGGTGGGCACAAGCCCGTCGCTGGCCAGCCGAGGCAGCAAGAGCTTGGACGCCTTGAGCAGTGGATGGGCGACCTCTTTGGCTTCGCCGACGATCGATCCGTAAAACACGCCTTGGGCGTCCGGCGTCGACTCGTTGAAGAGTGACAGACCCTTGGGGCGAAGGTCCTCAAGCGCCGCGACGTCCACGCCGAGAAGTCGGGCGGCGCCTCGAAGCCCGAGATGCTGCACGGCGCTTGCCCCGAAGTTCGCGACCGGGGTGCCATGATGAGGGGTGCCGATGGTCACCAGCGAGGCGACCTTCACGTGCAGTCCGAGGTGGGCGATCGCGTACCGTGCGTCGAGGCCGCCCATGCTGTGGGCAACAACGTTGACCTTGCCTTCGACCGACGAGAGCTGTTCGGCGAGGGAGCGGGCCCGGTCCTCGATGCTGCCGACGGGCGGAAGCGTCACGCTGATCACTTCGATACCGCGTCGCTTGAGCGACGCACGGACGCCGCGAAAGTACTCGACGCGCGCCACCTTCGCGAACCCCAAGAGGCCGTGAACCAGGACGATCGGATAGCGCGGTTGATCCCGACCGAGGAAGCGCCGGACCCGATAGCCGATCCCTCTGCGACCCCGCCACGCGAACAAGCCAGCCGCAAAGAGGACGGCAAGCGCGATGAGCGTCATCAGGGTCGCGATCGACACGGCCGCAATTTGTCACGTTGGGGGAGGACCGCCAGCCGACGGTCGCGACGGGGAAACGACGCCCAGCCGCACCTGCGCACTCATCCTGCCGCCGCGCTTTCACATGCTGCGCTACGACGGCATTCTCGCGGGACTGCGCCAAGGTCGTGCCGGACGAGGCTTCAAACGAAACAACGGACGACGAAACGTCCGGCGACGCGCAGCTGCTCTTGTTCGAGCGCACGTTTTCACTTCAGCCGCCTCCGACGCCCTCATCCATGGGCCTAGGCTGCGGCGGCGCGTTTTTGCCATCGATCAAATGCTCTCACTGCCAGAACGCCATGCGCGTAAAGTCCATCGCCACCGAGGCGAGCGGACTCGGACGTCTGGGGAGGGTTCGAAGGCGAAGTGTTGGTGGCCGAAGAGGAGGAATTGGGCTTTCGAATGCCCTATCCGCCGCCGTATTACTCGGGTCGCGGAACCGGACGACTTCGGGGCGTATTGGTGCGGGGGCGCGGCTCGGGGCGCGACGGAGGCTCGTCCACGTTGGACGCTGTCTCTTATTGCGTCTCCGTGTCCAGGTCAGGAACTCGTTCGTTGGGCGTCGGCTCCTGCTCTTGATCTTCCAGTTCGTGTTCCGGCATGTGTTCATTGGGCTCCGGCAGCGGCAGCGGTTCCGGTTCCGGTCCTAGCGGGTTTCCGGTGGGGTCCTCCATCGGCTCCAAATCCGGCGGGGTCGTGTTGGGCTCAGGCTCTGCGCCGCCGCAGCCCATCGCGGGCCCAAGAAGAAGAGCGCTCGTGATAAGGAAGCGCAGGGGACGTCGTTCGTTGCTCATGCTCCTCTATACACCTTCGATTTTGGAATCCTTGGCATAGAGAACACATTCTCATTCGGACGGTGCGTGACGTCGCCGAACCGCGATCCCGGCGGGTGGTACTAGATCGGGATCAGGACGCGTATTCACGTAGGGTCGTGGGGGCACTGCCTCGAATTCCGGTTCGGGGCCGGCCGGGTTACCGGTCCGGTCTGGTTCCACGACGACTCGAGGTTGCGGCTCAGGACCAACAGGGTTGCCCGCGGGACGAGCCTCGGCGCTGGTAGGCGTGTTCGGTTCGGCTTCGGTGCCGCCGCAACCCAGGGCCGGCCCGACGAGGAGCGCGCTGGTGATGAGGAATCGGAGGTGACGTTGTTCGCTGCTCATGGTCGCTTATACACCCGCCCCACCGGAAACCTTGGAAACCGTTTTGCGTCGGCGGCCACCCAGGGAGAATCATCAGCAGTGGCTCCTGAGCACCTGGCGCGCAGCCTCCTTCGTCCCCTGGAGGATCCACGGGTTCAGGTCCTGGGCCGGGTCCAGCGCCATCATCCGTGCACTCAAAGTCAATGCAGCTTTGCCCCGCCGGGCAGGTGCCTTCGTCAGCGATACCATCGCAGTCGCCGTCGAAGAGGTTACAGGTCTCGTCCTCTGGGGGACCCGGTTCGCCGTCATCCACATCGCACGTCGTTGAGTTTCTTCGACACCAACCCGTGCCGCACTGCGGACGCGTGCGCTCGTCGACGTTCCCATCGCAGTCGTTGTCGAGCAGATCACAGACATCTTCGACATCTGAGTTTCGTGCCTCGTCGTCCGGCGCGCAATCGCCGCCGCGCGAAACCCAACGTCCGCGCGGTTCGCTGCACCCAAAGAACTCGTCTCCGCTCTCGCGCTCGTCGCAGAAGTAGAAGCCAACGCGGTCCGAGTCGGGGTAGTGGGTCACTTCTTCGGCGCCGTCGTCGATGATGTCGTTGCAGTTGTCATCGCGCTGGTTGCACGGCTCTTCGGCCTCGGGGTGAACTTGGTCCCAGAAGTAGTTGCAGTCGCCGGAGCGGGAGAGGTAGTTTTCGTCCGGCCCGCCAGCGCAGAAGAGCATCGTTCGCTCCCGCCCCATCTGCCCGTGTCTTGGTCTTGGTAGTAGAGTTCAGCCTCGCACCCAACCACGAAGTCGAACTCGTGTTCGCGCCGTCGGTCGCTACCACGTCCGCGGTCCGCGTTGGTCATGAGCGTGGAGATGTCGAAACGGACCGCGCCGGAGGTCGGCGTGAAACTGAACTGAGGCTCAACGCGCTCGCCGCTTACTGATATCGGTCCGCCGTGTGAGATCTGAGACTCGCCGCGCCTCATGCCTGCGCCGGGCGCCAGCGTGCCCTCGACGCGGACGAAGAGCCCGAGACCCTCGCCGCTCACGACGAGGCGCATCTCTTGGGTCTCGCCATCTCGAAGGTTGCAGAGGGGAATGAGCTTTGCGACCTGTTCCCCAGCGCCGTGAGATCCCGTGCACCCGTTGAAGGAATTCGCGCGCGAGAACGTGTGGGCGCTGTCCTTGGTGGTGGCTGCCGCGGGGGCGGAGGGCGTGTCGTTCCGCTCGGTCGCCAAGGCGGCGGGACTCAATGCCAGCACCGTCGCCTACTTTCCTTCACGAACCGTGCTCCTAGAACAGGCTCTGGTCAGCCACTTTCGGCGCGTTGCTTACCCTCAGGCTCGTGTATTGTTTCCCCCATGTCGTTGGAGAAGATCGGACGCTACGAGCTGCTGGCAGAGATCGCTTCTGGCGGTATGGCGACCGTGTATGCGGCGCGGGCAACGGGGGCTCAGGGGTTCGAGAAGCTCGTCGCGCTCAAGCGGATGCTGCCGGAGATCAGCTCGGACATCGAGTGCCGAAAAATGTTCATCGATGAAGGGCGACTCGCCGCTCATATCCGAAGCTCGTACGTCGTGTCGACCTTCGACCTGCAGCAACACGATGACGGCTCACTGTACCTGGTCATGGACTTGGTGATCGGCGCGAGCCTCGCGTCGATACTCCGCGGCAGCGGCGGGGCTCCCCTTCCGATTCCCGCGCTCACCCAGCTCGTTCAACATGCCGCGCGCGGTCTGCATGACGCTCACGAGGCCTGTTCCAACACGGGCGAGCCCCTTCGGATCGTGCACCGGGACGTCAGCCCTCAGAACATTCTCGTGGGTCTCGACGGGTCGACGCGCATCACCGACTTTGGCATCGCGCATGCGGAGAACCGTCTTGCGAAGACGGCGGCTCGAGAGCTCAAGGGCAAGATGGCTTACTTCTCTCCCGAGCAAGCACAAGGCGAGCCGGTCGATGGGCGCAGCGACCTCTTCTCGCTGGGCATCGTGTTCTGGGAGTCGCTCACGCAGCGACGGCTCTTCAAAGGCGCGGACGTTCGGGAGACGTTGTCCGCCGTGTTGAGCGCGCCCATTCCAGACCCTCGCTCCCTACGACCCGACATCTCTCCCGAGCTCGCCGCCGTCGTCATGCGGACCCTGGAAAGAGATCCCGCGCGCCGCTATCAGAATGGACTTCAACTCGCCGAGGCGTTGAAGAGCGCGGCGGCGCCGGCTGGCGCGAAGGAGATGCAGGCTCTGGTCCAAGACTTTGCCGGCGCTTCGGTCCGTCGGCTGGTCACCGCCATTCAAGACGCGATCCGCGGAGCTGAGACGGGGGCGAGCGCGGGCCCGGCCGCCACGGACCCCGAACACCCAGCGATCCGCCGCGTCACGCTCGGGACGATGGCCATGGCGAAGTTCGACATCGGCGATGTGCACGCCGAAGAGACCGGCCCACTCCGAGCGCCGGACGAAGACGTACCTGTGTGGCTGAGCGAGGCTCCAACGCCTGCCGAGGTTTAGAAGCGAAGGCCCGCTCCACGCGCCAGATGCTCGTGTTGGCGATCCTCGGCGTGTTCCCGGCCAGCGCATTCGGCATCTTGGTCGCGACCACCGAGGAGGATTCCGGGACCCGCCCTCCGTTGGGCTTCACGCCGGTGGAAGGTGAGCTTGGACTCTTGGGAGAACCTCTCAGCGTCGGCGCGGACGATCCCACCGTCGACCTCGGAATCGCGATCGCTGCAGAAGCTGCGGAAGCGACACGGTTCATTGAGGAGCTGGGCAACCAGCCGCTCCCAACCATGCACGAGCAAAACGAGATCGTCGTGGATGACGAATTCGAAGCGAGTCACGCGGAGACCACGACGGTAGATCCGTCCGTGCACCTTCGCGGCGTCTCCTGCCGTTCGAACGGCCAGGGCGATTTTTCGTCGAGTGAGATCGCGCGGCTCGAAGACCGATTGCGCCGTGTGCGCTGCCCACCCGAGGCCCACCGCTTCATCCTCGCCTACTATCGGCGCCGCTTTAGTAACATTGTTTACCGCGAGCACAGGCCCCATTCCGCGTGCTTTCATCGAGGTGTGGAGCGAGCGGCGGAGCCCCTTCGTGGCGAGGGCGGAGTCGTCTGCCGGACGGGTGACTGATGACCCGCGACGAATCTACATCTGACGCTGGGCGAAGGGGTTCAGCTCCCAGAGCAAGTACGCAAGGGTGAAGAGGGCGACGGGTTGGGCGCGACCCAGGACGCTCCACTGGAGCGCGGGAACGATGGTCGCGACGACGTACACGCCGCTGACGACACTGAGGCTTAGAAGAGCGACGCCGCGTCGACTTCGTAGCTCGAGGTGTGCGAGGAAGAGGAAAGGAATCGCGTGGGCGAAGTAGCGCTCATGCACGCCGGTCATCAAGCTGTACATCGCGAGCTGGGACATTCCAGCCCACCAGATGAACGCGCGATTCGAGAAGTGCGCTCGCCTGAGCCGCCAAAGCACGAGCGCTTGCGAGAGGGCCCAGAAGATCCAGCCCCACACGAAGCTGGAGACAAGGAGATGCACGTCTTCGGATCGAGTTCCACCCGAGTAGAAGACGGACCAGATGCTTGCGCCGCTCGCGACGACCAAGTCTCCATGGGCGGAGCCGCCGCCGACGAGAATGAAATGCAGATGTGAAACGTAGCCCGCTGGTAGATCCAGAAACGGGTCGGCGACGAACAAGAGCACGGGAGAAGCCAACGCGAAGGCCCAAAGTCCGGGACTACGCCTTCGGAACAACCCGATCAGCGCAAGGACGCCGAGACTTGGTGCACAGAACCAGGTGAGCTGTTTGGTGAGGAGCGCCGCCGTGAGGGCGAGCACGCCAAGCACGAGCGCTTGCGGCGTGCCCCGTTGTCGAAACCGCACCAGCGCCCACGCCGCGACGATGAGCAAGGTGGTGCTGACAACATCGATTTGACCAAAGAGCGCTCCCGTCGCCCATGTGCTCGGCAGCACGTAGAGGAGCAGCGCGAGGGTTCGAGGTCGTTGACAGCCTAGCGCCCGAGCGAGGCCCGCGACGACGGGGATCAGCGCCACCTCTGAGAGCACCAACGTCGCCTTGAGCACGCATCGATAGGTCTCGAAGTCGACGGGGCCGCCGGAGCCAAACAGCGCGTCAAAAGCGCGCGCCGGACCACAGACGAAGAGCACACCGACGATGGGGTAGTTTATGCCGGGCCCGTCGCGGTAGAACGCCGAGTCTCCACGGAACGCGAGGTACCAGTCGTAAAAGAAACGAATGTCCGATTCGTGTCCAAGCCCGTGATGTATGGCCCACAGACAAAGCGGGAGGCCTAAGGCGAGGAGCCCAAAGAGAGCGGCGGAGGGCTCCGACGCCAGCGCGCTACGGCTTCGTTCACTGTGCCCAGGCGAGCTTGGATCTGGGCTCTTCGGAGGCATGAAGGACGCGGTGTACGCCCTTCTACGCCGCCTGTGCAACAAGGCGAGTCTAGTCGCAGCTCCAAAAATCGATGAAGATGTCGATGCACTGATCGTCGCAGGTTCCATCTGCCGGGCTGCTTCTTGCCAAGCAGAGCATATAAGACCGCCATAGGAGGAGGCATTGCGGAGGAGTGTTCCCCTCGGAGAAGACCGGCCCGCAGTCGGAGCGGTTGTCGAAGCAGCCTCTGTCGATTCGCGCGCTGTAGCGGCAGACGTCTGCGGAGCATTCGTTCAAGTCCAGGCGGAGGATCTCGCAGCTTCCGCAGTCGAGGGCGGTATCAAGGCACGCGAGGTACGCGTCGAACTCCGTAGAGCATCCCAGCTGCGCACTGTCGGAGCCAACGTCGCTGCAGGCTTGCTCGGAGTCGAAGGCAGCTTGAACGCATTCGGCCCCGTACTCTTGGGCGCAGAACTGGCTGGTGTCAGCGCAGCACGCGCTGAGGGCAAGGGCAAAAGTAACGCTTCGGACCATGGAACCATCGTTCGATGTAATCGGTGCCTGTGTCAACTCTCGCGGCTGGCGGAGTCATGAGATGTGCTCTACTTCCAGAGATGATCGAGGTTCACGAGACCGCCCACGCCGATGCGCAAACCGTCTGGTCGATACTCGCTGACACGCGGAGGTGGACCGAGTGGGGTCCCTCCGTTGTGAAAGTCGAACACACGCCCAGCATGCTTCATGCGTGCTCTGAGGGACGCGTGCAGTTGCCCATTGGACTGTGGCTCCCATTCCGGGTGACGGACTTCGAGCCAGGGCGCTCTTTTCGCTGGAGCGTCGCAGGCATCCCCGCCACCGGGCATCGCGTGGTGTCCCTCGGACCGGGACGGAGTCGCGTCACCTTTGAAGTGCCCACGCTTGCGGCGCCCTACGCGCTGGTCTGTAAGGTTGCCTGTCGGAAGATCGCAAAGCTCGCCGAACGCCAAATGGCTGAAGGACGCTGAAGCTCGCCTGGATTTCCGCGTGACCCTATCCGTTGGCTTATGAGTGAAGCCTTCGAACCTGAAAACTTCGAACCCAAAATCTTCGAACCCACGCGTGCGGCAGGCCTTCAGCGGCTCGCGGCCTTTGTGCCGAAGGCCGGCGACTACGCGCGTCTTCGCAACTACGATCTTGGGCCTAAAGGCGACGCGGTCTCCGGCCTTTCTCCCTACCTCCGCTACCGCCTCATCGACGAGGCCGAGGTCCTCGCCGCTGTTCAAGGCCGATGGAAAGAACGTGCTGCCGACCAGTTCGTCCGCGAAGTATTTTGGCGTTCTTACTTCAAGGGCTGGCTCCAGATGCGGCCGAAGGTCTGGAGCGACTACGAGCGCGATCGCGACGCGGCGCTGTCGGCCATCGAGAGCGAGCCCGAGCGTCGTCGCCTCTACGACTCCGCGTGCGAAGGAAAAACGGGCATCGCCTGTTTCGATGCTTGGAGTGACGAGCTTCGGACCACCGGCTATCTCCATAACCACGCGCGCATGTGGTTTGCGTCCATCTGGGTTTACACCCTTGAGCTGCCATGGACCTTGGGCGCGGACTTCTTCTACCGGCACCTCCTCGACGGCGACCCTGCGTCCAACACTCTCTCGTGGCGTTGGGTGTGCGGCCTGCACACCCGAGGGAAGACCTACCTCGCCAGACGAGACAATATTCAGAAGTACACGCGAGGTCGTTTCGATCCAGAAGGGTTAGCCAGTGAGGCGCCCCCATTGGACGGACCATCTCTCGCTGCTCCGGACGCGTCGCAGGTCCCCTCGTTCCGGCTCATCGATGAACAAGGCCATGAGCAGGCGTTGCCTTCGAAGTTTGCGCTCCTCGTCACGCCCGAAGACCTGCTGCCTGAGCGTATTGTGGGCGCGTCGTTGGTGGAGCGTGCGTCCGCGCGCTTCTCGCTTTCGAGAGAGTCACCTCGCTCGCCTTTGGGCACCGCGGAGAATGTTCGCAGCTTCGTTGCCGGCGCCTGTGAAAACACTCGCCAAAGGCTGGACGCCCAAGCCGTCCACGAGGTCGGCGCCGAGCTCCTCGCGCACGATGTCATCGTCACTCCTTTCGCGCCCGTCGGTCCAATCGCGACGGAGCTTCTGGCGTCGGAAGCCCTGCTCTCGTCCAAGGGCGTGCGCATGCTGCGCGCCGTGCGGACCTACGACCGGCTCGCGTGGCCACATGCAACGGCCGGGTTCTTCAAGCTCGCCAAAAAGATCCCGTCCTTGATGGCCCAGATGTGCTGACTTTCAGTACAAAGCTCAGCGCTCTCGAGCTTGAGTGAACTCCCTTTTTACAGCGATGGGCCCGTCCTCTATCGCCCAATTCCGCTGCAGAGCGGGTCCGTCAAGGCTGACTCGCGGGCACAGCTGTGCAGGCCGTCGGATAAGGAAACAGTGCCGTCGAGGAGCGCCTCGAGATTTGCGCCGATGGGAGCCGTTGTCCGAAGTTCGTTCAGGTGTTGGGTTACCGAGATCATGTCCACGCCTGGACGCCAGCGCGCCTCAAAACGGATCCGGCTCATGCCCTGCGGAGCCCGCGCTTCGACGCTGTACATGACCGCGTCAGGGTGGGCGTCCCTCAATCGTAAGAGCTGCCGAGCCACATGGGTTGTTTTGGGCTGGTTGCGTTCCATGAGCGGCGAGGAGTCCGCGAGGACCCAGGAGCGTCGCCGCTGAGAGAAGCCCGTGGGTACAAAGCCAAGGTCCGCGCGAGCGATCCCGTTTTCGAAGGTGATGGGCGGGTTCTCGTAGCGCTCCATCATCCTCGCGAGAACCTGCGCGCGGCCGGCCTCTGTTTCCAGACTTGCGGAGTGATAGCGCATGCCGACGCTGCGCACGAGACGGGTGATGTGGCGGCGCGTCGTCGGCATCTCCCCGTGGAAGCGCGTCTCAACCAGTTCATCGATGATGGCGTCGAGGTTGGCTCGGTCCTCGACGCAGTAGGCCAAGGTGTTCAGAAAGCAGTTCCTCTCATCCGCCATCACCTCTTGGTGGATCACCTCGCGTGGGTTTTCGACGATGACATCTGGCGAACGTGAACATCCAGCCGACTGGATGAGCGCTAGCAGCACTGCACCGATACAAACAAAACGCCCCATGCGTCGAACCCTAACAAGAGTGCCGACGCGGTGGAAGCAACGCGACGAGTATTGACTCGTGCAGGAGCGGCTCCTGCGGCGCGTCAGGGGACAACAACGGTGGCGGAGGCCTCGATGGCTTCCCCGCCCGTTGTGAAGGTCCGGTGATCATTCGTATTTAGCGTCACGCGCACTTCGTGGGTGCCGGCGCTTAGCGCACGCAGGTGGAAGGCGGGCCCGTAGATACGCGCGACCTTTTCACCGTCGACGTAGAGGTGCGCGTGTCCGCGGCTGGCCATGTGTGACTGCCCAGCTGCCTCCGGTGCGAACTTAAAGTGCGTGATAGCAAGCGACACGTTCCAGCCGGACTCGCTGTCTTCGGTGACTTCGATGGCGATGGTGGGGACCCGCGAACTTTCTGGCACTTCGTAGGGTTCGTGGTGTCCGGCGTGGGCGTCCGCTGCTTCGAGAGGTCCGTAAGGCGTCGCCATGCTGGCGTAGGCGACCACCACCGCGAAGGTGAGCAAGACGAAGTTCACGACCACGAAGAGCAGGCGCATGATCGCTTTGGTGTGGAAGCGCGCCGGAGGCGTAAAGGTGTGACCCGGTCCGTGGAGCAGGAACACGAGAAGGGAGCCGTGGATGAGCGTGTGTCCAATGACTTCGGCGCGGCCGAAGATCAGGCTAGTGAGCACGAAGGTGATCGTGATGGTGACGGAGAGCACGCGCCCGAAGAGCCCAACGATGAGCATATAGCCGAGGGCGAACTCGACGAAGGCTGCGCCACAGAGAAAGAACTCAAATGGGAGCCCCATGGCGAGCGTCGGGTTGCTCGAGAGGACGTCGATGCCCCATTCGGGAAAGACAAGTTTCTCCGCCGCGAGCCACACGAGGGAAAACCCAACGGTGCCGTACATGACGGGGAGGGCGAGCTCTCGCCAACGCTTGTTCTTGCTAGGGCGCACGATGAGGAAGAAGGCGACGCCAAGCACGTTGACGTAGTCGAGCATGTGGAACGCTCCGAAACGCCAAGCGCCGAGGCACCACAGCGCGGCGAGGCCGATCCCCGCCACCGGTGTTGTGGCCCGCAAGAGCAGACACGCGATGATCCCGAACTGCAGCGCACCGCTCCAATCGCTCGCGGTGTGAAGCTCTGGGGTGATGAGCGTGTTTTGCTGCCAGGCCACGAGGAGCGTCGCGAAGGTCGCGACGCGCATCACCACCAGATCAAGCGGGCGCCTCTCTTCGAGCCAAGCCGCGAGACGCTTGGAAGAGGCGAGCTCGGTCACTCGTTTGTCCAAAAGCGCGGCGATGCCGAGGCCCACCACGCTGAGGGTCATGAGCCCCCAAAACGTCGGTGTGAGAATCTCCGCGAGCGTTCGCGGGGTGGTGGTGCCGGCGACCCGCGAGAACCACTTGACGTGAGCGAGGGCGGGGGTCGCTGCCATCGCTACGAAGGCGATGGTGGATGCCGCGAAGAGGCGCGAGGCATGCGTACTGGGGTGTCGAGCGCTCATGGCCGGTGCGTAGTCCATGCGGACTGTGCAGTCGACGATTTGAACGGCGTTTCGCGTGAACAAAGCTAGGCTGTCTCAAGCTGATCGGCGATCAGCGAGGGACGACGCTTTGATCATCGACTGCCACGCACACTTCGAGCCCCGAATGCTGGCACTCGAAGGAGTGATCGAGAAAATGGATAGGGCCGGCGTAGACCGAATCGTCTTCATTCCTGCGCTCAACGACCCCTTGCCTCATGTGCCAGAGCGACTCCTCGCCGTGATGCGCACCCTATTGAAGCGCGGCCGCACGCGCTCCCTCGGCGAGCTCGTCCATCGCGCGACGATGCGAGACTCGGCCATCGCCTATGGCGGCGAGCGCTACGCGATCTATCCCGCGCCGGACAACGCGGCGCTCGCTGAGGTGCTTCGCGCGCACCCGGATCGTTTCCTTGGATGGATCTTTCTCAACCCCGCCCACGACTTGAACGTACTCGACACCCTCGAGCGGTGGCGCAGCGAGCCGGGGTTCATCGGCGTCAAACTGCATCCACATTGGCACGACTATCGGACCGAGATCCTCGGCCCACTGCTCAAGCGCTGTGAGGAGCTCGGCCTGCCCGTTCTGATCCACCTTGGCTTCCGCGCGCGAGGAGACTTCCGGTCCATGGCGAGCACCTATCCGCGGCTGAGGATCATCGCGGCGCATGCAGGCTTCCCATTCTACGGAGATCTCTGGCACTACAAGAACGCGCACCCCAACCTGCACGTGGATCTCTCGAGTCCGTACATCGATGAGGCCCTGGCGAGGCAAGCGGTGAGCGCGATGGGACCGGAGCGTTGTCTCTATGGAACGGACGCCCCCTATGGGGTCGTCGATGACGATGGCTCCTTCGACTACCGAACCATCCGCGGCTGGATCGATCGCATGCCGTATTCAGGCCGCAAACGCGACGCGATCCTCGGGGCCAACTTCGAAAGGCTCATCGATCCCTCGTCTAAATAAGCCTCTTCACTGCAGGGGCTGCCCCGCGACCATCACCGACGTGATGTACCAAACGTCAACGCGCTGATTCAGCGTCACGGTGACCGGCACGTTTCCCTGCGGCGTGGTGAGGAAGCCGCTCATCGTCGCGCTCGAGTTGTTGACGCTGCGATTGCTAAACGTGGAGTCAGCCTGCATCGCGATGGGCGGCAGGAGAGCCACCGCTTGCTGAAAGTTCGGCAGCGGGTGCGTGGCCTGATACTCGGGGGTCATCATCGCGAGGGCCTGGGCCTGTTGACCGCTACGCATATGAGCAAAGAACTCATGCGACCGATCCGCGGGAGCGTCCGTCGCCCCTTTGATGAAAAACACACAGGCGCCGATGCCCATGACAGTGAGGAGCGCCAAGGTCCCACACCCCATGCCGACCCATTTAAGTACCGTCTTTGTTTCCGCCATTGTTTCCCCCAATGCGCGTTGAAAGCACGCGCACACGCGACTCTAACGTGCGCCCGTCGCGATGAGTGAGTTCTGTTCGACCAGTCTCGAAATGAGACATGTCGCGACGGAGCGGTTCCGATTCGTCGATCCCTCTAGGGTATTACGAATGCATAGGGACCCGGAGTGCGAACAGTGGAATGCCACACGCGGGCAAGCCGGAGCGAGCGTGAGCTCAGAACAGCAGCCCCTCCACGAGATGGAACGCGCTGGCCCGGCTTTCGCGGCACAGAAGACGGAACCCTCGAGGGCAACCTTCGCGAGGAGATCGTTGGCGGCATCATGCTCGACGCGATGTACGCCGCCGACGCCATGGAGCCCTTCTACACCGTCGCCTTGGGCGCGGATGGGCTCTTAGAGATCTTCATCGATCACTTCCGCCAGACGCGAACGCCGAGCCAAGGCGCCCCGGCGTCGACCTATCGGACTTCTTGTGGACGCTCCAGCGCATCGCTGAGGTGCCGCGAGAGGCGGTTCAGGCCCTCGCGGACGACCGCCGCTTCCCCTAAATGACGCCGGCGTGCTGCGAATAGCGCTGTTGAAAGCTCGCACTCACTTCTTTTCGTTCCAGTCGAAGCAACGGCAGTGCCGGAACATAGAGTTCTGCCGGGTCGGCCGAGTAGGTGGCCAAGCAGCGCTCGCCGATTCCAGCGGTCGCGTAGGCAGCGCAGAGTTCGTCGGCGAAGCTTGGCAGGTGAAGGCAGTCCACAGACCGATCGCAGTCGACGATATCGATCGGGAGTGCTGCAAGCGGGTGTCGGTAGATCATCGCAACCGGGGAGCCGTCCGCGATCACGTCGCCTACGGCGTGCTTGAGGAAGAGTTCGATGTGTATCTGCGTTGCGGGATTCTGGAGTACGGCCTCGTCCAGCTCGCGTGCCGCGGATGCGGCCATGAGATAGTGGTGGGTTTCTCCTGCAGGCGCGGCTTTTGTCCGTCTTGTTTGGGACGCCGCATGTCGGACATCGCCGCGCACCTTGTCGATTCAGTGCTTCCCGAGGTTCCGATCCGTCAGTGGGTCTGCTCGCTCCCGTGGCGACTTCGCTGCGCTCCGGCTCAACGTGCATTTCCATACGCTGGCCCTCGATGGCGTGTACGTGCGCGACGAAGAGGGCGAGCTGCAATTCCGCGAGCCCAGCACAGAGGAGGTCGCGCAGGTCGCGGCGTGGATCCACGCGAGTCTGCTCCGCGTCCTCAAGCGCCATGACCGAAGCCTCGATGGCATCAGCGATACCGCCGACTCCTTCGCGACGGACCAGCCAGTCCTCGCGTCGTGCTGCGGCGCGTCGGCGGCGGACGTGCAGCTGCTCGGTTCGGGCGCTGGCCGCAAGACCGCCAAACTCGTCTGCCCGCTCCGCCTGGTGCAAGGGTCTGGCTCGGTAGCCCTCGCCGAAGTGGGCGGCGTCAACATCCACGCCGCTGTCGCGGTGGACCGTCGCGACGGACAGCGCCTTGAGCGCGTCGTCACTAGAACTGCGTGCCGCTACATTGCGCCACCGCCGCTCTCCCTTGAGCGTTTCGAAGAGCATCCGGACGGTCGAGTACGAATACGCCTCAAGAGCGCGTGGAAAGACGGCACACACTCCGTCCTCCTAGACCCGCTCGACTTCATCAGCCGTCTGTGCGCCCTCATCCCGCCACCGCGCTTTCAGAAGCTTAGAGCGAGCAGCGCTGGCGGATCTCGAGAAAGATGTCGTCGAGACGTTCTTCGCTGGTCACGACGCGAACCGTATTCGTCAGCAACGAGTTGGCCAGATTGATGCTCAAGGCCAAGAGGGCTGAGTCCGCGGCCACGTGTAGCTCCTCGTAG
>JBLHKB010000048.1:0-21936 GCA_047619315.1 Polyangiales bacterium
CTCGTCGACCAGCGTCGAAACATACGAGACGCTGGCGCTGAGCGCCGCGCGTCATGTGTTCGACGATGCGGAGCGCCGACAAGCTGTCGTTGGCTGCGACCCCTCGCCGGCCTGTTCGCGGGCGTTCCTGGCGCGTGTCGGTCGACTCGCCTTTCGCCGGGCGTTGAGCGACGAAGAACTAGAGCGCTACGGCACTCTGGCGGACACACTGGGTCACGATCCCGAAGACCCCTCCCAAGGGCTGATGTATGCGCTGAGCGGTCTGCTCCAGTCGCCGCACTTTCTCTATCGCGTAGAGCTCGGCGTCCCCGACCCATCACGGCCAGGGCGCCTCTCATACAGCGGCCACGAGATGGCTACGCGCCTCGCGTTCTTGATCTGGAACCAGGGCCCTGATGATGCGCTCATCGCGGAAGCCGAAGCGGGACGACTTCAAAGCGAAGAGGACATTCGTGCCCAGGTGACCTCCATGCTGGCGGACGACCGCGCTCGTGTGGGTCTACGGGAATTCCTCGCGGACCTCCTCGACGCGTCCGCTATCGCTACGCTGGAGAAAGACCTCCTCGTGTTTCCGGCGTTCGACGAAGCGCTCGCTGAAGCAATGCACGCCCAGTTTCTCCGAACGGCGGAGAGCGCCGTTGAGCACGGCTACGGCCATCTGTTCACCACGCGCGTCACCTACATCAACGCTCTATTGGCTCCATTCTATGGCGTGGACGACGCGGCCTTTGGAGAGTCTTTGGAGGAGCTTGAGATGAGTGACGAGAGCCCCCGCGCCGGTATCCTCACGACCCCTGGCTATCTGGCACTGCATGCATACCTCGGGAAGACATCACCCGCGCAGCGCGGCCTCTTTGTCCGGCGGCGACTTCTTTGCCGCGATATTCCACCGCCGCCTGCGGACGTTGACACGACACTTCCGGAGCCGCCTGGCGGTGAACTCGTCACAACGCGCGAGCTTGTGTCTATTCACTTGGAGAGCGACAGCTGCGCGTCCTGCCACCGCTTGATGGATCCCATCGGGCTGGGTCTAGAGGAGTTTGACGCCATCGGCGCGTACCGCGAGACGGAAAACGAGATCGACATCGATCCCAGCGGTGAACTGGAGGGTGTACCGTTCAACGACGCCGCCGAGCTCGGCGAGGTCGTCGCGAACCACCCAGATCTGCTCCCGTGTCTCATGGCAAACCTCTACGCCTACGGTGCAGCAAACACCATCGCCACCAACAACGCTGCACTGCGGCCGCTCTTGGACCGCATGGACGGCGACGATGTACGAAGCGCCATCCTGTCGTTGGCGATGAGTGAGCATTTTCGTTACGCGTTCCCCCGGGAGTCACCATGAGCACCAAACGACGGCGTCCCGTGGGTCGTGGTGATTTGATGAGTCGTCGCCGGTTGCTGCGTGGGGCGACCGCCGCCGGCGCCGGAGTCGCGCTTGGACTTCCCGTTCTCGAGGCCATGATGGACCTCGACGGCAACGCCTTCGCCGATGGAAGTACCTGCCCGAAACGCTTCGTGCTTTGGTTCTGGGGAAACGGCACCGTTCCAAACGAATGGGCCCCAAGTGCGACGGGCCGCGTCTGGGAGCCGAGTTCCCTCCTGCGTGGCCTTGCCGATGTGAAGGACAAGGTGTCCATTGTGTCCGGGACGGTTTTGCCCACCCGAGGCGTGAATAACCCACATGTCGAAGGCGCCTGCGGAATCCTCACGGGCGGCAATCCCGTGCTGGCACCTGAGTTCGACGGTTCCGGCGGCGACTGGAACTTCATGACGCCGCCCGGACCTTCCATCGATCAGCGCGCGGTGGAGCTTCTCGGCGAGACGAGCTTTCCATCGATGGTGCTGGGAATCACAACGCCCCACGGCTCAAGCGGGCCAGGAACAGCCGTTCGCGACGTGAGTCACAACGGTCCCTACTCGCCGAACCCTGCAAACCTCGACCCAGCCGCGGTGTTTACGCGTTTCTTCGGCGGCGGAATTCCAAGTCCTGGAATGACGGAGCCGACACCGGATGAGCTCGCGCGCGCAAGCGTTCTGGATGCGGTCATGGAAGACGCGGCGGCGCTCCGGACGCGAATCAGCGCCCAAGACCGGCAGCGCGTTGATCAGCATCTGAGCTCGATTCGCGACATCGAGCGTCGGCTTAGGGCGACGACTACAGGCATGCTGGGCGCAGGCTGCGTTGCTATGGAGCCCCCAGAGCCGGTGGCGTCGTTCCGCGAACGCGCCCAGGTGATGAATGAACTGGTGACCCTCGCCTTTGCCTGCGACTTGACGCGCGTGGCGGTGATGCAGTTCTCCAGCCCAGCGTCCCATTCCGGCTACCCAGATGTTTTCCCAGACGGGATCCAGCACAACGGAGCGGCGACGAGTTTTCACGAGTACGAACACAGCAATGGCTTCGACGCGACGGTTCGAACCGGACTCCAATACCTTGTCGACATCTTCGGCGATCATGTCGCTGCCCTCGACGCGACGATCGAGGCGGATGGTACGCTTCTCGATCACAGCGCCGTGCTTGGCACTTCAGAACTCTCCAACGGGTGGCAGCATCGCTTCGATGATTTCCCGCTCATTCTTGCCGGGTCCGCCGGTGGTGCCCTCGACGCTGGACAGCACATTCGCATGGAAGGCGCGAGCAGCTCCCTGGTTCCGCTGACCGTCCTTCGTGCGCTTGGATCGGAGCAGCCGACGTGGGGAAGCGAACAGTTCGAAACGGCCGAGGTCGTCGGCGCGTTGTTGCGCTAGGACGCTGTTCGCGCCGAGATTGAGAAAACGAACCTCGCACCGCCGGCTGGGGAGGACGTGACGCTGGCCGTGCCGCCATGTGCTTCCGCTACGGCTCGAACGATCGCCAAGCCCAAGCCCGTCCCCTCAACCGCGCTCTCCGTGGTGAAGAAACGCGAGAACACACGCTCCTGGTCTGAGGTGGGAACCCCCGGCCCTGCGTCGTCCACGATGAAGAACACTTTGCTGCCTTCGCGTTTGACCGTGAGCTCAACGGTTCCGGGCTCCGGTGAGAAACGCAGAGCGTTCTCCAAGAGATTCATCAGCGCGCGGCTGAGATCCGCCTGGCGGCCGTGGATGATGGGCGCCCGTTCGACGGGGTGAACGACAAGCGTGGGGTAGCGTGTGCCCAGCCCCTCAACGAGCTTCGCCACGACGACCATGTTCCGTGCGGTCTCGGTGCCAGCCGCCTCAATGCGTCCCAGTTCGAGTAAGCGAGACACAAGACGGTCGAGACGCGCCACGTCCAAAAGAATGTTCGAAAGAAACTTCTCACGCGCAGCCGGTTCGTCGGCGGCGCCTTCGCTGAGGAGCTCTGCGGCGCCGCGTATACTCGTCAGGGGAGACTTGAACTCATGCGCGACGTCCGCCGCAAATTCTGACGCGAAGCGAAGCCTTCGATGCAGCTCATCGGTCATCGTGGAGAACGACTCCCCGAGCGCCCGCACCTCGCCCGCTCCTTCGATGGGCACGCGCACATCGCGCTCGCCATCGGCGATGCGCTTGGCCGCTTTCGAGAGACGACTGAGAGGGCGGGAGATACTCCAGGCGAGGGCCAAGGTGACGAGCAGCGTAAAGAGAAAGGCGGCGGCGGTGAGTAGGTAGAGGCCGCGCCGGATGCGGTGAAGCTCGGCGATTACTGGGACCGTCGAACGCACCACGTACACGACGCCGACGACCCGACGCTGCGGAATGATCGGCTCCGCCACGAAAAGAAGCACGGCTGGATGTCGATTCCGGATACGTGTGTAGGACGATGGCTGCCCCGCGAAGGCCTCACGGACTTCGATACGTTCCGTGGGCGATGGCCATGGAGCATGAGCCTCGATTTCGGAGGTGTAGCTGCTGACGGGGGAGAGCACGGAGCCCCAAACTTCGGGCTCCGGTCCTTCCGGTGGTCCATCTCGGTGCGAATCCAAGATGAGCTGCCGGTCTTTGTCAAAGACGCGAACTCGCGTCCGTGTTCGCGCCGCCGCCAGTTGGAGCGCCGTCTGGTGTGACTCATGGCCCAGCTCACCATCCTCGCGGACGGAAGCTTCTAAAAAGCGCCGAACAAGGATCGCCTGGTCACGCATATCACGCTCCAGTCCGCCAAGAAGCTGCTGCTCGTAGAGATCGGCAAACTCAAGCCCCGCGACCGGCACCAGCACGACGACGAGGTTCACGATGAGCAGTCGGGCGCGAATACGACCAAGCTGCCGAAGCAACCTCGCTCCAAAGCGCTCCTTCTTCCTGGAGGCTCTCACGCGTCGCGAAGGTCTGCGGCTTTGTACCCCACACCGTGAACGGTTTCGATGGGGTCCACGCCATAGGGACGGAACTTTGCGCGAATCCGCCGAATGTGGGTGTCGATGGTCCGCTCGGTGACGTGGTTGTCGAAAGCGTATGCACGCTGCATCAGCTGCGATCGAGAGAGCACGATGCCTGGCCGTTCAAAGAGAGCGGCGAGGGCGCCAAACTCCGTCGCGGTGAGCTTGATGGGCTCCGCCGAACACGTCACCTGATGCCGCGCGCGATCGATTCGAACAGGGCCGTGAGAGAGCGGAGCGCTCTGGGACTCTTCGTCTGGTGTTGGTGGCGCGAAGCGTCGAAGGATCGCTTTGACGCGGGCAAGAAGTTCGCGGGGTGAGAAGGGTTTCGAAAGGTAGTCATCCCCGCCGAGCTCGAGGCCTACGATGCGATCAACTTCTTCGGCCTTCGCCGATAGGAAGAGAACGGGCGTCGATGCGCGTTGGCGAAGACGACGGCAAACTTCGAGCCCGTCGACTCGCGGCATCATGACGTCCAGCACGACGAGGTCGACGTCGAGCTTCTCGAGTGCGTCGAGAGCCTCTTGACCGTCAGCGGCAAGGCTTACCTGAAAGCCCTCGCGTTCGAGGGTGTATTGAACGACGTCCCGAATCCTCTCTTCATCGTCGGCGATCAGAATGTGGCGCATAGGCTTCGCTCCGTATTACCACAGCAGACGAACCTTCTATTCCGCTGCGGCGCGTTTTGGGCGATTCGCGAAAAAAAAGCGTGGCCGAAGCCACGCTTTTTTCAATCGGGGCGTCTACTGAACGCCGGCTGGGTTTTCCAGGTGGATGATCTTCAACCCTTGCCCATCGATGTTGCAGGCGACGATGCGCATCGTTCCTGACGTGTAGCTAAAGCATGAATTTGCATCCACGCCGACGCCTGCGGCTCGTCCTGCATCACCGGCGGCGGTCGCGGACATCACGTTGGAACATGGCGTCTGCGCCACGCCATTCCCTGGCGTGCAGGAGTTGCGAATCGCCGCAAGGGTCTGGTCGGTCACCTGGCAAGCCACAGCCTGGTACGCCGGGAAGGCGGCAGGATGGAAGTGCGTGACCGCTCCAGCACCTGAAGGATCACTCGCGCAGCCTGCCTTGATCGTTGAGAGGCTCATGCTGAGCGTGATGCGGCTGAACTCGCCCACCATTTCGCCCGCACCTTCAACGAAGCCCTCGGCCTTGCTCTTGCACCAGTACCAGCTGCCTACGCAGGTGATGATCGAAAGGAGCAAACAGCCGACGCCAATGCCGATCCACATTTTTGCGTTGCTGCCGCCGCCGCCGCCGGATGCCGGGGGAGGGCCGCCGGCTGGAGGGCCGCCGAAGCCGGCTCCACCGGGAGGCGCACCAGGGGCACCGCCAAAGCCGCCCGCGGGCGGACCGCCAGCACCAGCTGGAGGAGCACCGAAGCCGCCAGGACTCGCAGATGCAGCCGGTGGACCACCCGCTGGAGGCGCACCAAAACCACCGGCTGGAGCGCCGCCGGTTGGAGGCGCACCAAAACCACTGGCTGGAGCGCCGCCGGTTGGAGGAGCACCGAAGCCACCCGCTGGAGCGCTGGCTGTTGGAGGAGCACCGAAGCCACCGGCTGGAGCGCCGCCGGTTGGAGGAGCTCCAAAGCCACCGGCTGGAGCGCTGGCTGCTGGAGGAGCACCGAAGCCACCGGCTGGAGCGCTGGCTGCTGGAGGAGCACCGAAGCCACCGGCTGGAGCGCTGGCTGCTGGAGGCGCACCAAAACCGCCTGCGGCTGGAGCGCTGGCTGCTGGAGGCGCACCAAAACCACCTGCGGCTGGAGCGCTAGCTGCTGGAGCACCAAAGCCACCTGCGGCTGGAGCGCTAGCTGCTGGAGCACCAAAGCCACCTGCGGCTGGAGCGCTAGCTGCTGGAGCACCAAAGCCACCTGCGGCCGGAGCGCTGGCTGCTGGAGCACCAAAGCCACCTGCGGCTGGAGCGCTGGCTGCTGGAGGCGCACCAAAGCCACCTGTGGCGGGTGGAGTTCCACCGGCTGGCGCACCGAAGCCACCAGTGGCGGGAGGAGCCGCGCCTGGTACTGGACTTGGGGTCGCTGCACCTGCGCCGAAACCGCCAGCAGCTGGCGGACTGCCGCCTGCGGGACCTGCACCAAAGCCGCCGGGTTGACCGCCGGGTTGAGAAGGTTGAGTGGCCGGAGCCGCACCAAAGCCGCCCGCCTTCGGGGCGTTGGGGTCGGAAGCCGCACCAAATCCACCAGGAACTGGCGGTCCACCAGCGGCACCAGGCGCGCCTGGTGTCGTCATGGGACCCATCATGGTCGCCTGAAACGCCAGGTTCTTGTCAGGCGGAGCCGCCGCGGCCGGCGCGGGCGCGGGCGCCGCGGCTGGTGGCGCAGCTGCGCTCCCCATGTTGGACATCATCATGGTGCCCTTGAAACGAGAGCCAGCCTTACCCTGAGGTTTCGCGAGCTGTGTCTGGCAGCTCACACACTGGGTGGCTTCATCGGTATTTGGCTTGCCGCAGTTCGGACAGTAGACGGTCACAGAGTCGGTCCCTTCGCCCGTAACTCGGGCTTTGACTTTACTTCAGGTCGCAGGGCGAATCCCCCCCTGAGAATAACGGCAAACCTATCTGCTTCGGGACGGGGACTCAAGTGTCTTTCGTCTCTACCCGGGCAGACCCTTTCCACGGCAATTTTGCAGGGCGATGCCCCCCTTGACAGACGATACCCGTCAGCCTAGCGTCCCGGCGCCGAGGACCCTGTAATCCCTTTGTTTTTAGGCTTCTCGGCGGTAAATACCCCCTCCCCCGCAACCCCGCGGAATCCCCCCGCATCGAACGGTAACCGATGGCATTCGCTCTCACCCCCGAACGCGAACGAGAAGTTGACGAACTCGTCACACGTTATCCCACCAAGCGCGCAGCGCTGATCCCCGCCCTCTGGGTGTGCCAGCGTCAGCACGGTTGGCTACCCCCTGAAGCCATGGCCTGGGTGGCCGAGCGCCTTGAGCTCTCCACAGCGCAGGTAAAAGGCGTCGTCACCTTCTACACGATGTTCTTCGATGAACCGGTAGGCGAGAACGTCATCTGGGTGTGTCGCACTCTCAGCTGCGATCTTCGTGGCGCGAAGCTCGTCCAAGAGCATCTCGAAAAGAAACTTGGTTGCCACGCTGGGGAAACGTCGAAGGACGGCAAATTCACCCTCCTCAAGGCCGAGTGTCTTGCTGCATGTGGACAAGCCCCCATGATTCAGATCAATGACGACTATTTTGAAAACCTCGACCTCAGCAAGGTCGACGAGATCCTCGAGCAGTACGCCAAGGAGTCCGCATGAGTGAAGAAGACAAGCCTTCAGCGCCCGCTTCGAAACCGTCCACGCCACCCGCCTCGATGCGCCCTTCGGCGGCGCCGAGTTCCGTAACGCCTGGCTTCACGCCGCTGATGAGTTCGCGCTACCATCTGGAAAATAGCCATAAGCTCGACGTCGCTGAACGACACGGGGCTTACAAGGTCGCCCGTCGCGCGCTGATGACGATGCAACCCGAAGCGATCAAAGAAGAGGTTAAGAAGGCTTCCATTCGCGGTCGCGGCGGCGCTGGCTTTCCCGCCGGGATCAAATGGGGCTTCGTCAATCCGAAGGAGGGCGACGACGTCTACCTCGTGATCAACGCGGATGAGAGTGAGCCCGGTACCTTCAAGGACCGCACGATCATGAACCAGGACCCCCATCGTCTCATCGAGGGGATTCTCATCACGTGCTGGGCCATCAACGCGCACGTTTGTTACATCTACGTGCGCGGCGAGCTGCAGCACTCCATCAAAATTCTGGACGACGCGATCGCCGAAGCCCGGGCCAAGGGCTACGTCGGCGATCGCCCCTTCGGCAAATCCTTCCCGATTCAGATTCACACGCACACCGGCGCTGGTGCGTACATCTGCGGCGAAGAAACGGCGCTCCTCAACAGCCTCGAAGGACGACGTGGAGAGCCTCGGCTCAAGCCACCGTTTCCAGCCATCAAGGGCGCCTTCGGTATGCCGACCGTCGTCAACAACGTCGAGACCATCGCCGCCGTTGGAGACATTATCGAGCTCGGCGGCGAGAAGTGGTGCAACCTCTCTCGCCTCGCACCGCGCGACGGCGGACAGCGCCTCTACGGCATCAGCGGTCACGTAAAAAAGCCCGGTGTGTACGAAGCACCCGTGGGCATCACGATGCGCGAGCTTATCGACGACTACGGTGGCGGAATGCTCCACGACGATCGGCCCCTCAAGGCCGTGATCCCTGGCGGCTCCTCCACGCCGGTTCTCCATCCCGACATCCTCATCGATGCGCCGGGCGAAGATCACCCACTTCACGAGTGGCATGGCAAGAGCGAGATCGACGTACCCATGGGCGTCGACACCTATCGCGCGATGGGCACCATGCTTGGTACTTGCTGCGCGATCGTCATGGACAGCTCGGTCAACATGGTCGAGGCCACCCGCAACCTGATGCGCTTCTACAAGCACGAGTCTTGTGGGCAGTGCACACCCTGCCGCGAAGGCTCCGGCTGGCTTGTCGACGTTCTTGACCAACTCTGCAAGGGCAAGGCAACGAAGCAAGACATCGAAACCCTCGTCGACATTGGCAATAATATGATGGGCAACACCATCTGCGCCTTTGCCGACGGCACAGCGATGCCGCTATTGGGCATGGTCCAAAAGTACCGCAGCGAGTTCGTCGAAGCCGCCGAGCGCCGAAGCGCCCTCGATGTCCGGCATGACGACAGCACCCGTAAGTTAGTCGTTGGCTCAGCCAGGGGAGATGCGGCGTGACCGGTCCGAACTTTACGCTCTTCCTGGTCTGCACCGTCATCGCCATCGCTGGCGCCGTCGCCACCGTTGTGGCGCGCCGACCGCTTCGCGCGGCGATGGGACTGCTCACGAATATCATCGCCCTCTCGGGCCTCTACCTGACGCTTTCGGCTCACTTGCTCGCGGCCATTCAGGTGCTTGTGTATGCCGGCGCAGTCGTCGTTCTCTTCGTCTTCGTCATCATGCTCATCGGTCCGATGTCCGAGGAAACCTCGGAAGGACGAAGCAACATTGGGCGCACGGTGAGCCTCGCCGTCATGGGAATGATCACCGCGGTGGTCTCCTTTTCCGTCGTCGGCGTCGCTGGCGAGTGGGTCGCGCTGAGCGAAGGCTATGGCAGCGTCCAGGGCCTTGGAGGCGATCTCTACACAAAGGCACTCGTGCCCTTTGAGATGGTCAGCATCACACTGACCGTCGCGATCATCGGAGCCATCGCGCTCGCCAAAACACGCACCAAGGACGAAGTCGCGGAAGCGAAAGCCGTCCGCGAATCCATCCTCGCACAACGCGCAGACGAAGGAGCGGCGGCTCCCGCCGAGTAGGACACACCATGGACATTGGACTTGGAATCTACCTATCTCTGGGCTCGTTGCTTTTCGGCATCGGGGCCATTGGCTTTTTGGTGCGCCGGAATGTGCTCGTTCAGCTCATGAGCATCGAGCTCATGCTCAACGCCGTGAATGTGGTGCTGGTCGCCAGTAATCGTTTTCTACCGGAAAACCACACGGGCCAGCTTTTCGCACTCTTCGTCATCGCTATCGCCGCCGCTGAAGCTGCGGTGGGTCTTGCCATCGTGCTTGCGCTGTACCGCTTACGCCGCACCGTCTCGAGTGACGATGCGAACCTCCTCAAGCACTAACCTTCGCTTTCGTCTTTCTTGAACGAGCTTCCGAACGAGTTTTCTGAGAAACCATCATGTTCGAAAATGTAAACGGCGCTTCCTTACTGCCATTCATCATCCTCTTTCCGTTCATTGGGGCCATCGCCAATGGCCTGTTCGGAAAGACCGCGAATCGTACCCTTGTCGGCTTCACTGCCGTAGGTTCCGTCGTCGCGTCCTTCGTCTTCGCGCTCGTGGCTTTCATCAAGCTTCACGAGGTCAAAGAGACAGGAGGTGAGGCGCTGACGACCACGCTCTGGGAGTGGTTCTCCATCAGCGTGCCAAACGGCAGCGGTGGCTATCGCTCTGTGCCCATCGAAATCACCTTCGTCTTCGACTCGCTCAGCGGCCTGATGACGCTCGTTGTGACCGGTATCGGCTCGCTGATTCACATCTACTCTCTCGGGTACATGAGCGAAGAGAAGAGCTACTCGCGCTTCTTTACCTACCTCAACCTCTTCATGGCTTCGATGCTGATCCTGGTTCTCGCCAGCAGCTTCCCCGTGATGTTCGTCGGCTGGGAAGGCGTTGGACTCTGCTCCTACCTGCTCATCGGGTTCTGGTACGAGAACAAGAGCTACGCCGCCGCGGGCCGCAAAGCGTTCATCGTCAACCGCATCGGTGACTTTGGAATCCTCATCGGAATGTTCATCTGCGTTCTCTACGCAGGGAGCTTTGAGTTCTCACAGATCAACGCCGCCGCCCCAGAGATGACCGGCGATTTCGCCCTCGGTGGCTTCCCCATTGGAATGACGGCGACCGTCGCGTGCCTCTTCCTCTTCCTTGGCTGCGCCGGCAAGAGCGCGCAGCTTCCGCTCTTCGTCTGGCTCCCCGACGCGATGGCGGGCCCAACGCCCGTTTCTGCGCTCATCCATGCTGCGACGATGGTCACCGCAGGCGTCTACCTTTGCTGTCGCCTCTCCCCGGTGTTCCTCGAGTCGCCCACCGCCCTCAGCGTCATCGCCATCGTCGGAACCTGCACGGCGCTCCTCGCCGCCAGCGTCGCCGTCGTTCAAAAAGAAATGAAGCGCATCCTCGCGTATTCCACCGTTAGCCAGCTTGGATTCATGTTCGCGGCTGTTGGCGTTGGAGCGTTCAGCGCGGGATTCTTCCACGTCTTCACCCACGCCTTCTTCAAGGCTTGTCTCTTCCTTGGCGCCGGCAGCGTCATGCACGCGGTTCACGCCCACGGTGACGCCAATATATTCAAGCTTGGCGGCCTCAAGAAGATCATGCCTTTCACGCATGCGACCTTCCTCATCAGCTGCGTCGCGATCTCGGGCTTTCCGCTGACCGCAGGCTTCTTCTCCAAGGATGAAATTCTCCTCGGTGCCACGACCGTCGCGATGAACGAGACCGGCATTCCCCAGTGGGTTGGCTGGTTCGTCGCCATTGGCCTCTTCCTGGCTGCGACGATGACGGCCTTCTACATGATGCGCCTCTACTACTTCACCTTCACGGGCAGCTACCGCAGCGCAGCCTCCGAAGGCGGAGATGACGAGCATCACGACGAGAACGCAGACCACGACCACGGCTACAGCGTGACGCCTCACGAGTCAGATCGTTCGATGGTCTTCCCTCTCGTCGTCCTGAGCCTTGGTGCCGCTCTCGCAGGCTTCCTCGCGATGCCTCACGCGTTTCACCTGCCTAACTGGTGGGGCCACTGGATGGAAGCGTCGATCGCACATCTCCCCGGCTTTGGGCCGTCCGACGAAGTCACCAATATGGTGCCTGTCTACATCGCGATGGGCCTCGGCGTTGGCGCGATGGCCATCGGAATGCTCTCCGCGCGAGTGGCTTTCAAGGACAAGGCTGAAGACACCACGACGACGAAGATCCCGAAGAAGCTGTACTCGTTCCTGATGGACAAGTGGCGTGTCGACGAGTTCTACGACAGCGTCCTCATCAAGCCCATTCGTGGCCTCGCGGTCTTCCAGGGCCGCATCGACAAGAGCTTCATCGACGGTCTTCTCACGGGCGCTACGGCCTTCATCGTGAAGTCTCTGGGTTGGCTCTCGACACGCATTCAGGTCGGCGTCGTGCATGCCTACGGCACCGCGATGGTTGTCGGTTTCGCCTTCGTCGCCTGGTGGTTCATGTACCCCCACGCGAGCATCGAGGCAGACACGGAAGGCACGAACGCGACCTTCATCGCCGCCCGCGGCCTTGGCTACGAGTACCGCTGGGACCTGGACAGCGACGGCGAGTTTGACCTCCCAGCGCAGCCTTCGAACGTCACCATCGACCTCAGGGATGATGCGACGGACGAAGAGATCCGTTCCGTCATCACCCAGGTTCGTACTGCCATCGCTCCTGCGGAGATTCTTCCCCAAGACCGCTCGGCGCTCGGTCACCTCTACGACCGCGGCCACAAGATCTACATTATGTCACCGCCCGCCTCCGAGAACGCTGACTTGAGACTTGCTCTCGAGAGCACCGAAGTTGTCGAGAGCTTCCGCTTTGAAGCGACGGGAACGGCTTACTCCAGTGACACCAACGCCGCCGTTGCGTACGACGACGGCGACATCGTGGGCTACCGACTCTTCACCGGCGTCCTTCGCGGTCAGCCCCTCGAGTTCGACCTCAGTGACGCCGCGGTCATCCTTGAAGACGACGTCCTAGGCCCACGCTGGCAGGCGGACCCGGACGGCGAAGGCGAGTTCGCCGACGTACCTCCGAGCTTCCGTGTCGTCGACGGTGAAGTCCGCTGTCGGCCCAATGGCGCCAACGTCATCTTCCGAGGCCAGCCCATGTCCGAAGAGTTCACGATGGTCGCTGGCGAAACCGCCAACGTCGGCCCCGTTCCTGTCCGACTCGCCGCCGTCATGGCGACCACCGTCGAAGTCCGAAACAGCTTCGGAAATCTTGATACCCAACGCATTGAGGTCGTCATCGACAACCTGCCCACTGCCATCAACCCCCACGTGGCCGTTGCACCGACGCAGCAGAACGCCGCGGAGGCAGGACAATGAATCTTCTCTCTGTTCTTCTCGCTGTCCCAGCGATCGGCGCCCTCGCCATCTTCTTCATGCCGCGTCAGTGGCCGAACGCGATTCGTCGCACGGCACTCACCTTCATGCTCTTCAACTTCGGACTCAGCCTCTTCTTGCTGCCCGAGATGGTGGAGCTATTTGCTGGTACACGGCTTCCGTTTCTCGGCGAGCTGACCGCCGTCAACTACGCCGCCAGTGGCTTTCAGCTCGTCGAAAGCAGCACCTGGGTTGAGAGCCTTGGCATTAGCTACAAGCTTGGCATCGACGGCATGAGCCTCTGGCTCGTTCTTCTCTCGACGTTGCTTTCGCCCATCGCGTTCTTTGCGTCTTGGACGAGCATCAACACGAAGATCAAAGAGTACGCCATCAGCTTCCTGCTCCTTGAGTTCGGCATGCTGGGCGCGTTCTTCGCCCTCGACCTCTTCCTCTTCTATGTGTTCTGGGAGCTGATGCTCGTGCCGATGTATCTCATCATCGGTATCTGGGGCGGCAAAGACCGCGTCTACGCGGCGGTCAAATTCTTCATCTACACGATGGTCGGAAGTCTCCTCATGCTCGTGGCCATCCTCTGGGTGGTCAACGCCTACGAGAGCGTCACCGGCGTCTACACCTTCGATCTGGAGTTGCTCAGCAACCTGATCATTCCGTTTGAGGAACAGCTTCTGCTCTTCTCGGCCTTTGCCTTGGCCTTCGCCATCAAGGTGCCGATGTTCCCCTTCCACACCTGGCTTCCGGACGCGCACGTTCAGGCGCCAACAGGTGGATCCGTCATCCTCGCGGCGGTCCTCCTCAAGCTCGGCATCTACGGCTTTCTTCGCTTCGCGATGCCGCTCTTTCCACTCGCAAGCCAGTACATGGGCCCGACCATCGCGGTCATCGGCATCATTGGAATCATCTACGGCGCCTTCTGTGCTTGGGTTCAGAAAGACCTCAAGAAACTCGTCGCCTACAGCTCCGTGAGCCACATGGGCTTCATCGTTCTTGGCATGTTCGCGATGACGCCCCACGGCGTGAACGGCGCGATCCTTCAGATGGTCAACCACG
This sequence comes from Polyangiales bacterium, assembly GCA_047619315.1. Classification (GTDB taxonomy): domain Bacteria; phylum Myxococcota_A; class Polyangia; order Polyangiales; family Houyiibacteriaceae; genus JBCCRV01. The sequence goes on from JBLHKB010000048.1 coordinate 14,049, forward strand.
GCGTCTCCACCGGTGCGCTCTTTATTCTCGTTGGCGTCCTCTACGAGCGCCGCCACACGCGTCAGCTCGAAGAGTTCGGTGGTCTTGCGAAGGTGATGCCTTGGTATGCGGTGGTCTTCATCATCGTGACGATGAGCTCCATCGGCCTCCCTGGCACAAATGGTTTCATCGGTGAGTTCATGATCATGAGCGGTGCTTTCTTGAGCACTGGCTTCATCGGTCTCGGTCAGTGGGGCGGCATCTTCACGGTCTTTGCAGCCACCGGCGTTGTTCTCGCTGCCATCTACATGCTCCACGCGGTCTACAAGATCTTCTGGGGCCCCATCGACAACGAGGAGAACAAGAACCTCGCGGACATCGGCTGGCGCGAGTGGGCATCGCTTTCGCCACTCCTGGTCCTTATCTTCTGGATCGGCTTCTTCCCGAACACCCTCCTGGAGAAGTCCCAGCCGGCCATCAACAACTTCATCACGGACTTCTCCCAGAAATGGGAAACGAGCACCCAGAGCGACCGGCTTCGCGTACTCGGAACTCCCGCAACCACGAATGAGGCTGTCGCCGCCGATGGCGAGACACCCAACCCACACGCGCGTCTCGCGTTGCCAGACCTACAGCTGGCCGAACCTTCCCTTCATGCTCCGGCGAGCGACCGAATTGTTCTCGCCGAGAGGAGCGACCGATGAACTGGCTTCCTTACGCTCCCCTCGGGCTTCTTGTCGTGAGCGGCCTGCTCATCATGCTCACAGACGCCTTCGCTAAAGAGCGCGCTGAGCTAGCAATACTCACCGCGGTTTCTCTCGGAGCTGCCGGCGCCATCAGTCTTACAGCGCTGATCCGTGGCGACGGCGGGCTTCCCAGCCCAGAGTTCTTTGAGGCGTATCTCAGCGCCGACTCCACGAGCCTCTTCTTCGATGTGGCCATCTGCCTCGGAGGCGCCCTCAGCGCGCTCCTCGCCGGCGGCTACCTCCGCGAACACGGGCTGGAGCGTGGCGAGTTCTACCTCCTGATGCTCTTCTCAGCGCTCGGAGCGATGATCTTGGCTCGCAGCATCGACATGCTCAGCCTCTTCATCGGACTGGAGACGATGTCTCTCGGTGTCTACGCCATGGCCGGGTTCCGCCGGGGCAGCCCGCGTGCTGTGGAGAGTGCCGTGAAGTACTTCCTCCTCGGCAGCTTCGCCGCGGCGATCCTTCTCTTCGGCAGCGCCCTCGTTTACGCCGGCACCGGCCACACGGACTTCGTCGGTATCGCCGAAGCCATCTCCGGTGGTCAGGCCGAAGTGTCCCTCGTTCTACTTGGAATGGTCATGCTCATCGTTGGCCTCGCTTTCAAGGTCAGCGCCGTGCCGTTCCACATGTGGACGCCAGACGCCTACGAAGGCGCCGTCACCCCCGCCACCGCCTTTATGTCCGTGGCCGTCAAGGCCTCCGCCTTCGCCGTCTTTGTTCGTATCTGCATGATCGCCTTCGGTGGCGAAATGACGACAGACATGGCGACAGGTTGGCCGCCGGTTGTCGCAGCCTTAGCCGTCGTGTCGATGGTCTACGGCAACCTGGCAGCGATGGCCCAAGAGAACATCAAGCGCATGCTGGCGTACTCCTCCATTGCACACGCTGGCTACATTCTCGTCGGCCTCAGCGCGGCATCCCGCGTCGGCGAAGAGGCCATCAGCGCGGTCTTCTTCTACTTGCTCGCCTACACCGTCAGCAATGTCCTCGCTTTCGGTTCGCTCATTCTTTTGGGCAGCCGCGGCCGCGAGGCGGTCACCTACGCGGACCTTGCCGGCGTTGGTCGACGTCACCCACTCGCCGCACTCCCTTTCGTCCTAGGCGTCCTGACGCTCATGGGCTTCCCACCCACCGCTGGCTTCTTCGGCAAGTACTACGTCTTCAATGCCGCAGTGCACGCCGGCGGCGGCTTCGTGTGGCTCGCCATCATCGGCGTCCTCGCGAGCGCGATCGGCGCTTACTACTACCTCCGCATTGTCGTCTCGATGTTCATGAAAGAGCCGGAGCCTGGCGCGACCCTCGCAGTGCCCATGAAGTCTGGCTACGTGTCGGCGGCGCTTATCATCGCAGGTTTCCTGGTCATCGACCTTGGCCTCATGCCCTCCAGTGCACTCGAGCTCGCCATTCAGGCAGCCGCTGATCTTCTGGGATAGTTCAATGAAGGTTACTCGCGCACTGTTTCTTCTCCTCGTTGCCTGTTCAAGCTGCGAGGAAGAGGTGCCGAGTGTAACGCCGGATCCCAACGGAACCGAGACGACCCAAGCGCCGGAGGCGCGCGAAACGCATGTGGGGACGATCCGCGGCACGGTTCGTCTCGCAGCGGGCGTCGAACTTCCGGGCTTTACCATCGAAGAAATCAATGGGCCGCAGGCGCTTGCCCCATGGTCTGAGCATTGCGCTCCGGCACGCACCGCTGACCACCACCCCGTTCAGATGGATGAGGCGCGTGGTCTCAGCAACGTCGTCATCTATGCCGGGAGCGAGGACGAAGAGGCGTTCTTTGGCGCGCTGCCCGACCCCGAGCCACGGACCATTCCCGTCCGTATTGAAGACTGCCGCCTGACGCCCTCAGTGCTCGCCCTGACGCGCGGCGACACGCTCGAGGTGACCCAGGCCACGCCCGGTGAAGCTCTCCTGCCAGTCATCGGCCAGAGCAACTTCATGGAGGTCCTCCCCGAAGGCCAATCGCGGGACTTTCCAATCGAACAGGGCGGCGTGTTCGCCATGCACTGCGCCTTCGCTGCCCCCTGTGCTCGCACGGACCTCGTCGTGCTTTACCACCAGGTCCACACGGTCACCGGCACCGACGGCAGCTTCGAGCTGCAGATTCCGGCGGGCCAAGAGGTGGAGATCGTCGCTTGGCATCCGCTCTTCAGCTACGCGCGGGGAACGATTCGCGTCGACGAGAACGGGGAAGCTGAACTCGACCTCGAGCTGAGCGCCCGACCTGAGCCTGTCGTACCGGAGCCTCCAGCCGAGAACCCAGAGACTCCCGAGATCTTCTAGCGCCGTCGCGGAGGAGCTCCTCTCGTCACCTGCAGCCTAAACGCGCCCGTTGGTTCTGTGCTTGGTCGACTTCGAGCGTCACGCTGCAGAAACGGACCTGCCAGCTATCGCGCCTAAGACTCCAGCCCCAAAGACCTGAGGCTCAGCAGACGCTCCAGTTCGAAGACCAGCATCTTCTCATCGTCCACGACGAAAGAAGCGGATATCATGCCCTGTGGCGAGGGTTCGAATCCAGGTAGACGGCGACGATTTAGACGCCTCCAGCAACGACAGCGTGGCCGTGGCGTTGGTGCGTTCAGGGCGCTGGCTCCTCGGCCGAAGCGTGAAGTATCACCGGCCACGTGGGCCGGTTTGTTTTCGCGCGCGTTGCGAAGGTTGTCTCATGCGCGTGGACGGCGTTCCCAACGTGATGACCTGCCGAAAGCCCGTCCGCGAGGGGATGAAAATCGAAACGCAGAACGTCGTGGGAAGTGTGACTTTCGACCTCCTCTCGATCACGGACTGGGCGTTTCCCAAAGGCCTCGACCATCATCATATGTGGACGCGATTCAAGCCCACAAACGACCTGATGAAGAAGATCGCGCGTCGCGTCGCAGGCGTGGGCACCTTGCCAGACGAAGCGCTGCCACCGCAGCCCATCGAAACTCTTTGTGTCGATGTACTCGTCGTGGGTGCGGGCTACGCGGGCATCGCCGCCGCGAACGAAGCGGCCCGTCGTGGCGCTTCGGTCCTTCTTGTGGACGAAGCCCGTGCTCGCGGTGGTGAAGCGCGCTTGCTCTCGGCTGCTGGCCTAGAAGACGAAGATGAAGAGCAGATACGCCTGGGTCCCCCCGTGGCATATCGGCGAAAGACGACCGCACTCGGCGTGTATCGCGAGCGCCCGAATGGAGCACCCTTGGCCGGTGGTATCGTACTTGTCCACAACGACGAGGGGCTCTGTGCCGTGGAATGCGACGCCCTCATCGTGGCGAGCGGCGTGACCGGCGGAGCCGTCGCGTTTCCTGGAAACGACCTTCCCGGCGTGATTACGGCAACGGGCGCGCTGGTACTTCTGAGCAGCGATGTAAAGCCGGAACGGGTCGGACTCGTGGGCGACGGACCACTCCTGAGTGCGCTTGGGGGGCGTCTTCGCGACTTGGGAGTCCATTGCTACGGCCCCTTTGGAGGCGCCGAAGTTGAAGCGCACGGCAAGAACCAAGTCGAGACTCTGCGCGTTGGAACGACGAGCCACCGCGTGGACTGGGTTGTGGCCGGCGCACCGCCATCCGCCGCCGGCGAGCTGGCCGTTCAGGGCGGCGCCACGATGACCTGGAGTGACGGCGGCTTTTTTGTCGACGCTGGCGACGATGGCAGCACTCAGTCGCCCTTTATCTTCGCGATTGGATCGTGCACGAACCGACGTGGACAGGCCGCCTTGGAACAGGCCTTGGCTGCTGCACGCCTCGCGACGAGGTCCGCATGAGCGACAAGATTTTGGTGTGCCGTTGTGAAGACGTAACGCTTCACGCCATCGAAGAGGCCGTGGCGCGCGGTCATCGCGACATCGAGTCGGTGAAACGGTACACGGGTTTTGGAACAGGCTGGTGCCAGGGCAAACAGTGCTCTGCGCTCTGCGCCCGGGAAGTGGTTCGCCTCGGGGGGGACATGCCGACAAAACCCGTCACGCCTCGGCCGCCGGTGCATCCGCTGTCCCTCGCCGAACTTGCTACACTCCTTGAAGATGGAGACCCACGCCCATGACCGTGGGTAACAAGAAACCCATCACCCATGACCCGGCGGACCTGCCTTCGTCCGCCGACGTCGTCGTCGTGGGTGCCGGCATCATGGGACTCGCGACGGCCTATCATTTGGCGGAGCACTGGCCGAACCGGCGCATCATCGTCATCGACAAGGGCTATCTCTGCAGCGGTGCTTCAGGGCGTAACGGTGGCGGCATTCGCGCGCAGTGGTCCAGCGCCACGAACATCGGACTCATGAAAGAGTCTCTGGATCTTTGCGCGGACTTCGCGACAAAGATGGGCGTCAACGTCTGGTTTCGGCGCGGCGGATACCTCTTTCTTGCACGTGATGATGAGCGGGTTGGTCAGCTTCATGCGTCGGCTGAGCTTCAGCGTGATCATGGACTGCCCACCCGTATGATCACACCGAAGGAGGCCAAGGAGATCGTCCCCGAACTTGAAACGCGTGACCTCATGGCAGCCAGCTGGAACCCCGATGATGCGGTGGTCTTTCCCTGGCCTTTCGTCTGGGGTTACGCGAAAGGTTGCGCGGCGCGTGGCGTCGGCATCTTCCCGTTCACCGACGTCCTCGGCTTTGAACGCAAAGGCGACGCTATCTCCGCGGTCCGTACCACCATGGGCACGATTCAATGCAGCGAGGTCGTTCTCGCAACCGGCGCTTGGTCTCCTGAAGTGGCAGCGCACCTGGGTCTTGCACTTCCGAACCGCCCCCACCGTCATGAGATCTGTTCGACGGAACCGCTCAAGCCTTTCCTTGGACCGCTCGTCGCGGACCTCGACAGCGGCCTCTACTGCTCTCAGTCCATGCGTGGCGAAATCGTTGGCGGCATTTCGAACGAACGAGTGCCGGAAGGTATCGACCACGGCTCATCGCTCCGCTTTTTGGCGCTCTACGCCAAGGCGATGGTGAAAACCTTTCCGCGCTTCGGTGCGGTCAAAATCCTGCGCCAGTGGTCCGGTTGCTACGACATTACCCCCGACGGAAATCCCATCGTTGGCCCCGTCAAAAGTGTCCCAGGCCTGACGCTGCTTTGCGGTTTCATGGGCCACGGGTTCATGATGGCACCGATCATGAGTCAACGGATTGCGGCCTACCTCGCCAAAGGCGAGGGCTCGGAGCTTATCGACCGGTGGTCCCTGGGCCGCTATGAGCGCGGTGAGCTTCTCGAAGAAGCGATGATTCTGGGATAGCGGGTTCAACCAGCTCAGGCGTTTGAGGGCGCAAATGGTGCGTGACAGAGCACGCGAAGACGCATCTTATGCGCTGTATGGCGCGGGTGTCCTAGAGAACCAGGCCAAGGCCCGCTGGCCTAGGCCTTGCGTAGGGCGAAGCCGTGATCTCCTTGATCGTCGCAGCGCTCGCCCTCGGTGTGGTCTCCGCACCGCACTGCGCGCTGATGTGTGGACCCCTTGCCACCTTCGCCGGATGCCGCCGCCGCGCTTCGGGGGCGTTCTATCACGGAAGCCGCCTCGCCACTCTCGTTGTCGGCGGCGCTCTGGCCGGGGCGTTTGGGGAAGGTGTCGTTTTACGTCTCTCGGCGCATTGGGGGCGTGTCGCGTTGAGCACGTTGATCGGCCTCGCTCTCTGCGTCGCTGCGGTCCGTGCACTGCGCCTCTATCAGCGTCGTCGCCGCGGCGCTGATGTGAGCGAGAAGAACGCGCTGGTGACTCTGCGTGTTCCTTCAAAACAGCCGCATGGACTCCTTCGCGCAGGAGGTCTCGGTGCTCTCACGCCGCTCCTCCCCTGCGGCGCGACCTGGAGTTTGTGGATGCTTGCCGTAGGCACGGCGTCCTCACTTCGCGGAGCACTCGTTGCCGTGGCGTTCTTCGTTCCGACCGCGCTCAGCGTCCACCTGAGTTCCGCCCTCGCGACGCGCTTTGCAGGTTCCGCGAACCGAAGGAACGGCGTATTCGCCTTCATCTTTGCCTTCGGCGCGCTAGTGACTCTCCTGAGGCCCCTCGAAGCCGTTGTGGCGTATTGCAGGCCCTAATGCAGGCCCCAACCCACTGCCTGCACTGCGAGTTGCCTATTCCCGTGGGCCGCCGCTCCTATTGCTGCAGTGGCTGCGCCGCAGCCCACGCTCTGCTTCGAGGCATGGGCCTTCAGCGCTACTACGAGCTCCGCGAGGGTACCGGGCTTCCAGCCGTTCAGCCTCGTATGGACGCCGGAAGTGCCGGCTTTGAAGTCCTGTGCGAGGAGGCAGCGACCGGCGGTAGTGTGCGCGTCGGGGTGCAAGGAATGCACTGTGCCGCCTGTGTGTGGCTCGTCGAGGAGCTCTTCCGCCGGCAGGAGCCGAAGGGCCGCATCGACGTCGACCCCGCCCGAGGTGAAGCACGGCTTGTGGTGCCTCAAGGTTTCGAGCTGTCGGAGTTTCGAGCGACGTTGGGCTCCTTGGGCTACGGTCTTGGGCCACCAGGCGAAATTGAACGCACCGGTGACGACCTGCTGTGGCGCCTCGGCTTTTGCGCAGCACTCGCGATCAACGCGATGCTCATCGCGCTAGCCTCCTACTTTGGTCTCGGCGACGCGCCGGGTGAAGAAGATCTCCGCGCGTTCATGGATCGCGCATCGTTCGGTGCGAGCGCGCTGGCGGTGGCTCTTGGCGGGCCCGTGTTCTTTCGCTCGGCCTTCGGCGCGCTCCGCCGAGGAATGGTGGGCCTGGACTTACCCATCTCCCTCGGTGTCCTCCTCGCCTTCTCCGGCGCCACGGTCCGCTACTTCTTCGAAGGCGACGCCGCCTACGTCGACACTCTGGCCATCTTCGTCACGCTCATGCTTGGCGGACGTTGGCTGCAAGAACGCGCCCTTGAACGAAACCGCCGCCGTCTTCTCAGCGATTCGACGCCTGAATCTATGCTGACTCGTGTCGTCGATGAGGCGGGCAAGCCTCACGTGGTGCCCTGCGCAAGTGTGAAGGTCGGCGACGGGCTCCTCATCGGTCCGGGTGATCTCTTGCCCGTCGACGCTGAGGTGTCGAAGGCCGCCACGTTCTCTCTCGAGTGGCTGAACGGCGAATCCGTTGAGCAAAACTACGCCGCAGGAACCCAGGTTCCGTCCGGGGCGTTTTCGACGAGCTCGCGCGCCGTCCACGCCGTCGCTCTTGCCACCTTCGCGGAATCGGTCGTCCCACAGCT